>NZ_JBFAYF010000117.1:0-14418 GCF_040681165.1 Actinoplanes sp. NPDC051851 | reverse complement strand
TCGACAAGCTGACCGATCAGCTCGGCATCCACCCCGCCCGGCAGGCCAGGCTCCAACGACTGCTGCTTCTTCGCCACCGCGGCAGTATCCACGGCCTCAGTTGTCATGGTCATCAGATGCGTCTCCTTGATCAGGAGTTACACCGTTATTTGTACAGTCCCCGCCAGCTGGCGCGGGTGACTGGAATCCCGTGCCGCATACCGCGCCGGTGCCGGCCGATCAGTCAGCTGGCGCTGAGAGGTGTCTCGGGCGTGTGGACACACCCTTGGGCGCCAGCCAGGGCCTGGTGGCTGGGGCCGAGGGGGTCTCCGCCGGGCTCGGGTGGACGATGTGGGCAGGGGGTGGGTGGTCCACAGAGGAGGTAGCGTTCGGGGGTGAGGGATGAGCGGGTGGCGGGGCAGCTGGGGGCTATCGAGGAAGCCGTGCGGGTGGCCGGGGAGCTCGGGGTGGGGCTGTGGCTGCGCGGTGGGTGGGCGATGGACTTCTTTCTCGGGGAGGTGACCCGGGAGCACCGGGACATCGACTGGTTCGCGTGGCATGAGGAGGCGCCGCGGCTCGTCACGGTGCTCGCCGGGCGGGGGTGGCGGCTGTTGCCGGAGCCGCCGCATGATGAGCAGCTCGATCTGGAGCGGGACGGGATCGAGCAGAGTGTCACGCTGCTGGGGCGGGATGACGCGGGGTGTCCCGTGGTGCCGGCCGGTGCGTGGGCGGGGGAGCCCTGGCCGGAGGATCTGCTGGACGGGCCGCCCGGGGAACTGGCCGGGATCGTCTGCCCGATCGTGTCGCCGCGGGCGCAGGTCGAGATCAAGCGGATGATGCCGGTCTGGAATCCGGATCTGCCCCGGCGGGCCAAGGACGCCGAGGACATCGAGCGGATCGAGGCCGCCCTTCGCCGCATCTGAACTCCGGCGGGATGCGGCCGGGCGAGCCGATCGGCGTGGGTGGGGAGCGGGATTGTGCGATCGGCGTGGGCGGGAGCGGGATTGTGCGATTGGCGTGGGCGGGGAGCGGGATTGTGCGGTGGCTGGTGCTCAGGGGTGTCTCTGCGGAGCGAGACACCCCTGAGCGCCAGCCGAGACCGGGAGTCGCGTGATGGCCGGGAGGGGGCAGGGTGGTCGCGGGCCGCGAAGGTGGGGCGGGGATGGGTGGGGTGGGAGGTGTGGGGCGTACTAGAGAAGTGGTTGTGAAAGGAAGTGGAGGAGGGGGCGCAGAGCTGGGGGGACGTGCGGGTCGGCGACGATGCCGTGCCAGTGGCGGGAGCCGTCGTCGATGGTGATGTCGTAGCGCATCAGGTCGGCGCCGGAGGTGGGTGGGACGTCGGCGGCGAGGCGGGTGAGGTCGAGGGCGCGGACGAGGCGGGCGAGCTCGGTGGCGCGCTCGTCGGGCAGCTCGGTGGAGTCGAGGACGACGTGGAGTGAGCGGCCGGTGAAGCCGCCGGAGCGGCGTAACTCGGCGCGGATGCGGTCCGTCACGACGAGGGGCTCCCCACCATGTTCGGGTCGGCAACCAGGGGGTATCTGCCGACCATGAAGATACCGGATGCCGCACCCGGCGAGACGGTGGTTCGCGCCTCCTGCTGGTGTTGCGGCGTTGAGCTGTACAAACGGGTTCCGCGCCGGCGGCGTGGGCTGGTGCACGTGAACTGGAGCTGTGACGACTGCGGGGTGGCGTGGTCGGGGCCGGGGATGGTCGTCGAGGGGGAACCGGCGGCCTGAGCGGCGACCTCATGGGGAGAAGATCGCCGCTCAGGTGCTGCCGGCCTAACGGGCGGATGCCGGCAACGGGAAACGCCTGGGGTGTGCTTCCAGGGTGTTCTTCCAGGGTGTTCTTCTAGGAGATGCCGACCTCGCGGAACGCGGCGCGGACGGTCTGCGGTGCGTTGCGGCCGACCTTGGCGTCGCGGGCCAGGATGCGGGCCTGTTCGGCGCAGACGTAGGCGCAGTCCGAGAACTGGGCCTGCGGCCAGAGGTTCTGCAGGGTGGCGTACCAGATCTTGGCGGCCGGGAAGGTGCCCAGCTCGATCGCGGTCAGGTAGAAGGCCCGGTTCACGATGCCGCTGTTGATGTGCGGATCGCCGCCGGGTACGTACTGCGACATCTGCGCGGCCTGCGGATCCTTGCCGAGGACCGGGTTGTCGTACGCCGTACCCGGGTGGGCCATCGAGCGGATCGCCTCGCCGTAGAGCTGGTCGGCCATCACCCCCTCGCCGATCAGCCAGTTGTGCTCGCCGGCGTCGAGTTTGTGCACGTACTGGTCGACGCAGGCACCGAAGATGTCGGAGAACGCCTCGTTCATGGCGCCCGGCTGATCGGTGTAGACCAGGCCCGCGGTGTACTGGGTGACGCCGTGGGTCAGTTCGTGCGCGCAGACGTCCACGTCGCCGGTGAAATCCTTGAAGATGACGTCGTCGCCGTTGCCGAAGACCATCCGGGTGCCGTCCCAGAAGGCGTTGTCGTACTTCTCGCCGAAGTTGACGTCGCCGAGCAGGGTCAGCCCGGCGTTGTCGATCGAGTCGCGCCCGAGCAGCTCACGGTAGAAGTCGCGGGTGGCGCCGAGGCCGTCGTACGCGGCGTTGACGTTGGCGCCCGGCGTCGGCTGGTCGCCCTCGCCGCGGACCGGCTGGACCCCGGTGTTCCAGGTGTTCTGGTCGTCGTAGATCTGCCGGTCGCCCTTGCCCGGCCGGGGCGGGGTGAGGGCGTCGAGGCTGGTGGTGGTCTGCAGGCGGCGCTGCTGGCGCACGGCGGAGGACGCGACCGCGGTGCGCTGCGCCGCGTCCGGGTCCATGCCGAGCTGGCGAGCGTTGCGGGCGATGTGGTCGATGATGTGCGCGGGCACGTAGAAACAGACAGGTCCGGACATTCAGATCCCCCCTCGGTTGACGTTCCGACTGGTAGAGGCGTCTCGGCTGGCCGGCCTTGCGCAGAGATTGGCACCGTCCCGGCACGGATTCTGTCGAGTCTTGAGCACTCCGGTCTGTCAGTTCTTGAGCAGTAGCGGGGGGTTTACCCCAACGAGATAACCTATTTCTCCTCTGGGAAAGCACTGGCTTGGGTGCATGGCCGGAGGAGCGTCCGCGGTGTAAACAGGCGCTTACTCAGCGGGCTCACGCGCTCGCTGCTCGCCGCGCTCATCGTCGTCCCGGCGGCGGTCGTGCCGCAGAATCCGTACACCGCACCGGCCGGCGGGGCGTCCATCCACGGTGACAGCGCGTCGTCGACGACGTTCACCGGGGCCGGGCATGCGGGTGATGCGACGACGCTGACCAGGACATCGCTGCTCGAGGCCTGCCCGGCGTTGCTGCACGGTAGTGACGGGGTGTTGTCGGCGCTCGGTGCCGAGAGCATCGGACAGCCGCCCGTGCCGCACCTGATCGGCCCGTCCACCGGTTCCTCCCGGGCCTCGCCGTCGATCGCCGAGGGGAGTCTGCGGGTGGGGGCTGTGCGTACCTGGACGATCGGGGCCGGGTGATGACCATCGATGGGAACCGGGATCTGCCGCGGATCGCGCACACCGCGACGACGCTGACCGTCACCTCACGGGTGTCACTCGCGTCGGTGATGGCGGCCGATGACTCGGTGGTGGGGGTCGCTCCGGCGTACGGCGGGCCCGTCTCGGGCGGCCTTCCGGGCCTTGATGGAGCCCCGGGCGGCGGCCTACGGTCGGGTGTGGACGGTGTGACCGTGGCGTTCGGGTATGTGGGGTGAGCCGTGGACCTGGGGCGAGTGCTCGGCGGGCTGTGGGTCGTTCATCCGGAGGTGTTCACCACGCTGGGGGCCACGCGATTCCGGCGGCGCCCCGCGAGTCATCTCGCGTTCGACGGCGACGGGTGGCAGCGGTACGAGACCGGCCGCCGCGCGCGGTTCCCGCGCGCCGGGCACAGCGAGGGGTCCTGGCGGGCCGTCGCCCTGGACGACCGGCAGCTGCTGGTGTTCACGGTGCGTTCGCACCGGCCGAGCGGCGCGTCCGAGGTGCTGCTGGAGTCGAATCTGAGCTACACCGGTGGGGCGCTGGCGGTCGCCTCCACCGCGGAGCGCCGCAGGACCTCTGCCGAGCGGATGCGGCTCGGCGACGCGTGCATGTACTTCCTGCCGGTGCTGGTGCACCCGGGCGAGATCGTCGTCTCCCTGCCCAGTGACGGCATGCAGGCGCCCCGGCAACGCTGGACCCGCCTGGAGTAGCGGGTCCCGGGTTCCGGCCGGCGCCGAGGGGTGCGCCGGCCGGCCGGTCAGCACTCGGGGCGGCCGAAGCGCCAGTAACCCATGAAGGCGACGGAGCGGCGGTCGACGCCGCAGGTGGCGACCAGGTGGCGGCGCAGCGACTTGATGACGGCGGCCTCGCCGGCCAGCCAGGCGTAGAAGCCGTCGGTGGGCTCGGTGCCGTCCGGGACCTCCCAGAGGAGGTCGTGGTCGACGTCGACGTCCTCGAGGTCGGCGCAGGTCGTGCCGGCCGCGTCGCCGAGGAGGTGGGCGGCGGCGGTCTGGACGGCCGGGATCAGCCTGGTGCCGTGCTCGGCGCCGTCGCGGGGGAGCCAGGTGATGCGGACGCCGGGCGGGGCGGTGAGCGGCAGGTGGTCGCCGGACTCGGGGACCTCGAGGAGGGCCTCGCCGCAGGCGTCGGCGGGGAGCGCGGCGAGGATGCCGGCGATCGCGGGGACCGCGGTCTCGTCGCCGCCGAGCAGGATGCGGTTGGTGCCGGCCGGCGGGTGGAAGTCGATGCCGCCGTGCGCGCCGGTCCAGTCGGCGTTCGGGCCGAGCAGGCAGGCGGTGGTGCCGGGGGCGGCCGCGGCGGCCCACGCGGAGGCCGGGCCGGTGATGCCGTGCAGGACCATGTCGACGTCGACCTCGCGCAGCAGCGGGCGGACCGCGCGCACGGTGTAGGTGCGGATCGGGTTGCGCTTGTCGTCGGGGAGGACGCGCCATTCCATGAACCACTCCGCGCCGGTGGGCAGGTGGTCGAGGCCGCAGCCCTCCAGCGGGACGATCAGCTTGATCCGCTGGTCGAAGCCGTTGTCGGCGAACCGGTCGAGGTCGTCGCCGGTGAAGGTCACCCGCAGGAAGCTCGGGCTGAGCTGGACCACGCGGGTCACTTCGACGTGGAAGAACCGGAACGGCGACGTCTCGGTGGGTACAGCGGTCTGGGTCACGGTCAGCCTCCCCGCAGGTGTTTAGGTAACCCTAACCTAACCGAGATGGGCCGGTCGATAGCCACCGGGTCGCAACCGGTGTATTCCTGCAGCTCACGGTCCCGGTGCCGAATCTGGGGGCCTACCCGAAGGAGCAGGCATGCACACGATCCAGTTCAGCGACGCCGGACTCGGCGGCTGGTCCGCGGCCCTGGAGCCGCCGACCGTCCTGGTCGCCGACGACGACGAGAGTGTGCGTGAGATGGTCGCCTTCAAGCTGCAGGCGGCCGGGTACCGGACCCTGGTGGCCGAGGACGGCCGTACCGCGATGGCCCTCGCCGTCGGGGAGCGCCCGGAGCTGGTGCTGCTCGACGTGTCGATGCCGGGGATGGACGGGCTGGCCTTCTGCTACGAGCTGCACTCGTCGGCGCAGACCGCGCACACGCCGGTGATCTTCATGAGCGGGCGGGGTGCGCCGGCCGACGTGGATCTGGGCCGGGTCGCGGGTGCCGAGGATTACATGGTCAAGCCGATCGACCTGGCCGATCTCGTACGCCGGGTGCAGTTGCTGTTGGGACACTGACCCCTCAGACGCGGAATCTGCCGACCACCTGGCGAGCTCGCCCGCCACCCGGGTGAGCTCGCTCATCGACGTCTCCGCGCCGAGTGCGTCCGTGGGGCCCGTGGTTCCCGGAGACTCCGGGCGGCACACCCGATCGGATGGCATAGCTCCCATCAGGGGGCCGATAGGCTGCGGGGATGGCCGACGAGGACGTGGTCCGTGAGCTCCTGGCCGTGATCCCGGCCGGTTGCACCTGGCTGCTTCCGGTCACCGGCCCGGACGGCGCGATCGCCGACTTCCGGATCGCCGCCACCAGCGACCAGATCCACGACATCTACGGCCGGGGCGTCCAGCGCGTCGACGCCCTGCTCAGCGAACTCTACCCGGCCATGGTCGGCGGGCCGCTCTGGAGTCTCTACCTGTGGGTGCTGCGGACCGGGGAGCCCGGCGACCTCGGCGAGTTCCGGTACGGCGAGTCCCGTTTCGAGGTCAGCGCCCGGCGCGTCCTCGGTGGCCTGCTGGTCTGGTGGGAACGCGTCGACGAGTATCAGCGCCGCCTGGCGAACACCGAGGCGCTGGGCAGTCTCGGCTGGTCTGAGCACGACATGATCACCGGGCGCAACGAGTGGTCCCCGGGGATGTACCCGATCTTCGAGCGGGACCGCGAGCTCGGCCCGCTGTCCCGCGCCGACCAGGCCGCCGCGGTGCTGCCCGAGGACCGGTGCATCGCCGAGGCCTCCTGGCAGGACCTGGACAGCCGGTCGGCCTCCGACGTGACCGTCCGGTTCCGGCTCGGCGGACGGGTCAAACACCTGCGGATCCTCGCCGAGCTGGTCCGCGACCCGGACGGCCGGCCGCTGAAGATCTACGCGGTGGTGCAGGACGTGACCGCCCGGGTGGCGTCCCGCGGCGAGATCGAGCGGCTCAGCGAGGAGGTCCGGATCGGCGAGCTGACCGCGCTCGCGGAGCACCGGCTCGCCCGTCAGCTGCAGCACCTGATCCAGCCGGTGCCCGCCGAGCCGTTCCCGCTGGCCGGGCTCCGGGCGATGGTCGGCTACCTGCCCGCGGAGAGCGCGGTCCAGGTCGGCGGGGACTGGTACCACGCGCAGACCATGCCGGACGGGCGGGTGGCGCTCGCCGTCGGGGATGTCGCGGGACACGGCCTGGACGCGGCGAGCGGCATGGCCCACCTGCGGTTCGCCCTGGTGGCGTGGCTGTCGATCGGCATCCGCGACCCGGGCGAGCTGCTCGGGCACCTGAACCGGCTGGCCGGGCAGCTCGGCATCACCGGTACGGCGGTGGTCGCGATGTTCGACCCGGAGACGCGGACCCTGCCGTGGGCCCGGGCCGGTCATCCGCCGCCGCTGCTCGGCCGGGCCGGGCGGGGCACGGTGCTGGAACGGCCGCTGGGCCTGCTGCTCGGCGCCGAGGAGGAGACCGGTTTCCCGGTCACGCAGGACACGCTGGAGCCGGGTGACCTGGTGCTCTTCTACACCGACGGGCTGGTCGAACGGCGCGGCGCGGGAGTGGAGCGGCGGACCGCCGAGGTCCGGGACCACCTGGCCGCGGTCTCGGCCGAGCCGGACGGTGACCCGCTGACCCGGCTCCACCGGCTGCTGCACGCCCCGAGCCCGGACGACGACACGTGCACGCTGGCCGTGCTGGTCACAGGTTGAGGAAGATGCGGACCATGGTGCCGCCGGGCACGGTCGCGGTGTAGACGGCGTCGCAGACCCGTTCCACGATGGCCAGCCCGCGCCCGCGGACCGCCTCGGCGCTCGGCATCGACCGCCCGAACGGCCGTGGCCCGCCGCCGTCGACCACGTCGCAGACCAGCTGCCCGTCCTCGGCCCAGACCCGGATGTGCCCGCCGCCGCCGGAGTGCTGCAGCGTGTTGGTGGTGAGCTCGCTGACCGCGAGGGTGAGCAGGTCGATCCGGCTCTCCGGCAGGCCCAGCCGGGTGGCCCGCTCGGTGACGAACGCGCGGATCCGGCGCAGGTCGTCGGGCTCGGTGTAGGACATCCCGTCGGCGCCGGGATCGGCCGCCTGCTCCGGGATCACGGGTTCAGGCATGACGGCGCTCTTCCGGCCCGGGGAGGGCGGCCTCGGCGGGCGCTTGGAACAGCGCGTCCAGACCGGTCAGCTCCAGTACGGTGGCGACCGCGCCGGCCGCGTTCGTCACGAAGAGCCGCCCGCCCCGACCCTGGGCCGCGTGGTGGGCGGTGACCAGCGCGTGCACCCCGCTGGAGTCGAGGAAGGAGACCGCGGCGACGTCGACGAAGACCCGGGGTCCCCGGTTCACCGCGTCGAGCAGGACCGCGGTGAGGCGCTCCCGGACGGAGAGGTCGCACTCGCCGGACACGGTCACGGTCACCCGGCCGGCCGTGGCGAACGTGCTCGCCTCGAATTCAGCCATCGGCCGCCGCACCCTTTCCTGGCCGGGGAAACAGCATTCCGCGCCCATCATGTCACCCGGAACGCCGGTGCGCCCCTACGGCAGGGAGGCGATCAGGCTCGCGAGTGCCGCGGCGATCCGGTCCAGGCCGTCGTGCGGCTCCCCGCCGGGCTCGTGCATGTACTGGTCGCGGCGGATCTCCAGCATCAGCGCGGTGACCCGGGGATCGCGGTGGTAGTGCTTGCGCGGGACGTAGCAACCGGCGAACGGGCTGTTCAGAGCCGTGCCCTCGAAGGCCGCCCGGGCGGCGCCGAGCAGGGCGGGCGGGGTGTGGAAGTCGTCGGTGCCGAGGCAGACCGGCGGGCGCGGGCCGTCGGCGTGCAGCTCGTACGGCAGCGGCTCGGTGGAGTACGAGTGCACGTCCAGGATGACCACCCGGCCGGCCGCGGCCAGGCGCTCGTCCACCGCGGCGGTGAAGCTCTCGGCGTACGGGAGGAAATGCTCGTGCAGGAGAGCCGGCGCCGGATCACGCAGCCTGCGTCCCGCGAAACCGTGGGTGTAGACCGGGCCCATGCCGGCGCGCAGCATCTCCTCGGACTCGTCCGGGAAGCGTTCGGGGTCGACCACCAGGCGCGACCAGAGGTTCCGGAAGATCCACGGGGATTCCTCCGACATCTCCGCGGCGAGGGACGCGATCACGTCGGTGTGCGCGTCGGTCAGGTGGTCGAGTTCCTCGCCGATCTCCGCCGGGGAGGCGAGGAAGGAACCGCGCAGCGCGCGCGAGGCGTGCGGAACGTGCAGGATCACCGGCGACCGCGGGGACCCCGGCTCGATGTGGAACACGCGCAGGGGAGGTTCCCCCTGCGCGTGTCCGGGAATCATCAGGCCAGCGCCGTGCAGATGGTGTCGATCAGCAGGCGGGTGACCACGTACGGGTCGACGTTCGCGTTCGGGCGGCGGTCCTCGATGTAACCCTTGCCGTCCTTCTCGACCTGCCACGGGATGCGCACCGACGCGCCGCGGTCCGAGACGCCGTAGCTGTACTCGGTCCACGGGGCGGTCTCGTGCAGGCCGGTCAGGCGCTGGTCGATGCCCGCGCCGTAGCCGTCCACGTGCTCCTGGCGCTTCTTGCCCAGCGCCTCGGCGGCCGCGATGATCGCGTCGTAGCCCTCGCGCATCGCCTTGGTGGAGAAGTTGGTGTGCGCGCCGGCGCCGTTCCAGTCGCCCTTGACCGGCTTCGGGTCGAGGGTGGCGGAGACGCCGTAGTCCTCGGCGATGCGGTAGAGCAGCCAGCGGGCGATCCAGAGCTCGTCGGCGACCTGCGGCGCGGCGACCGGGCCGATCTGGAACTCCCACTGACCCGGCATGACCTCGGCGTTGATGCCGGAGAGGTTCAGGCCGGCCTCGAGGCAGGCGTCCATGTGCGCCTCGACGATCTCACGGCCGAAGACCTCGTCCGAGCCGACGCCGCAGTAGTAGCCACCCTGCGGGGCGGGGAAGCCGCCGCCGACCGGGAAGCCGAGCGGGCGGCCGTCCTTGAAGAAGGTGTACTCCTGCTCGATGCCGAAGATCGCCTCCTGGTCGGCGAACTTGTCGGCGACCTCGCGCAGCGGGGCGCGGGTGTTGGTCGGGTGCGGGGTGCCGTCGATCAGCTCGACCTCGCACATGACCAGGATGTTGGCGCCGCCGCGGATCGGGTCCGGACAGGTGAAGACCGGGCGCAGCACGCAGTCGGACTTGTCACCGGGCGCCTGGTTGGTGCTCGAGCCGTCGAAGCCCCACACCGGCGGCTCGGCGCCCTCGGCGAGGATCTTGGTCTTCGAGCGGAGCTTGGCGGTCGGCTGGGTACCGTCGACCCACAGGTATTCGGCCTTGATAGCCATGGATTCTCCTCGTGTGTACTCGGCGCTGTCGGGCTATGCCGGACAACCCTGGCGCGGCGCGAGGACGCTAGCGCTCGAAGATCAAATCCACGTTTCCGATCCCGTACGTCGGACGCGTGATCTGTGTTACCCGGATGTCACCAAGATTTACCTGCGACGATCAATGCGGCGTGGATTTCGGCGATGTGCGGCGTGTTTCGGGTGGATTTCCGGGTGGCCAGGTAGATCGTGTTGATCGGCGGGTCGTCGGTCGGGTGGAGCTCGACGAGGGTGCCGTCGGCGAGGTCCTTCTCGATCAGGTAGCGGGGGAGGACCGTGGCGCCCATGCCGGCGACGGCGGCCGCCCGGAGCGCGCGGAGATCGGGGACGACGAGGGTGGCGCGGTTCGGCGGGGGAGCGCCGAGAACGTGGCGCCACCAGCGCCGGATGATCGGCAGGTCCTCGGCGTACGAGAGAAGCGATATTTCGGATATGTCGGTAATCTTGTGCGCGGCGACCAGGGTGAACTCCTCGTCGCAGAGCGGCTCGGCGTGGATCCCGGCCTTCCTCGGCCGCACCGCGCTGACCACGAGGTCGAGGCGGCCCGCGCTGAGCTCGGTGAGCAGGTCGTCGGCCAGGCCGAGCTTCACCCGAATATGTCGCTTATATTCAGATAAAGCGGGCAGGACTCGTGCGGTCATCAGCTCGGCCGGCCCGCCCAGGTGCAGCGTCGGCTCGACCATCCCGGTCAACCCGGTCGCCACGCCGTCCAGGGCGTCCATCGGGCCGTCCAGCCGCCGGGCCAGGTCGTCCGCGAACGCCGTCGGCGTCACGCCGCGCGCCCCGCGGACGAAGAGGGGATGTCCCAGCTCCCCCTCGAGCGCCCGGACCTGTGCCGTCACCGTCGGCTGGGAGAGGCCGACCACCTCCGCCGCCCGGGTCAGCGTCCCGGCGCGATGGACCGCGAGAAACGTCCGCAGCAGATCCAGGCTCACCACCCGGCCATAGTATTTCCGATGGCTGACCGTCCGTCCTCCTCTTGGTGTCCGGCGCCGGAAACCGGGCACAGTGCAGCACATGACGAAGATTCTGATCGGTCTGACCAGCCACGCCGACCTCGGCGGCCTCCGGGAGACCGGCTACTACCTGCCCGAGGCCGCCCACCCCTGGCACGTCTTCACCGAGGCCGGCGCGGAGGTCGACTTCGCGAGCGTGGCCGGCGGCGAGCCCCCGGTCGACGGCGTGGACCTGACCGACCCGATCCAGAAGGCGTTCACCGAGGACCCGGCCGTACGGGAGCGGATCGGTGCGACCCCGCGCTTCGCCGACCTGGACCCGGCCGGCTACGACGCGGTGGTCTTCGCCGGTGGGCACGGCGCGATGTGGGACTTCCCGTCCGACCCGGGCCTGCGGGCGTTCGCCCGGGACCTCTACGAGCGCGGCGGCGTGGTGGCCGCGGTCTGCCACGGCCCGGCCGCGCTGATCGGTCTGACCCTTTCGGACGGAACGCCGCTGGTCGCGGGGAAGCGGGTGGCCGGCTTCACCAACAGCGAGGAGGCCGCGGTCGGGCTCACCGGGGTGGTGCCGTTCCTGCTCCAGAGCCGCCTGGAGGAGCTCGGCGGGAAGCACGAGGGGGCGGGGGACTGGGAACCGTACGTGGTCACCGACGGACGCCTGGTCACCGGCCAGAACCCGGCCTCGTCCACCGCCGTCGCCGAGGCGGTGCTCGACGCGTTGTCCAAATGAGCCGCCAGCCTTGCCCCGAGGGGTCATAGGCACGACGATCAGGGGAAGCAGCGCGGGAGGAGGCGGCAACCGTGCCTAACCAGAGGATCGTCGTCGGCTACGACGGCTCGCCCGAGGCGCGCAAGGCCGCGCGCTGGGCTCTCGACGAGGCCGAGCGCAGTGGTGCGCCGGTCGAGCTGGTCTACGCCTATGAGTGGCCGAGCTATGTCCCGGCGGCCGCGATGATGCCGGCCGCGGCGGTCTACCCCGACGCGGAGACCGACTTCGCGGTCGCCGACATGCTCGGCCGGGCCGTGCACAACGCCGAGGCCAGCCATCCCGGCGTCCGTGTCTGGGCGCGGATCGAGCACTCCACCGCGGCCGTCGCCCTGATCCAGCGGGGCGCCGGGGCCGGGTTGCTGGTGCTCGGCGGCCGCCGCCCGACCGGCGTCCGGGCCTGGCTCGGCTCGACCAGCGGTTCGGTCAGCGCACACGCCCGGTGCCCGGTGGTGGTGGTGCGCGGCGAGCCCCGGGCCACCGATCCGGTGGTGGTCGGCGTGGACCGGGAGGGCCCGGCGGCCGGCCAGGTGCTCGGGTTCGCGTTCGAGCAGGCCGCGGTCCGGGGCGTGTCGCTGCGCGCGGTGCACGGCTGGACTCCGCCGGACGGCCGGGACATGCTCTGCCAGGCCAATCTCGCGGCGGTCACGGCGGAGCAGGGCCGCCTCGAGGCGATGGTGGCCGGGTGGCGGCAGCGGTTCCCGAGCGTGGCGGTGAGCACCGAGGTGGTGGTCGGTCCGCCGGGTGAGGTGCTGGCCCAGGCCGCGGCGGGTGCGCAGCTCGTGGTGGCGGGTGCCCGCGCGCGCCGGGCGCTGCGGGCGGTGCTGCGTCCCTCGGTCGGCCGTCACCTGCTGCATCGTGCCCGGTGCAGTGTCGCCCTCGTCACGGGAGTCAGTTCCAAGACCTTCTTCCCGTACGGATGAACGCGCCGCCGTAGCACATCGGGGTTTCCGCCCCGCTCTCCTGTGACGCTCGACGCGTGGACCATAAAACTCGACAGTGTGTCGATTCTGTCGGCTACCGTTCCGCTCGTGCGTTCAAAACTGCTGCTCACGACCGCTGCCGCGGCGAGCTTCCTGCTGGCGATGATCCAGTCCATCCCGGTGCCGGTGCTGGCTCAGATCGCGCAGCAGCTCGGCTCCGACGTCACCACGGTCGGCTGGGTCTCCACCGCGACGCTGCTCGCCGCGTCCGCCTGCACCCCCCTGCTCGGCCGCCTCGGCCACGTCCTCGGCATCAAGCCGGTCTTCATCGGTACGCTCGTCGCCACCCTGCTCGGCAGCGTGATCGCGGCGACCGCGCACGACATCGGCTGGCTGATCGCCGCCCGCGTCCTGCAGGGCACCAGCTTCGGTCTCTTCCCGCTCGGCATCAGCCTGCTCCGGCACGAGCTGCCCGCGGCGAAGCTGACCAACGGGATGGCGATCGTCGCCTCCACGCTCGGCGTCGGCGGCGGTGTCGCGCTGGTCGCGTCCGGGCTGCTCACCCAGGACGGCGCCGACTACCGGCGGATCTTCTGGCTCTGCGTGGCGGCGAGCGCGGTCGTGCTGGCCCTCGCCTGCACGCTGCCCCGCCGGCCGGGCGCCGGTGGCCGGGTGGACGTGGTCGGCGCGGTGGTGCTCTCGGCCGGCCTGGTCAGCCTGCTGCTGCCGATCTCGCAGGGGCACTCGTGGGGCTGGACGTCGGCCCGGGTGCTGATCCTCTTCGCCGCCGCAGTGGTCATCCTGGTCGGGTTCTACCTGCTGGAACGGCGTACGGCCGCCCCGCTGGTCTCGGTGGAGATGCTGCGCCACCGGCCGATCCTGGTCACCAACCTGGCGGCCATGTCGGTCGGGTTCGCGATGTTCGCGCTCCAGCTCGCCACCAGCTACTTCGTGCAGAGCCCGTCGGCGTACACCGGATTCGGGTTCAGCGCGTCGGTGCTGCAGGCCAGCGTGATCTACCTGATGCCGGGCGCGATCACCAGCATCGTGGTCGGCCCGATCGCCGGCGTGATGGTGAGCCGGATGGGACCCCGTGCGGTGCTCGCCATCGCCTGCGGGATCGGCGCGGTCTCGATGACGTCGCTGACCTTCCTGCACGCCGACAAGGGCGAGACCATCGCGGGCTTCGTGGTCGCGAGCGTCGCGGTGGCGATGGCGTACGCGTCGATGCCCGCCCTGCTGGTCAGCCACGTCCACGCCCACGAGACGGGCATCGCCAACTCCGTGAACTCGATCATGCGGACGATCGGCGGCACCATCGGCAGCGCCCTGGTCATCACGATCCTCGCGGCGCAGACCAAGACCTACGGCGCGGTCGCCCTGCCGACCGAGAACGCCTACCGCCTGAGCTACGCCCTCGGCGCGGTGATCTTCGCCGTCGGCGGCGCCCTGGTCCTGCTCTTCATCGACCGGGCCACCCCGGCTCCGGCACCCGTCGCCGCGCCCGCCGACCCCGCGCTGGTCACCGCCTGACCGACGACGCGCTCCCGGCGGATGCCGGCGCACGGTCGTGTCCGGGTCCGGGCTGTCGGGGCGGCTCGCTTTCGGCGGATGCCGGCGCACGGTCGTGTCCGGGTCCGGGTCCGGGCTGTCGGGCGGCTCGCTCTCCCGGCTGGTGGGGAGGGGGGGGGCGCGTCGCGGGGGTCACCCCCCAGCCCCAGCCCCAACACCGGCCCCCCGCGCGGGTCGGGCCCGGGGGGGGGTGGCGGGCG
>NZ_JBFAYF010000116.1:0-14923 GCF_040681165.1 Actinoplanes sp. NPDC051851 | reverse complement strand
CTCCACGATGGACGGCATCTCGGACACCCGGACATCCTGCCCAACAACCCCACCAAGATCAAACCGGCCCGAAACGACCGACCTGATTAGTTACGTTCTGGCAATATCCGCATTCAGCATGGGAACGCTCCCGTGGCGTCGGTTCGTAACGCCGGGAATGGCGTCCCGTCATCGAACTCGGACCCGTACCGCAAACCGTCCCCGCCCCATCCCCGAGGAGCACCCGATGACCACCCACCGGGAAGACCCGCCCCCGATCACTCCGCCGCCCGAACGGCGCCGCCGGTGGCGCGCCCTTCTCGCCGTACCGGTCCTGCTCGTCGCCGGTGCTGCGGTCGCGGTCACCGCCTCCGCGGCCTCCGCCGCGGCCGTCGACACCGCCGCCACGTACGTCCTGGTCAATCGCAACAGCGGCCTGGCACTCGACGTCCACAACCTGGCCACCGGCGACGGCGCGAAGATCGATCAGTGGACCCGCAACGACCAGGTCCAACAGCAGTGGCAGCTCGTGCCGGTGGGATCGTCCGCCGTCTGCACCCTGCCGTCGACATACCGCTGGTCGTCGACCGGGGCGCTGGCCACCCCGAAGTCCGGCTGGGTGTCGCTCAAGGACTTCACCACCGTGCCGTACAACGGCCAGAACCTCGTCTACGCGACCACCCACGACACCGGAACCACGTGGGGGTCGATGAACTTCGGTCTCTTCACCGACTGGTCCGGCATGGCCTCGGCCGGCCAGAACACGATGACCTCGGCGACCGTCGCACCGACGCTGTTCTACTTCGCGCCCCAGAGCATCTGGGTGCTCACCTACCAGTGGGGCGCGACCGCGTTCTCCTACCGGACCTCCAGCTGAAAGGCGACCAGCCCGATCGGCGTCAGCATCGCGATGTTCAGCGGTGCCGCCATCCAGCTGATGCCCCGGATCGGCGCCCGTGCACTGTTGATCATCGGCCTGGTCTCCGCAGCCGGCGGGCAGCTTCTCCTTCTGCGCACGACCACCGAAGGTGACTACGTCGGCCAGATACTGCCGGCCCTGGCACTCTGCGGCTGCGGGTTCGGGTTGTCCCTGGTTCCGGTCGTCAGCGCCGCTGTGTCACCACGAATCTGGCCTCACCCGCACTGGCCGATCAGGCACCCTCCGTCACCGCCACCCCCAGCACCGGGCTGACCGACGGCCAAACCGTCACCGTCGACGTCACGGGCTATCCCGCGAATGCGGGCCTCATCGCCGCCCAATGCGCGCTGCCCGAATCCGGGGTACAGGTCTGTGACTGGGCCGATGCCGCGTTCTTTGCCGCTGACGACAACGGCGACGGCACCGCATCGCTGGTCGTCCGGACCACCTTCGACGGCAACACCTCCGACGGGCAGCCCTACGGCTCCATCGACTGTTCGACGGTCACCGGCGGCTGCCTGATCGGCGCCATCGACACCGCCTACACCACCGAGACAGCGACGCCGATCTCGTTCGGCTGACCCTCCCCGGAACGAGCGCGCCCCCAGACTCCCCCGTGTCTGGGGGCGCGCTTCCCTGTCCGCCTCGCGCCCACCGGGCCGCAGGTCATGAGCCATGTCGATGCGACAGAGGGCCATTCCGCCGCAGGCGGTAACCTGGATGGCGCTCGAACGGTTAGCAGGACCATGGACACCTCACTGGAGAACGCCCGGTGGCCGGATACGACACCTTCGTCTCGCCCGACGTCGTTCGGCGTACCCGCCCGCTGGTCACGATGGTCACCGTGCTCCTCGGCATGTGGCTGTTCGGCAACCTCTACGAGGAGATCGTCTGGATTCCACGGCTGATCGCCCACCCTCGAGCGGGCACCCTGGTCGAAGCGTTCGCGCCGGGTAGCCCGGTGTACTACTACTTGCCCTGGATTCCGGTGGCCGTGGCACTGGCCGGGCTCCTGCGGCTGCGATTCGGCGCGTTGGTGCCGAGCCGTATACGCCGGTCCTGGACGGGCGCGATCGGCGCACTCGCCGTGGCGATGGCCGGAAAGGCATTCCTGATCATCGAGGTCAACCCGGTCTTCCGCGATCCGGCAGCAACGACCCGGCTCGTCCATGACCGGGCGATCCTGTGGGCTTCGTGCAACGGCGCGGTGATCGTGGCGGTGGCGACGGCTCTCGTACTGCTGAGGGTCACCCCGCGGCTTCGCTGAACTCCGTCACGACCGGGCAGGATGTTGCCGCCCAGCAGGCCCGATCATGGCGCGGTCCGCTCCCGGTCCTACGCGATCCAGTAGTTCTGCCGCCCCAACCGGTCAGGGGTGAGCCGACTCGGTGCTCTCCGGCATACGGTGCCCTGAAGCCAGATCGGCCCGACGGCCGGAGTCCCCGCCGTGTCCCAGAGCGGAGCATGTGATCACTGTGTTCAACACCGATCTGAAGCCCTTCCCCCGTCCCTACCTCGACGATCTCGCCGAGCTGTACGACGCGTTCATCGGTGTCATGGACACCGGTGACAACCCGACGCGCAGCTGGCTGCTGAAACACCTCACCGGTGGCGGCCGGGCGCTCGACGTCGGATGCGGCAACGGCCGGAACTCCCGGCTGGTCGCCGACCGGTACACCGAGGTGATCGGCGTCGACATCTCGCCGCGCATCCTGGAGATCGCGCGAGGCAAGGAGAACCCGGACAACGTGCGGTACGCCGTCCGGGACGTGCATGACCTCTCGCCCGCCGCCGACGGGCTCTTCGACGCGGTGTTCGCCATGAACGCGGTGTTCTCGATGGGACCGATCGATCAGGTACTCGCCCATTTCCGCTCCGTCGTCGCACCGGGGGGCACCGTAGTGATCATCGACGTGACCCGGCCCGACGGTGACGACACCCGGCCCGACGAGGCACGGCGATCCTTCGAACCGCCCGTCATCCGGACCACCTGGCCGAGCAGGCCGTCCGCCCACGACCACATCGACGGACATCTCACGGCCTGTCGCTTCTTCGATCAGGCGGCTCACGGTCAACACGAACCTGCGTGCACCCGCTCAGTCAAGCCCCCCGCAGGATCTCGGTCAGCTCTCGCGCGAGGTCATGAATGCACTCCTTCGTCACAGCGCGGGTCTGGTAGGTCAGGTCAACCACCACCCGGCCGTCGGGCTGCGGCCACATCTCCACCACGAGTTCACAGACGCCTTGACGGGGAGGGAACGGCAACGGGCGTACCGAATGGCCACCGAAGTCCACGGCCGCCCACGGTCGTTCCTGATAGACGAACAGCACCTGATACAGCGGGTCACGCCCGGTCCTCGGCGGATTGACCAGCCGCACCACCTCGGTGAAGGGAATGTCCCGGGCGGCGATGGCGGCACGGATGCCGGGCAGAGTGCTGTCCAACAGGGTCGCGAGGTCTGCTCCAGCGGCAGGTCGCGTCCTGAGGCACAGTGTCTCGACGAAGCAGCCGACCACCCTGTCGAGTCCCGCCCCGGCCCGCCGGGACACGGTGACTCCGACACCGAAATCCTGCTGGCCGGTCACGCGAGCGAGCGCGGCCGCCCAGGCCGAGAGGAGTACGGCGAACGGGGTCGTCGCGTGGTCCTGTGCGATTCGGGACAGGGCGCGGACCGTCTCCGCGTCCACCTCGACCGTGTGGGTGACCGCAGCACCGTCATGACCTCCCACCCGGGTTCCGCCGGACCGCCGTGCGCCACCCGGAACGGGCAGGTCGAGGTCGGGAACCGCATGAAGCAGGTCCCGCCAGAAGCTCCGCTGGGCGTCCAGGTCGACACCGGCTGTGCAGTCGCGCAATACTCGCGCGGACTCCGCCAGGGTGGGAACGTCGACCGGGTACCGGGGCTCGGCCCCGTGAAGACGGGCATGGTAGGCACGGCTCAAGTCCTCGACCAGCACACCTTCCGAATGACCGTCGAAGGCGACGTGGTGCACGACGATGCCGAGGACGGTGGCCGTACCGTCCAGAATCGGCGTCACGGCTGCCCGCCAGGGTGGCGCGTTCTGGATGTCGAGCGGTCGCATCAAAACGCTCGCGACGGCCGTGACCGCGCTCGCGACGTCCGTGGAACCGGGAAGGAGCGTGATGTCGTGGTCCCCGGTCGCGGCGTCGAGGACGGCCACCGGCTGGTCGTCTGCCGTGAAGGTGTAGGTGGCGCCGAGTGCGGCGTGCCGCCGGATGACGTCGCCGAACGCCGTCACCAGGGCGCCCGGGTCCAGCGGGCCGTCGACCCGGCAGATCAGTGGGCAGTGGCCGGAGAGGTCGTCCGGGTTCATGACCTGTCGCATCAGGAAGGAGGCCTGCATCGGGGTGAGCGGCACTTCGGCCCCATCCGCCTCCACCTCGTCCGCAGGGGCGGGCCCGACCGGCTCCGGCTCGCGATCGCCGGCCCACTCGGCCAGGAGCCGTGCGGTCGGGCGCCGGATCGCTTCGGAGATCGGAATAGGGTGGCCGAGCGCCGCGGCCAGCCGGGTGCAGATCACGGCGAGGTCCAGCGAGGTGCCGCCCAGGATGAAGAAGTCGGTATCCGGGTCCAGAGGACCGCCCAGGACGGCCGAGGCGACCTCGAGTGCCATGGCCAGAGCCGGGTCGGTCGCGGCGGGCCGCACCGCGACGGTCCCTCCTGGCGACGAGGCCGCGTCGACCAGGGCCGCCATCGCCGCCGCGGTGGGGTTACGGAAGAGGTCCACGAGCGGTACCTCGCCGCCGAGCCTTTCATGCAGATCTATCAATGCCAATGAGTCGCCGCCGGCGGCGAAGAAGTCGTCGTGCCGGCCCGCATCCGGCCGGCCGAGCAGGTCCGCCCAGAGACGCAGAAGAGCCTTCTCACCATCGCTGTCCGCGCCGGCAGCGACGTGCGCGAAGCGCGGATCGTCGCGGAGCAGAGCCGCGCGATCCACCTTGCCGTTGATGGTCAGGGGCAGCTGCTCGAGCAGATGAATCCGGCTCGGCACCATGAAATCCGGGAGAGCGTTCCGCAGGCCGGACCACATCTGGGTCAGGTCAGCCGCCGGAGCCACCGCGTAGGCCACCAGAGTGCCGTGCCGCGGTTCGTGGATGACGGCGGTGTCCAGCACGCCGGGTAGCGTACGCAGGGTGTTCTCCACCTCCCCGAGCTCGACGCGGTAACCACGGATCTTGACCTGGTCGTCGTTACGGCCGAGGCAGCGCAACAGGCCGTCGGCACCCCACACGGCGAGGTCACCGGTCCGGTACATCCGCCCGCCGGGGTGGAACGGGTCGGCGGCGAATCGTTCGGCCGTGAGATCCGGCCGGCTCAGATAACCGAGGGTGACGCCAGCGCCGCCCACCCACAGCTCACCGGGCACTCCCACCGGCACCGGTTGCCGATACCGGTCGAGTACATAGTTGGTGGCGTTCGCGATCGGCCGTCCGATCGGCACGTTCCCCCTGATGTCGCCACCGGTCCACTCGTGGACGGTGCAGCCGACGACGGTCTCCGTCGGGCCGTACTCGTTGATCACTCGGCTCCGGTGCCAGGGCCGGACCCGTTCGGCAGGTAGCGACTCGCCTCCGACGATCAGGCAGCGGGTCAGAACCCGACGGTCCAGATCCTCCGCGAGGGCGATGTTGAGCACCCGCAGATGGGCCGGCGTCAGCTTGACCAGTTGGTACGGCTCGGCGGTATCACGCAGCGCGGCCACCAGCCCGTCAAGATCTTCGCCGTCGGTCATCTCGATCACCGCGCCCGCGATCAGCGGCGCCAGCGTCGTGGTCACGCTCAGATCGAAGGTCAACGGTGAATGCAGCAGGACCCGCGACCCGGCGGTGATGCCGTAGGCACGGCAGGCCCAGGAGAGGTAGTTCACGACGCCACGGTGATGGGCCAGCACGCCCTTGGGCCGGCCGGTCGTACCCGAGGTGTAGATGACGTAGCACAGGGCGTCCCCACCGGGAACCACCCTTGTCACCGCCGGGGATGGGCCATCTGCCACGTCGTGGACGTCGATCAGCCGGAACCTGCCGGAAGCGCGTCCCGGTCCACTCGTAGGTGGTCCGGAGTGCCTCGTGCCGGGTGACCATCGCCCGCAGCGCAGCGGTCAGGGCGGCGACGTCCAGGCCGCCGTCGAGGCGCAGACACCAGGAGATGTTGTACGACGGGTCGCCGCCGGCCAGGTGATCGGCGAGCAGTAGTCCTTCCTGCGCAAAGGAGACCGGATACCGGGCTCCGGCGGTACGTGGGACCGGCCGGGGGCCGTGGGCCATGGTCACGCCGCCACCCGGGTGTCCCGGTCGGCCCGGGAGGACAGCAGCGGATTGCGGGCGTGGACACGCGGCAGGAGCAGGCCGCCCACCACCGCGGCGGCGACGATGACGCCGAGCCAGGCGGTGTTCATCCCGCCGTAGGTGAACACCAGGATCGCACCCAGGCAGGCCACCGCCTGGAACACGCCGAGCCAGCGCAACACGATGACGTTGAAACCGATCAGGTACGCACCGGGGATCTGGTTGCGGATGACGGCGTCGGAGGGCGCGAACACGCCGATGTTGAGCCCGCCCAGCAGTAGCAGCCCGTAGACCGACCAGGCATTAGGCTGGACCAGATAGGTGGCGGCGACCGTGACGAAGACGATCGGCAGGACCGTTGCCCATGTCAGTGGCGATGCCCAGCGCCGCACCCGGTCGTACGCAAGCCCGAGGAGCATGCCGGGCAGGCGCAGCACCGCGAGCAGCAGGATACTGGTATTCGCTGCCATCACCCCGAACTCCTTGTTGAGCAGCGGGAGGTAGTTGACGAACGCGGCGTTGACCCCGTGGAACAGCGGGATGGCCACCAGGACCGCGATCAGTCCGGTCCGCAGGGACGCATCGACGCGTGCCGGGCCGGCCGGCCCGGCCGCGCCGGTGGTGGGCGCCGGCTCTTCCGGCGCCGGGTCCCTGCCCGCGAACCGGAGGGCGGCGGCCAGGACCACGAAGGTCGCCGCGTCCAGCAGGAATGCGAACCGCCAGGTATCGGTGGCGACGGCGGCGGCCGCCACCACCGTCGCCAGCAGGGCCGCCGCGATGTCCAGACCGGACTTGACACCTACCAGACGGCTGTACTCCTCACCGTCGGCGAAGTAGCGGTAGACAGCCACCTGGTAGAGCAGGCGGGGGATGCCCTCCTTGGCGAACGCGTAGAGCGCCACGAAGACGACTGAGAGGATCAGCGTCGCCCGGTCGCTGCGCAGTCCCAGGGTGAGCAGCGAGATCACCACCTCGACGGCGGCGATGCCCAGCAGCAACATCATGTAGTCGAACCGGGCCCTGTCGACGCGCCGGGCCAGATGCCGTCCGGCGAAGCTGGCGGCGAGTACGGCCAGGGCCGGCACCAGCCAGAAGACCACAGTGAACTCGATCCGCCCGGTCTCCGAGCCGACGCCGAACGGCACCGCGGTCACGACCAGCACGTCACCGAAGGCCGACAGGAAGCTCGCACCAAGAAACCACCGACCACGTGTGGCCATCCTCACCGTGCCCCCGCAAAGTTCATCGTCCTACGGTCATCGCGCCGCAGTGGGCACAAGAGCGGTCATCGCGCCGCAGTGGGCACAAGAGCGGTCATCGCGCCGCAGTGGGCACGAAAGGAGACTACCGAAACAGAACTGCCGGGCATTCATAGACATATGTCACATTTTTATGCGCCGATGCGTAGCCGGTGTCCCCGGTAGGCCACAGTCACGAGACGGCCGGGTCCGGCACCGCCGTACCCATCACGTCTCGACCGCACTCACCCGGAGCCGCATCATCATGACGCAGGCCGAGGCATTCCTCGCCACCCTCGACGAGAAGCAGTTCGCCCGCCTGGTCGAGCTTCTCGACCCGATCGCTCCGAACCAGGTGCGCCTGTGGATCGATCAGGAACTCGATCGCGAGTCGAACGCCTATAACGTCTCTCGCCTGATCCGGCTACGAGGCGACCTCGACGCCGCGGCGCTGAACGACGCGCTGACCACGCTCGTCGAACGCCACGAGGTGCTGCGTACCGTCTTCGTGGACGCCGGCGACACGGTTGCGGCAACTGGTCATGGACCCGGAGCCGATGCTCGGCGACACCATCGACTGGCCGGCGCTATTCAGTGACACCGATATCGTCGAGGCGGCCAGGGAGTTCCTGCATCGCCCCTTCGAACTGCGGATCGAACCGCCACTACGGGCCCGGCTGGCCCGGCTCAGTGACGACGATCACGTACTGCTGCTGGCATTTCATCACATCGCCATCGACGGATGGTCGATGGCGATCTTCGAGCGCGAGCTGGCCGAGGCGTACGAAAGCTTCGCGGCGACGGGCGCATGGAAGCCCGCGGAGCAGCCCACGCAGTACCACGCCTTCAGCCGCTGGCAACACGAGCACCTCACCGACGCGTTGGTCGACCAGCAGCTGATTTTCTGGCGTCGCGCCCTGCCGCCGACGCCGCCCGCCTCCCTGCTGGCCACTCCCCCGATGCACCACAAAGGCAGCGGCCGGTCCGCCACCGCCGACTTCGTCGTGCCGGACCACGCCGCCACGCCGCCACGGCGCTCACCGCGCTCACCACCGACCGGAGGATCAGCGTCTTCGCGGTGCTCCAGGCGGCCGTCCAGATCGTCGCGCAACGCTTCAGCGGGGAACCGGCGGTCGCGGTCGCCACCACGACGCTCAACCGCAAGACGCCGGAATTCGAGTCCGCTCTCGGGTTCTTCGTCAACACCGTGGCGCTGTTCACCGACCTTCGCGACGATCCCAGTTTCCGGGTCGCCATCGACCGCGCGGCTCGGACGGTCAGCGACGCCCTCTCACACGACGACGTTCCGTTCGACCGAACGGTCGCGGCGCTCGGCACCGGCGCGCCGTTCCGGATCGCGCTGGAACTGCAGGATGCCCCGGAACCCGGCGAGCGCCGCTGGGGTGGCGTGTCCGCACGAGTCGTCAGTCTCGACGACAAGCGCGCCAAATTCGACCTCGCGCTGTTCTTCCTGCGCGGCCCGAGCGGGCTCCGATTCCTCGTCGAGTACGACACGTCGCTGTTCGACGAACGATTGGTGGATGCCTTCGTACAGGCCGTCTTCACCGTGATCACCGACGGCGCCCGCGACGACGACCAGCCGGTGTCACAGCTGGCGCTGCTGGACCCGCCGTCCGCCGAGAGACTGCGCCGGCGGCACACCGCCGGGCCACCTCGCGACGACATCGTGGTCACCAGTGACGCGATCCGGCGCCTGGCCGCGATCGGGGACCAGCGGGTAGCCGTACGCTCAGCCGACGAGTCGATCGGCTTCGCCGAGCTGGTGCGCCGGGCACAATGGGTCGCCGTCGGCCTGAGCGGAGTCGAGCCCGGCACGTACGTCGGGGTGGTCGCCGACCGATCGGTTCACTCGATCGTCGCCGTGTTCGGCATCTGGCTGGCCGGCGGGGCCTACGTGCCCGTCGACCCCGCCCTGCCCGCCGACCGGCGGCGCCACATGATCACCGACGCCGGGCTCGGCATCGTGTGCGGCCCGGCCGGCTTCGACGCCTGTGGGGCCGAGGTCCTCGACCCGCGTCTCGTCGTCGGCGAAGGCCGGCCCGAGACCGACGGCGACCGGCGGACCGACCCGGCGGACATCGCCTACGCCATCTACACCTCGGGTACGACGGGCCTGCCCAAGGCCACCGTCACCACCCACGCCAACATGCTGAACTTCATGGCTGGGCTCCGGGAGACGTACGGCATCGATGATTGGCGAGACGAGGTCGTCTCCCTCAACGCCCCGCTGATCTTCGACGTGAGCGTGCAGCAACTGCTCGCCCTGCTCGACGGCGCCACCATGGTCATCATCCCGGCCGCGACCCGGCTCGACCCGGCCGCCATGCTGGATTACGTTGCCGGCACCGGCATCACACTGCTCGAGTGCATCCCCCGCATCTGCAGCTGCTCGTCGAGGCAGGCATGCTCACCCGCCCCGGCCTCGCGCTGTCCCGGCTCGTCACCGGCGGTGAGGCACTGCCTGCCTCGATGTGGAGGCCACTGGCCGACGCACGCCACGTGCGGGTGTTCAACGTCTACGGACCCACCGAATGCACGGTCAACTCCACCTTCCACGAGGTCGTACCGGCGACGGAACGCCCGGTCATCGGCCGGGCGCTGCCCGGAGTGCTGCTCTTCGTCGCCGACGCGCAGGGCCGGCTCCTGCCCGACGGCGCGGTGGGCGAGCTGTACATCGGAGGCGCCGGGGTGGGCGCCGGCTACCTGAACCGGCCCGAACTCACCGACGCCGCCTTCCCCACCATGCGGTGGGGGCCGGGTGGGGCACCATTGCGGGTCTACCGCACCGGGGACCGGGTGCGCATCGCCAAGGGCGCCGTGGTGGAGTACCTCGGGCGGCTCGACAGCCAGGTCAAGATCAGAGGCAACCGGGTCGAGCTCGGCGAGGTGACCGCCCGCCTTCTGGCCCATCCGGAGGTACGGTCAGCGGCCACCGTCGTCATGAACCACGACGACCAGCGCGGACCCGCGCTGCACTCATTCGTCACGGTCAGCGCGCCGGCGCACCCGTCCACTCTGGCGGAACACCTGCGGGCGTTCCTGCCCGGCTACATGATCCCGGCCGGCATCCACATCCTCGACCGCATGCCCGTGACCATCATCGGCAAGGTCGACCATCGGGCGCTGGAAGCGCTCGCCGCCGAGGCGCAGACCGTGCCGGATGCCGGCGAGGCTCCGGAATCGCCGGCCGGGCCGACCGAGCACTGGCTGTGCCGGCAGTGGTCCGATCTGCTGGGCACGACCGGACTCGACCCGCACGCCAACTTCTTCGCCCAGGGAGGTCACTCCCTGCTCGCCGCCCGGCTGGTGGCGCGGGTACGGCACGACCTGGGCGCCCCGATGACCTTCGCCGACCTCGTCGACGCGCCGACGCCGCGGCTGCTGAGCGCACGGCTCGCCCACGCGCCGGCAACCGGCGCGCCGGAACCGGGCTCGGCACACCGGCCGGCGCGCGGCAACGTGCTGGCAATGCGCGACGTCCCCGACGGCACACCGCTGGTGCTGTTGCACCCGCTCGGCGGCGACGTGTTCGCCTACCGCCACGTGGTCGACGCCCTGCCATCGGACCGGGCGATCTACGCGGTGTTCGACGGCCACACCGACGTCGCCTCCGCCACCACGTGGCCCGATCCGCAACAGATGATCGATACGTACGCCGACGAGGTGGCCAAGACCCTGGACGGACGCGCGTGCCACCTGGCCGGCTGGTCGTTGGGTGGCCTGCTCGCCCACGCGACCGCCGCCGCCCTACAGCAACGCGGCGTCACCGTCCGATCGGTGACGATGTGGGACTCGGGCGTCGCGGCCATCACGGCCGAGCGCGCTCCGGCTCCGGACTGGCCGGCCGGCGCGCTCGCGGTCCTCACGAGTCTCGCACCAGCGACAGGCCCGGCCTGCGGTCCGGAGGATCTACGCGAACTGACCGCGCGACTGACCGGTCACGACGGCCGAGGGGTCGCCCGGGAGGCCGGCCGGTGGATCAGCACCACCGCTGCCCGGCTCTGGCCCGGTGTCCCGACTCCCGGCGCGGAGGCGCTCGGTGCGCGTGCGGTGGTCGCCGCCCTGCACCGCTGGCTCTTCAGCGCCTGGCGGCCGCCGCTCGTCGACGCACCGCTCCAGGTCACCTGGGCGGGCGATTCCCTGGACCGGGGATTGGTGACCCGTACCGACTGGGCCCGCTTCACCCGCGACACCGTACGCACCGATCGCGTCGAGGCGACCCACTTCTCCATCATCGGCCCGCCGGCGGCCGCGCAGCTCGCGTCCGCCCTGGCCACCACCATCGACCTGCACAACACGGCGGACGGGACACGATGAACGCGGTGACCGATCTGGAATCGAACGTCCGCAGCTACTGCCGAGTCTGGCCGACGGTGTTCCACCGGGCCGCCGGCAGCCGGATCTACAGCGAGTCGGGACAGCCCTACCTCGACTTCTTCTCCGGCGCGGGAACGCTGAACTACGGCCACAACAATCCGGTCCTCAAGAGCACCGTTCTTGACTACCTCGCCGGTGACGGCATCGTGCACGGCTTGGACATGGACACCGTGGCGAAACGCGAGTTCCTGGAGACCTTCCAGGAGCTGATCCTGCGACCGCGGAACCTGGACTATCGGGTGCAGCTCCCCGGGCCGGGCGGAACCAACGCGGTCGAGGCGGCGCTCAAGCTGGCCCGCAAGGTGACCGGCCGGCACAACATCGTGTGTTTCACCAACGCCTTTCACGGGATGACACTGGGCGCGCTGGCGGTCAGCGGCAACGCCGGCAAGCGACGGGCGGCCGGTGTGCCGCTGGGCAACGTCACCGTACTGCCCTACGACGGCTACCTGGACGAATCGGATCCCGGCGCGCTGCCGATGTTCGAGCGGATGTTGCGCGACAACGGCAGCGGGGCGGACAAACCGGCCGCCGTCATCGTCGAAACGGTGCAGGGTGAGGGCGGGGTGAACGTCGCCCGGCCGCAGTGGCTGCGGGCGCTGGCCGAGATCTGCCGGCGCCACGAGGTACTCCTGATCCTCGACGACATCCAGATGGGATGCGGCCGGACCGGCACGTTCTTCAGCTTCGAGCCCGCGGGGATCGTTCCGGACATCGTCTGCCTGGCCAAGTCGATCAGCGGGTACGGACTTCCCATGGCGCTCACGCTGATCCGCCGGGAACTGGACGCCTGGGCGCCCGGTGAGCACAACGGCACCTTCCGTGGCAACAACCTCGCCTTCGTGGCGGCCACCGCCACGCTACGGCACTACTGGGCCGACGACACCTTCGCACAGCAGGTGCGCGCCAAGGCCGCATGGCTGACCGACGCGATGCGCGCAGTCGCCGGCTCGCTGACCGGGGCCACCAACAGGGGCCGCGGGATGGTGCACGGGTTGGTCCTCGCCACGCAGGGAAAGGCCTCGAAGGTCGCGGCCGAGGCGTTCGACCGGGGGTTGCTGGTGGAGACGTCCGGCGCCGAGGACGAGGTGGTCAAGTTGCTGCCGCCGTTGACGACCTCGATCGAGGAACTCGGCGAAGGGGTGGCGATCCTGGCCGAGGCCGCGCGGGCCGCGGCCTGATCAGGTCCTGGCGATCGTCGCCGCGGCCCGTTCGCGCAGCATCGTCCGGACGAGCTCACGGATCTCCGGACGGGCCTCCCGGAACGTCAACCGCGTGTCGTCCGGCTGTGGGCTCAGCGTCGCCGTACCGCCGACGATCTCCTTCATCACCTCGACCAGCAGCGCCGCGCATTCCTCGTTGAGCAGGTGGACCAGCTCCGGCAGGCTGATCCCGGCCGGCATCGGCACGGCCCTGGTCCGCAGCAACGGTCCCCGGTCCACGCCGGCGTCGATCAGATGCACACTGACACCCTGCGTCAGGTTGTGGATGACCGCCCAGAGATACGGGTTGTTGCCGCGCACCTCGGGCAGATACCCGGGGTGCACATTGACGATGCCGTGCGGGACCAGCGACAGGATGTGTGTCTTGAGGATCCGCGTGTCGCCCAGGACGACCATATCGGCCTCCGCGGCGCGCAGCAGCTCGGTCGTCGCGTCGTCGTTGTGGTGAGCGACCGTCCGGTAGGCGATGCCGTGCCGCTGGCAGAACTCGCGGGTGGGCTCCGGCTCGACGAAACCCCTGACCCGTTTGAGCTCCGCCAGTTGGCCGGCCCGTCCCCCGTCGGCCAGCGGGGAGTCCTCATCGATCACGAGTGACGGGACGAATCCCGCGGAGACCAGAGCCGCCAGCTGCAGGTGACCACGAGGATGATCCCGCAGGTTCAGGTAGACGAAGCGCAGGTCTGCCGGGCTGGTCCGGCGGGGCAGGCGAAACGGGATCACGGAGTTTCTTCTCCCTCGTGGTGACGGCGGCAAGCCTACCGAAGGAGCCGTAAGCATCGACGTCGACCTCGCCGGTGTCAGGAGACGCCTTGACCAGCCGCCGATCCGCGACGAGCACCTTCTGATCTGACGAAATCAACACGACAGCGATCTGAAAAGCCGAAACCGTAGTCTGCCGGAAGTGCCGAGGCGTGTCCACAGGACCGCGGTCGATGCCACGCAGAAACGGATACAGCGCCATCATGCCGCCGGAGATCCGGGCGGGAGACAAGGAGTGTTGAATGGATTGGGAAAGCCTCATCGGCCTCCTAGTGGTGGCCGCAGCCGCCGGGTGGATCGACGCGGTGGTCGGCGGGGGCGGTTTGATCCAAATCCCTGCGCTGATGCTCGCCGTGCCGGCCGCATCCCCGGCGATCGCCCTGGGGACGAACAAGCTGGCGGCTATCTGCGGCACCACGTCCGCCGCCATCTCCTACAGCCGTCGTACCAAGTTGAATTGGCGATGGGTGGCGCCTACCGCAGCCACGGCCACCGTGTCGGCCGGCCTGGGCGCCATCGCTGCCTTGAGCATTCCCGGAAGCTATTTCCGTCCGGTAACCATGGCCCTGCTATTACTGGTCTTGGGCTTCGTGATACTGCGTCCGTCTTTCGGCTTGGTCACCGATACCGAAGAGCCCGATCGACGGAGAATGGCCATCGCGACCCTGCTGTGCGGTGTCGTCATCGGCTTCTACGACGGCGTTTTCGGCCCCGGCACGGGCACTTTCCTGATCATTTCGATGGTCGCCCTGCTGGCCACGAATTTCGTGGAGAGCTCGGCGATGGCGAAGGTGGTCAACGCGGGCACCAACCTCGGCGCACTCACGGTATTCGCAGTGGAGGGCCAGGTCCTGTGGAAGGTGGGCCTCGGCATGGCTGTCTGCAACGTCATCGGCGCCAGGCTGGGCGCACGGACCGCGCTCAAGCGGGGCGCCGGTTTCGTACGGATCGTGCTGGTCGTGGTGGTCGTCGGCATGGTGCTGCGCCTCGCCAGCCTCTACATCTGGCCGCAGTGACGCCCGTGGAACATACCGGCGTGGGGGGGGGGGGGGGGGGGCGCCCCGGGGGGGGGGGGCCCCCCCCGACAGCACACACCCCA
>NZ_JBFAYF010000115.1:0-14955 GCF_040681165.1 Actinoplanes sp. NPDC051851 | reverse complement strand
GAATCGGTGCACGCCCAGTTCGACAAACTCCTCGACACCACCGGCAGATCACTGCCGAAAGTGGCCGCCTACCTCGACGACGCCCGCGCCGACCTACTCGCCTTCACCGCCTTCCCACAGCAGATCTGGCGCCAGATCTGGTCCAACAACCTGTCAAGCCCCGGGTTTGATGGAGAGTTGGTTATCTGGTTTTCAGGGGTGCGGTGACCGGGCGGGTCATCGTGTTCCGCTCCGGGTTTGACGGAGATATCGAAACCTGGGAAAGAGTCTCGCTATGCCGCACCGAAGAAACTGTGACATGTGACTTGCGGCACTTTATCGCCTCGGAGTGAATAGGACATTAACGCGCTTTCGAGTGCTTGTCCGAAGTGGCACTCGAAGACCTCTATTTTGCGCTTCAGTGTCAAGTGGCCCTGCGGTAGGCGAACGGCATGAAGTCCGCCTACCAGTCAGTATCGCTCTTTCTGCTTTTAGACCGGTTGAATGGCCACATGGTCGGCGCTTTTCCTAAGAATGTGCTGTGTGTCAACTGTGCGGGCCTGCGGGTGTGGTCACAATTCTGCATCGCCCGGCTGCAAGATCATTGATTGGATGGTGACTGCTGAGTAACAGTGTGCGCAGCCTTGAAGGGTCGGGCTTTTTCATTTCCCTCTTCGATCCGGTTCACCTTAATTTCTGCTGCGTGAGGGTTCACTGTGCACATTGGTTCCAGGCGCCATCTGTTCGATAGGCGCTTATTCACTACTCTCCGGAGGGAAGGTGGTGATCGGCGCCTAACCGCCCGTTTTGCCGTCTTAACCCTTCTCGCCGCGGCAGCCGTGGCCGTACCCGCGGTTGCGGTCGATCCGGTGCCGGCCCAAGCGGCACCGGCTGCGTCGAAGGAGTCCTTCGAGCGGTCCGATCTGGTCTCGGCGCGGCTTGCGGCCGTCGCCACCGGTAAGGACATTCTGGTCACCGGTCTGACGACGGCGACGTCCCTGACGTACGCGTCACCGGACGGCTCGCTGCGTTCCGAGGTATCGGTGATCCCGGTCCGGGTGGCTCAAGGCGACGGCATCTGGGCCGATGTGGACTATGACCTGGAGAAGGTGGACGACGGCTGGGCACCGAAGGTATCCCCGTCCAAGGTCGTCTTCTCGGCCGGTGGCGACGGCCCGGCTGTGAGCTTCGGCTCCGCGTCCCGTGGCTTCGACCTCTCGTGGGCGAAGTCGCTGCCGGAGCCCACCATCGACGGCAACAGCGCGATCTATCAGCTGACCGACAACGAGGCGCTCGTACTGACGGCGACGTCCGACGGGTTCGAGCAGTCGCTGAAGCTGACCGCGGCGCCGAGCTCCGTGCCGAAGCAGCGCCTCGGGTTCGACATGACCGGCGTCACCATGATTCGGAACTGGATCATTCGGTGTTGCAGGCAGGCGGGCGCGGGAATCCATCGATAGAGTTATCCCTGGCGGCAACTGATGGAATTCCGCACCTGCCCTGCCGTCATCGTTGCTTGAACCGATCTTCATCCAGTCTGCCGCGCTATGTACCGAGCAACCCAGGTCCGTCTCGGTGAATTTGCTGGGTTTGTTGCCGTTAAACGATTCCGGACCAGGTCATGCTCCAGATTTTTCATCGCCGTTCTGCTTCACAGATCTGGCTCCGGAGGGTGGCGCCAGCCAGCGTTCGGATAGCACGACCCGCCGGCCTGCATCGGTTGGTGCGGGCCGGACTGCGCCAGCGACTCCCCCAACCGACTTTGGATGCCTACTATGACCGGATGATCGACCTGGACCTGGCCAGCTTCAGCTCCGACAGCGGTGATCGGGCCAGCCGGTTCCAATCGACCGCGGCAAAGGTGGATGAGACGCCTGACCGGTGTTGACGGCTAAGAAATTCCGCTCGGAATCACCAGCTAACTGGCCGGCTCTCTGTTGCTGCGCGACCTTCGGGCAGAGCAGCCGTCGGCTGTAGCCATCACTGGCCGCAGCGAGTCACCCGTCCTCCTGGCCGCGGCTGCGAGTAGGCGGGCCCGAGAGCTGCTCGACGAGATCGGCTTCAACGTGCAGGTCGTCGGCAAAGGCTTGCCCGCCTCGATCCAGATCGGCTGGCTGCGGGTGGTGACGCGGATGAGCGGCTTCGGCAAGATCCGCCGCCGTACCGACCGCGACATCACCGTCATCGACTTCCGCCCTCACTTACCGGTGATGGTAGTCACCTTCCGCGGCCCCATCCAGCGAGCACGAACCCTATATTTTTGAGAAACCCGGTCCGCTACTCTCCGACTCAAATGACAAATACTGCCGGTCGCTCTCATTAAATTCTGGAAGGATGTCGATAATAATGTTGAACGCGGAAAGGGGTGGAAAAGTGGATGTTTATGTGCGCGTGGACCGTATCGAAGCCGTCATCTGGTCGAGTATTTCGCTGCCCGGCGGCAGGGAGGCCACGACAGTCAAGGTGCCGAAATCCCTCCGCCCGTGGTCAATTGCAACGCTTTCGGTTCCGCTCAGCGAGCAAGTAGGCAAGGATGTGAACTTTCTCCGTCGCCTGAGTCGCTGGCTTCCGATCTTCACCCTTCTGGCCCAAGTCGCCGTCCTTGGGATGGGGGCATGGGTCATGATTTCAGGATGGTCGAGCGGCGCGGAATCCGAGGGGTTGAGCTATATTCCCTTCCTTATTATGGGTGCATTGATGGTGCCCCTACCGCTGATTCCCGGAATTTTTGCAGTGAGGCGCAGGGTTCCACGCGTGGTGAACGAGTGGCTGATCATTCCGAACTCAGAAATGGAGGCGGCGATTAGGTTTTCTGATTTAAATTCACCGGAGGTGGTTCAGGTCAAGGCCGCTGCGTAATACTACGGCCGCAGGGATGGCGCGCGCCCCGTTCGTGGCGCGGGCTGCCCGGCGAGTGGCTTGGCCTCGATGCACCGATTAGGATTGATTCGGCGGGACCCCGGATATAGAAAGTGCCCTCTGAACTGCAAGGATAGGAGTTGCGACGCTTCTATCACTCGGTTCGAGAGGGCACCTCACAGGTGAGATTACGCTATGCCGTGCCGGCCATGGCCGGCACGTTCGATGACCCGAATCTGGTGTCGTGTGCCGGGCTGGTGCCGGTGATGCGGCTGGCCGAGCAGGCCGGACTGCATGACGCGGTCTCCGAGCGGGTGGGCCTGCCGACGGACAAGGGTGCGAACCCGGCCGGGAAGGTCGCCACGATCGTGGCCGGGATGCTCGCCGGGGCGGACAGTATCGATGACCTCGGTATCGCCCGGGGATCTGACGGATGCCCAGTGGGAGCTCACCGAGCCCGATGCTGTCGCTGCGGAAGTGGATGGGCCGCCCTGAGAAGCATCCACGCAGGGTGATGGTGGGCGCGATCTTGTATGTGGTGCGGACCGGGTGTGCGTGGCGCTACCTGCCGGCGGATTTCCCGCCTTGGGAGACTGTGTATGGCCGGTTCCGGCAGTGGAACAGGCGCGGAGTCACCGAGAAGATCCTCACTGAACTCCGCGAACAGGTGCGTATCGCTCAGGGTCGGACCCCGGAGCCGAGTGCGGGAATCATCGATTCTCAGGCCTGGTCAGAAGTACTACCTTGCAAAGAAAGTAAGGCCCCACTCTATGAGTGGGGCCTTACTTTATGGATCTTCGTCGAGCTCGACTCCAGGGAGTCTGGCTATCATGTGGCACATGAACACTCATCTGCGCATGAGTGCAACGTTTGCGTGTCCGGAGGGGGACTTGAACCCCCACGCCCGATAAAGGGCACTAGCACCTCAAGCTAGCGCGTCTGCCATTCCGCCACCCGGACTTGCTCGTCTAGCTTAGCGGCTCGTTGACCCCGGCTTTCACCTGGGTTTCGCTTGCCCCGTCGGCCTGACAGGACAGAACAGTACACGGTCCTCGGCGGGGGTCGCGGAGGGGGTGGGGGTGAGGACATTCGGGGGCATAATGGGCGAGGCGGGTGGGGTGGCCTGGTGGAAGGGGGAGGGAGCGGGCAGCATGGCGGGGTGTCGCACCCCTCGCCGCTGAATCCTGCTCTTGAACGTGCCCATGCGCTGGTCGCCGTCGGTGATCTGGCCGGGGCCGCGGAGCTGCTGCAACGTGCTGTCGAACTGGGGCGGGTGAACCTTCGGCAGGATGATCCGGCGGTGCTGGGGGCGCAGCGGGAGCTGGCCTCGGTGCTGCAGCAGTCGGGGGATACGCCGGGGGCGCGGCGGGCGCTCGAGGAAGCCTATGCGGCGGGGCAGCGGGCGCTCGGGGATGCGGATCCGCTGATGCTGCAGGTCTCCTATGACCTCGGGGTGGTCGCGGAGCAGCTGGGGAACCGGCATGAGGCGCGCCGGGCCTTCGGGCGGGTGGCCACTCACGGGCCGGCGGTGCTCGGGGTGGGGCACTGGGCCGTCATGCGGGCGCAGAGCTACCTGGGGCAGGATCCGACGGCGCTGTTCAGTCCGATTCCGGTGCAGCGGGCGGAGCCGGGGAGCGGTGGGCCCAGGGTGACGCCGCCGCAGGCCCCGCAGGTGACGCAGATCCCACCGGCACCACAGATACCGCAACCACGCGTGGAGCAGCCGCCCGTGGAGCAGCCGCCCGTGGAGCAGCCGCGCATAGTGCAGGCGTCCGTGGAGCAGCAGCCCGTGAAGCAGCCGCGTGTGGAACAGCCCCGTGAGCAGAGTGCCGCGATGCAGAAGCCAGGGGAGCAGAAGCCAGGGGAGCAGGGGGCGGCGAGTCCGTGGGCGCCTGAGGGGGATGCCACGGGGAGCGGGGAGTTTCGGGGGGAGTCGGCCTGGGGAGCCGGGACGCCCCGAGGGGATGCGCCGGTGGCGCCGGTTCATCAGGCGGGGCCCGTCGTTCTCGGTGGGGCGGGGACGGCGGAGGAGGGCACCGGGTCCGGGATCTTCCACCGGGGGCCGGTGGAGCCGATCGTCGTGCGTCGAGCGGGTGAGCAGCAGCAGGAGCGGAAGGCGCCGCCGGCGTTGATGTTTCCGGGGTTTCCGGGGATGTCGGCGGGTCAGGAGGAGGAGGCCCCAGCCGCCGCGGAGCAGCCCTGGAAGCCGATGACGCTTCTGGACGGGATGGCGTCGGCCGAGGAGGAGCAGGAGGAGCAGGAGAAGCCGCGGCCTGAGGGAGTGGGCGCGGTCATCGTCTCGATGCCGGGTTCGGCGTCGATTTCCCGGGTACGTCCGGAGCCGAGTGTCGTCCCTGAGCCCGAACCGGCGGAGGCGCCGGTGCCCGAGCCTGCGGAGGAGCCGGCGCCTGAGCGGGTGCGGGAACCCGCGCCTGTCGTGGCCTATGAGCCCGATCCTGTGCCGGAGCCTGAGCCGGCGAAAGAGCCGGAGCCGGAGCCGGCAAAAGAGCCCGAGCCGGAGCCGGACGTCGTGGCGGTGGAGAGTGAACCGCACGAGGTCCCGAGTGATGTGTCGATTCTGGACGCGGAGACCGGGCGGGGAGCACTCGACGGGGCGACCTCGGTGATCCCGGCGTTGCGGGACGTTCCGCTGCGGGAGGAGTCGCGGGCGGAGCCGAAACGGGAGAACGCCTGGGCGGACTTCGAGGGCTGGGGCCCGGCACCGGGACAACCGGCAACGCCGGCACCGGCACCACCGGACTGGGGACAGCAGGCGGCACAGGCGCCGGGCTGGGGACAGCAGGCGGCGCAGGCACCGGGGTGGGGGCAGCAGGCAGGGCAGGGGCAGGCGCCGGCGCAGGGGTGGACGGAGCACGCGCCCGGGGTCAGCGGGCGCCTCGACGCCGTTGCGCCCGGGGTCACCCAGCGGCCCGAGGAGCAGCAGCCGGTCGACCCCTGGGCCGACGCGCAGGGGCAGGCGGGCTACCCGGACGGCCAGGCCTACCAGGGTGGATATCCCCCCAACTACCCGGCGGGGGGCTACGGCGGGCAGGTGCAGAGCGCGGGCTATGGCGGGGGCCACTGGCCGAGTGTCCCCGCTCATCCGCAGGGCGCCTCTTCAGTGATCGGTGGGATGAGTGGCTCGTACGATAAGAAAAGCGACGAAAGCGGAAGTCGCCGTGGTGGAGCGGCACTGTTCGCGGTGATCGCGGCCTCTCTCGCGGCGATCGTGGCGGTGGCGGCGCTGGTGTTCACGCTGGCGAACCGGACCGAGCAGCAGCAGCCGGCGGCCGGCGGGGGTGACGGTGGCGACGTTGGCACGCAGACCAGCGTCGCGCCGACCGGGCCGGTGCTCGCGGGGGATCCGCCGACCGGGGTGAAGCTCGCCGATCAGGGGAGCAGCATCGAGGTGAGCTGGACCGATCCGGCGGCGGGGTCGGTGTCGTTCATGATCACGATGGCGCATCCGGGGGAGCAGCTGAAGCCGGTGAGTACCGTCGGTCCCGGTCAGACGTCCCGGAAGGTGGACGGACTGAGTTCGGCGCTGGACTACTGTTTCGCGGTCGTCGCGGTCTACAGCACGAACACTTTCGCCTCGTCACCGCAGGTCTGTACCGATCGTGGCAAGAAATGACGACGGTTAGTGCCGGGTATCGACGATATGCGTAATCCCCCTATGATGGCCTGCGTTCTTGACGAGGTGACTTGACGAGGCGAACGGGGAGGACAGCCGCAGTGAGCAGCACGGACGCAGCGCCGGAAGGGGCTCGTGGCAGACGGCTGCCGAGCCGGGGGTATCTCGTCACGATGGGGACCGTCGTGGCGCTCGCCGCGGGGCTCGGACTGACCGTTCTCGGGCTCGGTGCCGCCGACGAGGCGGTGGCCAGCTTCGACGCGGCGTCCTGGGTGTGGAGCCGCGCCCAGGGCGAGGTGGCCCGGGTGAACGGCGTGACCGCGAAGATCGACACCCGGGTGGACGTGGGGCAGGCCAAGGGGCACGCGCTCCAGGTCAGCCAGAGCGACCGGTTCGCGATCCTGCGCGACGTGAACACCGGCGCGATCGGCACCATGGACCTCACCGACCTGCAGGCGTTCTGGAACTCGCAGGCCTCGCCGGGCAACGGCGTGAGCGTCGCGCTGCACGACGACGCGGCCTTCGTGATCGACACCACGCAGGGCAAGGTGCAGCAGATCGACCCGTCGTCGCTGCAGCCGATCGGCGAGGCGCTGGCCTTCCCGCCGGGGATCACCGCGGGAGCCTTCGACGACGCGGGCCTGCTCTGGATCGCGGCGCCGAGCGAGGGCACGGTGACCGGGATCCAGCCGGCGCCGGTCACCACCGACGGCGTCGCCGGGACCACCGGGCCGCAGAAGGTGCGCACCGAGACGGTCGCCTCGCCCAGCCACGACCTGAAGATCACCACCCTGGACGCCGGGGTCGGCGTGCTGGACAGCACCAACAACGTGCTGACCCGGGTGACGATGACCGGCAAGACGCCGGTGTCGCTGCCGCTGACCGGCCCGGCGGACGTCCCGGCGCACACCGACGGCAGCGTCATCCCGGTGACCGTGACCTCGACCCGGCAGGTCCTCGGCGTCGGCGCGCAGAGCGTGCAGGCCACGTTCACGGTGCCCGGCTCGGACGACACCACGCTGCAGCCGGCGGTGGCCTGGGAGGGCTACTACTACGTGGCCGAGGAGGACGGTGACACGGTCCACGTCTTCGACGCGGCCGGCACCGCCCAGGAGGGCATCGAGTTCCAGAAGCCGGGCGGCTCGCTCGAGCTCGAGGTCCGCGAGAGCTACCTGTTCATCAACGCCCCGGGCTCGTCGACCGCGCGGGTGGTGGACGACTCGCACGGCGTCCGGACCGTCGACAAGTACGCCGACGACGTGCTCGGTGGCGACGCGCCGCCGGTGACCACGCCGCGGGTCACCCCGCCGAAGAAGGAGACGAAGCCGAAGGTCACCAAGCCGGGCGCGCCGAAGAACGTGCGGGCCGCGGCGGGCAACGCCGAGGTGCGGGTGACCTGGCAGGCGGCGGCCGACAACGGCGCCCCGATCAGCAAGTACGTGGTGGTCGGCAACGGCCAGACGATGACGGTCGGCGCGGACCAGCGGTCGGTGACGGTCACCGGGCTGACCAACGGTGAGACGTACACCTTCGAGGTGCACGCGGTGAACAAGAAGGGCGACGGCCCGGCCAAGGCCAGCAACCCGGTGAAGCCGACCTCCGAGGTGCCGGACCCGCCGGGCACCCCGGTCGCCGAGGCGCAGGCCGACGGCACGGTGAAGGTGACCTGGCCGGCGGCGAACGGGCAGGGCCTGGAGATCGAGCGGTACACGGTGACCGCGGTCTCCGAGGGCGGCGGCGCGCCGGTCGGCGACGCCGACGACACCACGATGATCGTCCCGGCCGGGACCCTGGAGTACGGCACGGCGTACTCGTTCACCGTGGTCTCGGTGAACGAGCGCGGCGCCGGGTCGAAGACCTCCGAGGTCTCCAACAGCGTGGTGCCGTTCGCCAAGCCGGAGAAGCCCGCCGACCTGGACGCGGCGACCGTCGGCGGCCAGGCCGGCGCGATCAGCGTGACCTGGACGGCGCCCGCCGAGAACGGGCGGCCGATCAGTAAGTACGTGGTCACCGCCGGTGGCAAGGAGACCGAGGTCACCGCGACCTCGGCGACGCTGACCGGGCTCGGCGACGGCGCGACCGTGCAGGTGTCGGTGGTCGCGGTCAACGAGGCCGGCGAGTCGGAGCCGGCGACCGCGTCCGCGCGGACCGTGGCGGCGCCGGCGATCACCCTGACCGGGACGTCGACGACGTACAACACCGGGACGGTAGCGTTCAGCGTGGACGCCGGGGGCGGCACCGCCACCTGTTCGCTCGCGGTCACCGGCGGCGGCACCGGCTCGTCCGGCAGCTGCACCAGCCTGAAGGCGACCAAGCTCTCCCCGAGCACCAGCTACACCTTCACCATCACCGCGAAGAACGCGGCGGGCCAGGTCACCAAGGCGTCGACCAAGACGACGGCCGACCTCTACGGGACCGCGACCTGCATCAACGGTGACAGCGGGGACCAGAAGACGTACTGTGACTCGGACGTCGACGGGCGCAACGGCAACGAGATCTTCAGCGTCACCCGGCAGGACGACGACAAGCAGGTCGGCTGGGTGAAGAACGGCGTCCGGCTCAAGACCTACTGCAAGAAGTCGGGCGACGAGGTCTACGCGTACGTCTACAACGACGACAAGAAGAGCACGTGGTGGGTTCAGATCTCGTACGAGGGCAAGAACTACATCCCGTGGGCGTGGCTGAACCTGGACGGCGGCGACGACCTCTCCGACCTGCCGACCTGCTGACGACCCTGAGGACCATCGCGTGAGTCAAGAAATGCTGCCACCGGCGTACGTCCGTGGCTTCGCCCAGGTCGCGGGCCAGCTCGCCGAGCGGATCGGGTCGGTGGTGCTGGGCAAGCCGGAGGTGATCCGGCTGGCCCTGACCGCGCTCTTCGCCCAGGGGCACGTCCTGCTCGAGGACGTGCCCGGGGTGGGCAAGACCACGCTGGCCCGGGCGCTGGCCGCCTCGATCCACGGCCAGTGGCGGCGCATCCAGTTCACCCCGGACCTGCTGCCCTCGGACGTCTCCGGCGTGACCATCTTCAACCAGGCGAGCCGGGCCTTCGAGTTCCACCCGGGCCCGGTCTTCGCGAACATCGTCATCGCCGACGAGATCAACCGGGCCTCGCCGAAGACCCAGTCGGCGCTGCTCGAGGTGATGGAGGAGCGGCGGGTGACCGTGGACGGCGTGCCGCACCCGGTGCCGCAGCCGTTCCTGGTGGTCGCCACGCAGAACCCGGTCGAGATGGACGGGACGTACCGCCTGCCCGAGGCGCAGCTGGACCGCTTCCTGGTGAAGCTCTCGGTCGGCTACCCGGACGAGGAGATCGAGATCGAGGTGCTGCGCGGGGCGGCCGGCCGGTCACCGGACGGCCTCGAGCCGATCACGGACACCAACACCATCAGCGAGATGGTCAAGATGGCCCTCACCGTCCATGTGGCGGAACCCCTTTACGCGTACGCCGTCCGCCTGGCCGCCGCGACCCGGAACCACCCGCACGTCCGGGTCGGCGTCAGCCCGCGCGGGGTGATCGCGCTGACCCGGGCCGCCTGCGCGTACGCGCTGATCGACGGCCGCGGCTACGTGCTGCCGGAGGACCTGAAGACGCTGATCGAGCCGGTCTTCGGGCACCGGGTGCTGCTCTCGCCGGACGCGCAGCTGCGCGGCGTGACCCCGTCCACGGTCCTGCAGGAGGCGATCGCCTCGGTTCCGGTGCCGCTGCCGGCCACCGCGTGACGCGTCGGGGTATCGGGCTGCTCGCGGGCGCCCTCGTACTGATCACCGCCGGATTCGTCTACGGGTATCCGGACCTGGCCCTGCTCGGGGCCGCGGCGCTGATCGCCACGGTCTGCGCGGTCGCCTTCGCGCTGTGGCGGCCCCGCCTCGGCGTCACCCGGGTCGCCGAACCGGACCGGGTCGGCCGCGGCGAGCCGGCCCGGATGACGCTGACCGTCCGCAACACCAGCCGGCTGCGGGCGGCCAGCCTGGTCGCGGTGGACCGCTGCGGGCGGGACACCGTGCCGGTTCCGCTGCTGCGGCTGCGGCCCGGCAACGACACCACCGTCGCGTACCCGGTGCCGACCACCCGGCGCGGCATCATCCCGATCGGCCCGCTGCGGGTCGTCCGGGGCGATCCGCTCGGCCTGGTCAGCCTGGCCCGGACGTACGGCGGCGTGGTCGACGTCTGGGTGCACCCGCGGATCCACCCGCTCCAGGCCACCCCGGCCGGCGCGGCGCGCAGCCTGGACGGCCGGGTGGACAAGGTCCCGCACGGCAACATCACGTTCGACTCGCTCCGGGAGTACGTGATCGGCGACGAGATGCGCCGGATCCACTGGCGCAGCTCGGCCAAGGTCGGCGAGTTGATGGTCCGCGAGCAGCTGGACACCGCGGAGCCGACGATCGTGGTGCTGCTGGACGACCGGGCCTCGGCCTACCCCGACCCGGAGCTCTTCGAGTACGCCTGCGAGGCGGCCGCGTCGGTCGTGGTGGCCGCGGTCCGCGAGGGGCTGCCGGTCGGGCTGCACCTGGTCGGTTCGGTGGCGACCGGCCCGTTCCTGGACGTGCTCACCGAGGCGCAGCCGGGCGCGGGTGACCTGGGCGCCCGGCTCGACCGGCTGCGCGCGCACCGGCTCGGCGACACGCTGATCTACCTGACCGGCACCGGCGCGGTCGGTGACCTGGGACTGGTCGGGGCGCTGCGCGGGCCGTACCCGGTGATCGTCACCGGGATCTTCGGTGATCGGGGCGCCGCTCCGATCACCGGCGGCGGCCGGATGATCGTGATCGAGGCCGCCGACGGCACCGAGTTCGCCGCGGCGTGGGACGGGGTACGCGGGTGGTGAAGTTCCTCAAGGGGGCGATCGTTCCCCTTGCTCTCATCGGCATGCTGGCGCTCAGCGGCGTCGTGCTCGGCCGGATCTACGCCGACGACCTTCTGGTACGCCTCGTCGCCGGCGCGGCCCTCGGCTCGATCGGCTCCGGCCTGGCGACCCGGCGGCTCCCGCCCTGGACGGCCGCGCCGGTCTCGGTGCTGCTGCTCGCCGTCTGGACCGTGGTCTCGCTCACGCTCGCCGCCGCGCAGGCCGGCCTCACCGACCCGTTCCCCACACTGGTCCGGGACGCCCTGGTCAACGGCATCCCGCGGTTGCTCACCGCGCTGATCCCGGTCGAGGCGACGCCGGACACCGTGGTCGTCCCGGTGATCGCCACCTGGCTGGCCGGGCTGGCCGCGGCCGAGGTCGGGGTACGCGCCCGCCGGGTCCTGCTCGGCATGGTGACGCCGGTCGCCCTGTACGCCGGCGCGCTCTACGTGGTCGGCCCGAACGCGGACGCCGCGGTGGGCCCGACCCTGGCCTTCGCCGCCCTCGCCGCGATCGCCCTCTTCCGGGTGCAGGCGCCGGCCGACATGCCCGCGGCGATCCGGACCCGGGCGGTGGGCGGCGCGGCGGCCGGTCTGGTGGTGCTGATCGGCCTGGTCGCGGTCGCCGGGCCGTGGATCAGCGGGCAGGTCTCGGTCAGCCCGGCCGACCCGCGCCGCTACGTGGAGCCGCCGCAGGTGGACAGCCTCGACGAGAGCCCGCTGAACCGGATCTCCGGCTGGATGCTCGCCCCGAAACAGGAGCTCTTCGCGGTCTCCGGCGACATCGGCAAGAGCGCGCGGATCCGGCTGGCGGTCCTCTCCGACTACGACGGCGTCACCTGGAAGGTCGGGGCGACGTACCGCAACGCCGGCCGGGTGCTGCCCGCGCAGGCCGACCTGCCGGGCGCGGAGATCACCGACGTCGAGCAGACGATCACCGTCTCCGGGCTGACCGGGCGGCTGATGCCGGCGATGGCGACACCCAGCGCGGTCTCCGGGGCGCGGGTCGCGTACGACGCCACCACCGGCACGCTGATCCGCCCGGAGGGGCTGACCGGCGGGCTGACGTACACGGTCACCTCGCGGGTGCAGCAGCCCGACCTCAACGAGCTGCCCACCGCCGACGTGCCCTCCGGGGAGGCGGTCGCGCGGTACCTCTCCTTCGGCACCGGGGTGCCGGACTCGATCCAGCGGCTCGCCGACCATCTCGCGGACGGCAACGGCGCGCCGTACGACCGGGCCGCCGCGATCGAGGACTTCCTCGCCGAGCATTACAAGGAGACCGCGGACGCGCCGAGCGGGCACGCGTACCCGAACCTCGCCTACTTCCTCTTCGGTCCGCGCGGCCAGGGCGGCCAGGAGGGCACGTCGGAGCAGTTCGCGGCGTCGTTCGCGCTGCTGGCCCGCCTGACCGGGCTGCCCAGCCGGATCGTGGTCGGGTTCACCGCGCCGTCCGGCGGGGGAGAGGTCACCGGCGGCGACGCGATCGCCTGGCCGGAGGTCTACTTCGACGACCTGGGCTGGCTGCCGTTCGACCCGATGCCGAAGAGCGACGACCCGACGCCGGTGGAGGAGGACTTCACGCCGAAGCCGACCACGCCGCCGACGACCCCGCCGGACAGCTCCACGCCCTCCACCGATCCGGCGCCGTCGGCCTCCGCGGTGGCCGCGGCGCCGGCCACGGGTGGTGGCGCGTCGACCCTGGTCGTCGCCTCCGGCGCCTCGGGCTCCCTGCTCCTGGTCCTGGTGGGTGCCGCCTTCGCGGTGGTCCAGCTGCGTGCTTCCCTCCGCCGGCGACGGCTCTTCTCGGGTACGGTCGACGACCGCATCACCGGCGCGTGGCGGGAGTTCACCGACGCGCTGCGGTTGGCGGGGCAGCCGGTCCCGTCGCACATGTCGGCGACCGAGATGGCGTCGTATGCGGCGGACGTCCCGGTGCTCCGGCCTGCGGCGCCCACCCCTGCCGATGATCTTCCACCGCTGGACGGCCTGGTCGACGCGGTGAACACGGTCGGGTTCGCGCCCGGCGCGGCCGCCCCCGAACAGGCGGAGAAGGCGGGGGCGCAGGTCGTCGCCTACGCCGCCGCCCTCAAGGAGCGCCGGTCCTGGTGGCGCCGCCTCTGGTGGAGCATCCACCCGGGACCGCTGCGCTGGCACCGCTAGCCCGTGTTCGGATCTTCATCGGTTCTCATTGATCGAACCCGAACCACTGGACCAGTGGGCCCGCGGTCGCGGAGATCAGGCAGGCGGCGGCGATGATGGTGAGCGGGCGGACGTACTCGTTCGCCTTCTCACCGGTCACGCCGCGCCGCAGCTGCATCGCCATCTGCGCGCCGACGATCAGCAGGCCCGCGACCGAGGCCGCGCTGACGCACCACGCGAGCAGGTTGAGCAGCTTCATCACCGGATCCTCCGGGTCACCGGTGTTGACCTTGAAGGCCTCGATCGCGGGTGGGCTGTAGGTCTCGGCGCCGCCCTTGGGCCAGTCGCACCAGAACTTGCCGTTGGAGACGAGGCCGTTGAAGTCGCAGTTGTGCGCGTCGGTGACGTCGATGTCGTTCACCGTGCGCGAGTCGCTGCCGATGATGAACATCTCGAAGTCGACGTAGACGCTGTCACCCTCGGTGTAGTCCACGGCGAGCAGGAACGTCTTGTTCCGGTCCGCCGCGATCCCGTCGTACTTGGGTGTGCAGTTGCGGTCACCGCCGCCGGCAGGGTACTTCTTCATCGTCGTGGTGCTCTTGAGACAGATGATGTACCAGTACTGCGCGCTCTCCGAGTCGAAGTCCACCGTGTACGTGCCCGGGGAGTTCGGCGCGGGCTTGGTGTCCGCCAGCGCGGCGCTCGGCGTCAGTACGGCCAGCGCTGCGGCCAGCACCGCTCCTAGGATTCGCCCTGGTCGGCTGAGCATTCGTCTCTCCACCCTCTCGCTCGTCAATCCGGCACCCGCTCTACGAACCGTCCGGAGAGGGGTTCGGCGCGGGTGCCCGAACACGAGCGGTCGGGTCGGCCAACGGCGAGTGAACGGCTTCTTCAACCCAGGGTGATCGGTTCGAGGATGCCGCTGACGGTCTGCTGCTGGAGCTTGGCGGCCGCCCTCGCGGCATCGGGGCTGGCCGGTTCGCCCAGCGCCCCACGGCGTTCCGGCATGGCGGCGTTCCGGCGGGACGTATGCAATGGCGCGTGGCGGGGGCGACACACGGTGAGCTGCGGCGTTGCGGCCGCGGTACACGGTGAGTTGTGGCGGGGCGGCCGCGGTACACGGTGACTCGAGAAGGGGCTGATCCGGCGCACGTTGCGGTCCGCAGGGGCGGTGTGAGCGCGCGATCCGTTTCGTGGGGGCGCTGGAAGCCCACGATCACGCTGGGCGTGGGGCGGTAGGGGCGCACGATGACTGTTCGAGGGCTTGCAGCGCCCTCGGGTGGGCGCTGGAGCCACACGATCACGCATTGTGCCGCCGTGTCGCCCGTGCAAGCGGTTGACGTGTGCGCCTGTCGCCCCTGGCCGGTGACGTGCCCCTGGCCGTGACGCGGCGGCGGGCGGCGCGGCGGTGGCGGGCGGCGCGGTGGCGGGCGGCGCGGCGGCACAATGCGTGATCGTGTGGCTCCAGCGCCCACCCGAGGGCGCTGCAAGC
>NZ_JBFAYF010000114.1:0-15753 GCF_040681165.1 Actinoplanes sp. NPDC051851 | reverse complement strand
GCTCCCGGCTCCCGGCTCCCGGCTCCCGGCTCCCGGCTCCCGGCTCCCGGCTCCCGGCTCCCGGCTCCCGGCTCCCGGCTCCCGGCTCCCGGCTCGGAGAACGACGGATCATCCGCCGACGTTACGTCGTGGCCCTTCCGGGTCACCCGGGAGGGCCACGACATCCGATCGGCGGGCATGCGTCAGGCGGCGGCCGCGGCCAGGTCCTCGGGGAAGGCCGAGCCGAGGTCCTGGAAGACCGCGGCGTTCAGCTGGAAGGCCAGCTGGGCCTCGGCGACCAGGACGTCCAGCTGGTCGGCCGGGAGCTCCAGCGCGTCCAGCCGCTCCCGGTACGCCGTCTTGTACGCCTTCGGGTCGACGATCTGGTCGAAGTGGTAGAACGCCGTACCCGGGCCGTCCAGCCGATAGATGCCGGAGACCTTGCGGCCGACCATCTGCCCGCCGCTCAGATCGCCCAGGTAGCGCACGTAGTGGTGGGCGATGAAGTGCGCCGGGGAGGTGTAGCAGAACTCGCGGAGGCGCTCGGCGTACCGGCGGGTGGCGTCGACCGGGGTGACTGTGGACTCCCAGTCCGGGCCGTAGAGGTGGGCCAGGTCGGCCTCCAGGGCGGGGACCCGGGTGAGTGCCTGGTCGGCGAAGACCGCGGCGGCCGGGCTGTCCGCCATGGCGATCGCGGCGGCCTCCAGCTCCCGATAGACGAAGAGGTACTGGGAGGTCAGGGCCGCGAAGCCGGCACGGGACACCTCACCCCCCATCAGGCGGGCGATGAAGCTGCGGGTCTCGGCGTCACGGTGCTCGACCATGGTGGCCTTGCGGAGTCGGGCGGCGAATCCGGTCATAGCGGCTCGTCCTTCCTGGCGCTTATTCTCGATCATGTGTGGGGTGGGGCGTCGGTGTCCAGAGCGGGCGCCTCGGGAAGTGCCTCGGAATCCACCGCAGCACGACGCGAGCGACGTTGCCGGACGAACCGGAAGACCAGGTAGATAAGGGCTGCGGCGAGCACGGCGACCAGGGCCCAGGGCCAGGCCCAGACGCCGGTGGTACGGGAGACGGTGGGCATCGCCGTCTCGTAACCGGCGGGCACCACGCTCACCTCGGCGTCGAGGCGGACGGTCGGCTGCACGCCGAGGATCTTCTCGGTCACCGTCACCGAGCCGCCGGGCAGCAGCTCGGGGAGTTCCATGGCGTCGGTACGGGCCAGCTCCCAGCCGAACGGGCCGGTCACGCGGACCGTGCCGGTGCCGGTGAGACGCAGGTTGCCGGTGTTGTGGACCAGGTACTTCACCGTCATCACGCCGCCCGAGGACGGGTTGGTGGACTGCGCGTACTCGAGGCGGACGGTGTCGATCTTCAAGGTGGGCGCGACGGCGCCGGACACGGTGAGGTAGACGCGGGCGGCGACCCGGCGGTCGACCAGCACCTTCTGGCCGTTGGCGTCGACCGCCTCCTCGGCGATCGAGGCGATCACCCCGCCGGCGTGGTCACCCGGGGTGGCGTCGGCCGGAACCGTGATCGCGAACGGCACGTCCAGCCGGGTGTTGGCCGGGACGGTGAAGGTCTTCGCGCCGAGTGAGATCCACGAGCCGATGTCGGTGGCCTTCTGCGCGGCCGGGAGCAGCGCGAACGAACCGTCCTCCGTGTTGTAGGCGTCGGTGCCGTACACGGTGAAGGTCTGTGCCTTGGTGGTGAGGTTGGTGATGCCGACGTAGTCGGTGATCCGCTCACCGGGCGCGGCCCGCCGGATGATGTAGTCGCGCCCGTCCGGTCCCTTCGCGCTGGACGGCTGCACCGACCAGCGCACGCCGGGATCGGCGGGTGCGGCCTGCGCCGGCACTCCCGGGAAAACCGACGTGAGCACGAGAACGGCGGCCAGCACGCCTCGGACGACCATGGTGCTCCTTACGATGGGGATGGGCCGGCCGGGAATAGTTGCGGTATCCCCGGCCGGCTCCCCGCTCCGATGAATCAGGAGAGGGTGAGGGTGAGTACGGCGCTGTACTCACCGGCCGCGCTGGACTCGGGGATACCGAGGCTCAGCGCCGCGCCGCAGGTGGCGCTGCCGAGGCTGCTACCGGTGTCGGCGGTGCACAGCGTGCGGCTGCTGCCGAGGCCGGTGCCCGGGGCCACCGTGTCGCCGGCCGCGACCACGTTCTTCACACCGCCGGCCGAGACCAGGCCGGTGCTGGCGACCGCCGCGCTCGGCGTCCAGCCGAGGTTGGCCGCGGGGATGCTGCCCCCGCCGGTCGCGGTGAAGTCGGTGACCTGACCGACCAGGTCCCAGCCGGAGTTGGTGCCCCGCAGGTCGCTGACCGTGACCGCGTTGAGGCTGCCGGTCGCGGTCTGCCCCGGGGTGGCGGCGGAGAGCGAGACGGCGGAGCCGGCCGAGGTCAGGGTGAGCGCCCCGCCCGCGACGGCAGCGGTGATGGTCTGCGCGGCCGAGGTGTCACCCGTGGCGGGCTCCTCCGGGTCGGCCGGGTCCTCCGGGTCGGTCGGCTCCTCCGGTGTGGTGGTGGCCGACGTCGACGCGGTCGCGGTGACCGGGTCGAGCGCGGTGCCGGCGGTGTAGAACCCGGCGAACGCGCTGGCACCCTCGGCGGTGAGGGTGCTGGCCAGGGCCGAGAAGGTGACCGCGCCGTCGGTGACGGTGGGCGCCGTGGTGGCGACCGTGGCGATCTCGGCCTGGTCGAGGTGCTGCTCCTCGGCGCCGGTGGCGACCAGGTCCACATCGGCCTTGAGCGAGCCCTGTCCGTCGCCGTCGACGATCAGGGTCGGGTTGGCCAGCGTGATCTCGAAACCGTGGGCGGGGTACGAGAACACCACGGTGCCGCCGTAGTTCACCGACGCGGTCCCGGCGGCGGCGTCGTACGTGCCGCCGGTCGCCGGGAAGTCGAACGTCCCGTCGGTGTTCTTGGTGGCTCCGTCGCTGACCGCGATCGGCGGGTTGCCGTTGCCGTAGGAGACGTACGTCCGGAAGGACGCCTTGAATCCCCAGTCCAGGCTGCCGCCGGCGACGGTCACCGAGGCGGCCTGGGCCGGCGTGAGTCCGAAGAGGGCGGTGGCGGCACCGACGGCGATCGCGCCGGCCCAGAGGGCGGCCCGGCGCGGACCGTGAGATGTGCCCATGTGATTCCTTCCGATGAGGGCGGTGCCCGCGAGTGCGGGTTCGGTTAGGGTAGCCTCACCTAACTGGGTGATCAATTCAAGATCGCTTCGGCTGAAATCGGTGGGGGAACGTGCGCAACAGCGTGAAAGTGCTGGTCGCTGCGCTGGCTCTGCTCGCGATGGTGGTGCCCGGCACACCCGCGCAGGCCGCCAGAAAGCTGACCGTCTCCAAGACGAAAGGCCTGGATCGAGCCGGGGAGACGGTCACCGTGACCGGCCGGGGCTACGACGAGACCAAGGGCATCTACGTCGCGTTCTGCCTGAACAACGGCGCGGGCGTGCTGCCCTCGCCGTGCGGTGGCGGTGCCGACATGACCGGCAGTTCCGGCGCATCGGTCTGGATCTCGTCCAACCCGCCGTCCTATGGCGAGGGTCTGGCGACGCCGTACGGCAAGAACGGCTCGTTCACCGTACGGATCACGGTCAGCCAGATGATCGGGGACATCGACTGCGCTGTCCGGGGTTGCGCGATCGTGACCCGGAACGATCACACCCGGACCGACGACCGCTCCCAGGACGTGCGGATTCCGATCAGGTTCGCCGCCGCCGAATCCGGCAGCGGCGGGAGTGGCACGACGGCGACGGCAACGGCGAATGCCACTGCGGTTCCGGGTACGACGGCGACCGGGGCGACACCGTCGTCGAGCGCGAAGACACCGGTCGGGCCGCCCACCGGGAAGCTCGCCACCGCCGCGCCGCCCACCGGGGCCACCACCGAGGCCGTCGTCACCATCGCCGAGCCCGCGCTGACCCGAACCAGTCAGGCCACCCCACTGGGGCACTGGTGGGCGATCGGCGGCGCGTTCCTCACCGGTCTGCTCGCCGCGAGCGTGGTGGGCCGGATCCGCCGTCGCAAGGGAGGTGTGGCATGACCTCCCGGAAGTCGGGCACCCGGAAGTCGATCACGGAGCGGACGGTCGCGGCGGTGAGCGGTCTGCTCCTGCTGACCGGCTGCACCGCGGTGAGCGAGATCGGTCCGGAGACGGACGCGAGCAGCAACTCCTGCGGCGTCGCCACCGCGACGCTGACCGATGACGACATCACCGCGCTGGACCCGAAGCCCACCCCGAAGCTCCCGGTCACGGTGAAGGGCGCGGACGGGAAGAGCGTCACCGTGACGAGCGCCGACCGGATCCTGGCGGTCAACCTCTACGGCTCGCTCGGCGAGATCGTCTTCAGTCTCGGTCTCGGCGATCGGGTGATCGGCCGGGACACCTCGACCACCTTCCCGAGCGCCGCGAAGCTCCCCCTGGTCACGCCGCAGGGGCACGACCTGTCGGCCGAGGCGATCCTCAAGCTCAACCCGACGATCCTGCTGGCCGACGACAGCATCGGTCCGGCGACCGTTCTCGATCAGGTGCGTAAGTCCGGCATCCCGGTGGTGATCGTCGACGACGAGCAGACCCTCGCCTCGGTGCCCGAGCACATCCGGGCGGTCGCCGCCGCCCTCGGCGTCACCGAGGCCGGCGAGCGCCTGGTCACCCGGGTGCAGTCGGAGATCGACGCGGCGAAGAAGACCAGGCCGGAGTCGAGCCGGGAGCTTCGGATCGCCTTCCTCTACGTACGCGGAACCGCCGGCGTCTACCTGATCGGCGGCGAGGGCGCCGGGTCGGACGCCATGATCGAGGCGATCGGTGCGGTGGACGCCGGGAGCGCCGCCGGACTGAAGAAGTTCCGTCCGTTGACCAGCGAGGGGCTGATCAACGCGACGCCGGACGTGATCCTGGTGATGACCGAGGGGCTCAACTCGGTCGGCGGCGTGGACGGGCTGCTCAAGCTCCCGGGTGTGGCGCAGACGCCGGCCGGGATCAACCGCCGGATCGTGGACATGGACGACGGCATCCTGCTGAACTTCGGCGCCCGGACGGGCAAGGCGGTCGCGGCGTTGGCGAAGGCGGTCTACGAGTGCGGTTGACCGCGTACCGGAAACCGGGGTTGATCTTTGGTCTGGGGGTTTCCCTGATCGTTGTGGCCCTGGTCGCGGCCGGAAAGGGTCAGGTACCGATCAGTCCGGCGGAGGTGGCCGGATCGCTGCTGCACCGGCTCGGACTGAACATCGGGCCGCTGCCGTCGGCGGTGCAGGGGGAGAACGCCCTCTGGCTGGTGCGGTTCCCGAGGGTGACGCTGGCGATCCTGGTCGGGGCCGCGTTGGGGTGTGCCGGCGCGCTGATGCAGGGGGTCTTCGGGAATCCGCTGGCCGAGCCGGGGGTGGTCGGGGTCTCGGCGGGCGCGGCGGTCGGCGCGGCGGCCTCGATCGTCAGCGGCGTGACCGTTCTCGGCACCTGGACCACCGCGACCGCCGCCTTCCTGGGCGGCATGGTGACGACCCTTCTGGTGTACGCGATGAGCCGTGCGAACGGCCGCACCGAGGTGGTCACCCTGGTGCTGACCGGCATCGCGGTGAACGCCACGGCGGGCGCGCTGCTCGGGCTGCTGATGTTCGTGACCGATGACGACGGTGTTCGCGCGATCGCGTTCTGGCAGCTGGGCAGCCTCGCGCAGGCGACCTGGGGCGCGGTGGCGGTGGCCCTGCCGGGCGCCGCGATCGGTCTCACCGTGGCGATGATCAGCGCTCGCAAGCTGGACCTGCTGGCCCTCGGCGAAGGACCGGCCCGGCACCTCGGCGTCGACACCGAACGGCTGCGGATCGTCGCGATCGTGGCGACCGCGCTGCTCACGGCCTCGGCGGTGGCGTTCACCGGGATCATCAGCTTCGTCGGCCTGGTGGTGCCGCACCTGATCCGGATGGTCGCCGGGCCGGGGCACCGGGTGCTGATCCCGGCGAGCGCGCTCGGTGGCGCGGTGGTCGTGGTGGTCGGCGATCTGATCGCGCGGACCGCTATTGATTACCAGGAGCTGCCGCTCGGGGTGCTGACCGCGGTGGTCGGCGGCCCGGCGTTCTTCTGGCTGCTGCGGCGGACCCGTGCTCGTGCCGGGGGTTGGGGATGAGGGCTTCCGAGGTCGTGGTCCGGCTTGGCGGCCGACCGGTGGTGGACGGCGTCTCGTTCCACGTGGATCCGGGGGAGGTGGTGGCGCTCGTCGGCCCGAACGGTGCCGGAAAGTCCACTCTGCTCGCTGCGCTAGCCGGGGATTTGCCGCTGATCGCTGGAAATATCGGCTTGGACGGGCGACCGCTCGCGGAGTGGAAGCCGATCGAGTTGGCGCGCCGGCGGGCCGTGCTGCCGCAGAAGGCGAGCCTCTCGTTCCCGTTCACGGCCGGTGAGGTGATCGCGATGGGACGGGCGCCGTGGGCCGGACAGCCGGAGAGCGCCGAGGACGACGAGGCGGTGGCGGAGGCGATGCGGGTGACCGACACGACCGGTTTCGCCCATCGACCGTTCCCGGCGCTGTCCGGTGGTGAGCAGGCGCGGGTGGCGCTGGCCCGGGTGCTGGCGCAGCGTACGCCGGAGCTGTTGCTCGACGAGCCGACCGCAGCGCTCGACCTGCGCCACCAGGAGCTGGTGCTGGGCGCGGCGCGGGATCGGGCCGCCGCCGGGGCCGCGGTGGTCGTGGTGCTCCACGATCTCGGGCTGGCGGCGGCGTATGCGGATCGGGCCTACGTGCTGGCCGCCGGGAAGGTCCGGGCCGCCGGGCCACCGGCCGAGGTCTTCACGGCCGCGCTGCTCAGCGAGGTCTATCAGCACGACGTCGAGGTGCTGGACCATCCGGGCGGCGGGGCGCCGCTGGTGGTGCCGAGACGTGCACCCCGGTCGGCGTGACCGGGGTGCACGGCCCCCACGTCCCGGGAGAGGATCGACCGGCCGGGTCAGCACCCTCCCCGAGAGGTCCGGATCAGCCGCCGATGCTCGCGGCGGCCGTGGCGATCGCCGAGGCGAAGTAGCTGACCTGGGTGTAGACGCCCGGCTTGTTCGCCCGGGCACAGCCGTCGCCCCAGCTCACGATGCCGACCTGGATCCACTCGCCGCTGGCGTCGGCGCGGAACATCGGGCCGCCCGAGTCGCCCTGGCAGGTGTCCACGCCGCCGGCCGCGTACCCGGCGCAGATCTCCTCGGCGGCGATCACGTCACCGCCGTACATGGCGCTGGAGTTGCAGGTGGTGTCGTCGACGAACGGGACGGTCGCCTTGCGCAGGTAGCGCTGCTGCAGCCCGTTCTCCCGGGTGGCGCCCCAGCCGGAGACGGTGAAGGTGCCCGAGTCGTACGCCGTGGTGGTGGCGATCGGCAGGGTGTCGAGCGTGGTCACCGGGCTGGAGAGCCGGATCAGCGCCCAGTCGTCGCCGTTGCCGTTGTAGCCGGGCGCCCGGAGAACGTAGTTCGACGTACGGGTGATCGCGCTGGACGAGCGGAGGTCGACGACGCCGAGCGTGGCGGTGATCGACGTGTCGGTCCCGGTGCCGTCGACACAGTGCGCCGCGGTGAGGATCAGGTTCTGGCTGTAGAGCGCGCCGCCGCAGCCCATCGAGAGCCGGACCATGAACGGGAACTCGCCCTGCGTGGCCAGCTCGCCGCCGACCACGGTCGCGCTCAGGTCGTCGGCCTGCGCCACGCCCGGCGCGGTCACCAGGCCGACGATCACGGCGGCGGTGGCTGCCAGAAGGGTTCTCCATCTGCGCATCTTCGGTTCTCCTCGGTTCCCGGGGGATGGGATACGCCCGGTGGGGCGCCGAGGAGAGCATTCCATTCACAAACATCAATGCGTTAGATCTCAGGTGGCTCATATCAGACCGATCGCAGCGCTTCGGTGGGCGGCATCCGGGCCGCGCGCAGCGCCGGGACCAGGCCGGCGATCGCTGCTTTGTGCCACTGTTCCGTGAGGGATGGGGGTTTCCCCCGGTCGGGGCGGGCCCTGGCCGGCCGGGTTTGATCGACTTTTATGATCAACCGCGAGGGATGATCTTCGCGGCTGGTGGTCAGGGGTCTCTCGGGGCGCCCGAGACACCCCGGATCGCCAGCCCACCAGCCCGAGACACCCCGGATCGCCAGCCGACCGGTCGCGGGTGCCGTCCGGGCGGTCCATGGCCAGCCGACGCATCGATATGGCGGTCCCTTATGATCTTGGCGCGTGATCCACAAAAGTCTGTCCATAGTGGTGGCGACTGGATTGATCGGCGCAGTCTCCGTGTTGGGCGCCGTTCCGGCGTTCGCCGATGAGACCGAGCCGGTCGAGACCGATCCGCCGCGAGTAGAACTTGTCCTGGACGTCAGCGGCTCGATGGCGGCCGACGACATCGACGGGGAGACCCGGATGGCCGTCGCCAAACGGGCCTTCAACACCGTGGTCGACGGGTTGCCGGAGACCACCGAGCTGGGCATCCGGGTGCTCGGCGCGACGTACGGTGGCAAGAACAAGAAGACGGGGTGCCAGGACACCCAGCAGATCGTGCAGGTGGGGCCGGTCAACGCGGTCCAGGCCAAGAACGCGATCGCCACGCTGAAGCCGACCGGGTTCACCCCGATCGGGCTGGCGATCAAGGAGGCCGCCGCCGACCTGGGCGACGCCGGATCGGCCCGGCGCATCGTGCTGATCACCGACGGCGAGGACACCTGCACCCCGCCGGACCCCTGCGACGTGGCCCGTGACCTGGCCGCGCAGGGCACCCACCTGGTGATCGACACGCTCGGCCTGACCCCGGACGAGAAGACCCGCAAGCAGCTGGTCTGCATCTCCACCGCGACCGGCGGCACGTACGCCGCGGCGACCAGCGAGGAGGAGCTGACCGACCGGGTCCAGCAGCTGGTCGACCGGGCCGCGACCCCGCCGCCGGTCCAGCCGGCCACCGTCACCGGCACCGAGGACTGCACGAACGCACCGTTGCTGGCGGCCGGCGTCTACACCGACCGGGAGAAGATCGGGGAGCACCGGTACTACCGGGTCTCCGTCGAGCCGGGGCAGGAGCTGCGGGCCTCGGTCAGCATCTCGCTGGACCGGGAGCTGAACCGGGACTACGGCGTACTCCTGAAAGCGGCGACGGCCAGCGGCCGGGAGCTGGTCCGCGGGGTCGACGCGGGCAGCGGCCGGGCCGACGTGATCTCGGCGGGCCTGCGCTGGTCGGCCGACGAACAGAAGGCCGATGCCGAGGCGTCGGCGGAGGCGGCCGAGGACGCGGCGGACGACGCGGACTCCGACGACACGGACTCCACCGGGACCACGGTCGACGCCGACCAGGTCGAGGCCGACGCCGAGGAGACCTCCACCGAGGTCTGCCTGATCGTCAGCAACTCGTTCGCCTCCGACGCCACGGCGGCGAGCGCGCCCGGTATGCCGGTCGAGCTCAGCGTCGACCTGGTGGACGCGTCGCAGGCGCCGGACGCGCCCGGTCTGGGCCGCGGCTTCCTGTTCCTGTTCGTCCTGGCGATCGCCGGGCTGGTCGCCGGTGTCCTGGCCGGCTGGATCACCCGCTACTGGGTCGCCACCTGGAGGGAGAACTGATGCGTATCAGGCATCTCGCGGCCACCGCCGGAGCGATCGGCGCCGCGCTCCTCTGCATCGCGGCCACCCCGTCGCCCGCCCCCGCGGTGAGCAGCGCGGGCACCTCCTTCCTGACCGCCGTCACCATCAACGCCGGCTCGCCGGTGCAGGTCGGCGCGGTCACCGGTGACTACCTCTACTGGTCGTTCACCGCCTCGGCGGGCCAGCGGCCGGACGTCACCGCGACGGTCACGCTGCCGACCGAGGGGCGTACCGGGGACGAGTCCTGGATCATCGAGGTCTTCGACGGTCTGCGGCGCCGCCAGGCGTGCGTGGCGGGCGAGCAGAGCCCGGTCGCGGCGAAGGACGCGTCCACGGTCGAGCTCGGTTGCCGGCTCCGGCAGGTCCGCTCCTGGGCCGAGCCGTGGGACGGCGACCCGCTGCCGGGCACCTACTACGTCCGGCTCTCCAGCACCGAGCTGCCCGAGAACGATCTCGGCCTGCCGCTGAAGGTGGACCTGACCCTGGCCACCCCGGCCGGGGACGTCGACGGTGACCAGGGCGAGCTGGCGGCTCCTCTGGTGCCGAACAACAAGCCCGGCACGGTCCTGACCACGCCGACGCCGGAGGTGACCAGCACCGCCATCGAATCGGAGACCGGCGCGGACGAGGACGGCTTCTTCGACGTCAGCTGGGACTGGCTGCCCGACCTCACGTCCCGCTGGGCGTGGACCGTCGGCGGTGGCGTGATCGCCGCGGTCACCGGGCTGATCGGGTTCTCCTTCACCCGTAAGCGCCGTCGCGTCGCCTGATCCCGTTCACCGATGACGCCCGGGGCCGGTCCGGCTCCGGGCGTCAGTCGCCGGAGATGCCCCAGAAGTAGAGCTCGGAGGGCTCGCCGGCCTCGTCGTGCAGCACCGCGCACCGGCCGAGCCAGCGTTCGGCGACCAGGCCGTCGAGCCCCGCGACGTGTGCCCGGGTCAGCTTCGCCACCCCGGCGTGCGCCACGGCCTCGGCGTCGCTGAGCGGCTCCACGGTGCCGAACTCCGGTTTCTCGCCCGGCGCGATGACCCGGGACATGTCCAGGATGGAGTGCGTGCCCGTCTCCTGGACGGTCTCCGACCCCCAGAGATCGTCCAGGCTGGTCGGCCGGTCGGGGAATGCGGCGGCGGACTTGCCGTACTCCCTGCCGTCGGCCCAGTAGTAGTCGCCCTCGGCGAAGACACGGCGCTGCAGATCCGCGAACGCCGCCCCGAAATCGGGCTGATAGGTGACGTAGTAGTCCCAGCCGGATGCGCCCATCGTTCTCTCCCCGCTCCATCGATCGTTGACGACGGGATCAAAGCACGAGGGTCCGACAACTTTCCGCGTACGGGAAGAGGGCTTGAAGGATTGTGGAAAAGGCGCGGCCCGCCCGAGCCGCACGTCGTGAGTGCGGGTGGGGCGGGCCGCGTCGCTCGGCACGTGCCTTGTGGGTACGCGCCGCCGAGCGAATGGCGACCGGGCCGAATCAGGCCCGGCCGGCCGGGACCGTTACCTGACGCCGGGCGAGGTCTTCGAGAATCTCGGCCGTGGCCGAGGAACCGAATCGGGTGACACCCACCGCGGCCATGGCGAGGATGGTGTCCAGCGAGCGGATCCCGCCGGAGGCTTTGACCTGCACCTTCGGGGAGACGGCCGAGCGCATCAGCGCCAGGTCGTCGATGGTCGCGCCGGTCGGTGCGAAACCGGTCGAGGTCTTCACGAACGCGGCACCGGCACGCTCGGAGGCCCAGCACGCGGCGAGCTTCTCCTCGTCGGTGAGGTAGGCCGTCTCGAGGATGACCTTGACGGGTACGGCGCCCGCGGCGCGGACCACCTCGACGATCTCGGCCTCGACCGAGGCGATGTCGCCGGAGCGCAGCCAGCCGACGTTGAGCACCATGTCGATCTCGGTGGCGCCGCGGCGGATGGCCTGCTCGGTCTCGGTGACCTTGACCGTGGTGGTGGTGCTGCCGTGCGGGAAGCCGACGACGGTGCCGACCAGGACGCCGGTGTCGCGCAGCAGCTCGGCGGCGAGCGGTACGTCGCAGGGGCGGACGCAGACCGAGGCGACCTGGTACTGGGCGGCCACCGCGCAGCCCGCCCGGACGTCGTCGTTGGTGAACTCGGGCCGGAGGATGGAGTGATCGATCATGCGGGCGATCTGCCGGACGGTGAAATCCATGACATCGAACGGTAGCTGTCTAGACAGCCACTTGTCTAGACAGGTTGGCCGTCTTCGGCTTGGCGCTATCGGTATGGTGTGCGTCATGTCCGCCGGACCCGACTTCGCGCCGCGCTACTTCCGTATCGAGCAGGAGCTCCGAGCGCGGATCGCGGCGGCACGGCCACACGACCCGCTGCCCTCCGAGCCGGAGCTGGCCCGCGAGTTCTCGGTGAGCCGGATGACCGCCCGCGCCGCGGTGACGCAGTTGGTCAACGACGGTCTGGCCTACCGGGCGCCGGGCCGCGGCACGTTCGTCGCGGTGCCGACCGGTCCCCGTCGCGCCGACAACCTGATCCGGCTCAGCGAGGAGATCCGCAAGCAGGGCAAGATCCCGTCGTCCCGGGTGGTCAGCGCCGAGCTCCGCCCGGCGACCGTGATCGAGGCGACCCGCTTGCGGCAGCGGGCCGGCGAGGTCGTGGCGATCTATCGCGTACGCCAGGCGGACGGCGACCCGTTCGCCTTCGAGCACGCGTGCTACCCCGGCGTCCTCAACGCGCTGCTCGACTTCGACCTCTCCGGGTCGGTGCACGAGGCCCTGGTCGCGCTCGGCCGGATCCCGACCCGCGGCACCTCGACGATCACCGCCGACTCGGCGAACGAGGAGGACTCCAAGGAGCTGGGCGTCCCGGTCGGCACCGCCCTGCTGGTCGAGGAGCGCCTGATCCTGGACGACGAGGGCCGCCCGCTGGAGCTGAGCGAATCCCGCTACATCGGCACCAAGTACCGCCTCGACGTCGCCTTCGGCGTCGAGCCGCACACCAAGTAGGCGCGGGCCGCTACTCCTCCCTCTCCAGCGGGTCGGGGAACGTCGAACCGTCGTCGTCACTCGGCTGGCCGCCGGACCGGCCGGCGGGCCTTCCGGGCTCGGCTCGTTATCCGATCTTGAGGGCTTCCGCGATGGGGTCCCCGCCAGGGTCGGGGCGAGCGCGGTGCAGGTGTGAATGTCGCCCGAGCCCGGCTTTCGTGATCAATGCCACTCAGGTAAGGAGAACAACCCCTCTCCGCGTGCTGGAAGCAGGCGCGTGTCGATGCGATGGGGCATCGGGGAGAGGGAGGCACCATGCCAGGGGCTCCGGACGGCAGGGACGGCCGGCATCGTCGGCGAGAGCCGGCGAGTGTGCTTCGCGGGATCGTCGCCTGGGTCCGGCGGTGGCCGCGATGGTGCCGCCGGGCGCTGGCGGCGCTGATCGCGGTGCAGGTCGCGCTGGTGGTGGCGGCCGCGGGCTACGTCGCCGCCCTGGACCTGCCGCCGGATCCGGACCCGCCGCAGGCCTCGGTGCTCTACTACCGCGACGGGCACACCGTGCTCGCCAGGATCGGGACCACCGACCGGACCGACATCACCCTCGCCCAGGTGCCGGAGGGCGTCCAGCGGGCGTTCCTCGCCGCTGAGGACCGTGGCTTCTACGACCACGCCGGGGTCTCGGTGCGCGGGCTCCTGCGGGCGGTGTGGTCGAACGTGGTGAGTGGCAGCGGCGAGGGCGCGTCCACGATCACCCAGCAGTACGTGCGCAACGCGTACCTGACCCAGGAACGGACGGTCAGCCGCAAGGCCAAGGAGGCGGCGCTCGCGCTGAAGGTCGAGCACCGGTTCGGCAAGGACGAGATCCTCGAGCGGTACCTCAACACGATCTACTTCGGACGCGGCGCCTACGGCGTCGAGGCAGCTTCACAGGCCTTCTTCGGTACGGCGGTGAGCCGCCTGACCGCGTACCAGGGCGCGGTGCTGGCCGCCATGGTCAAGGACCCGACGCGCGGTGACCCGGCGGTCGACCCGGAGTGGACGCTGAACCGGTGGAAGTGGATCATCCGGGCGATGAGCGAGGCCGGCTGGCTGCCGGAGGGGGCCGCCGACACGACGCCCTACCCCACGGTGGCCGGCGAGTCGGTCACCGCGGCCACCATCGGCGGTCCGTCCGGGCTGATCACCGACCGGGTGGAGGATGAACTCGCGGCGGCCGGGATCAGCCGTCAGCAGGTCCGTACCGGCGGGCTGAGCATCACGACGACGCTCGACGCGACCGCGCAGCGGGCGGCCACCACCGGCATCGACGAGGCGCTGAAGGACCAGCCCGCCGAACTGCGCCCGGCGCTGGTGGCGATCGATCCGGCGGACGGCGGGGTGCGCGCCTACTACGGCGGTGACCGTGGCCGCGGGTTCTACGACGACGCGCAGGCCGCCCGGCCCGCCGCGTCGACCTTCAAACCGCTGGCCCTGGCGGCCGCCGAGGAGCACGGCATCAGCTACCGCTCGTACTACAACGGGACCTCGCCGCGGCTGTTCGAGGACCGCGGTGGCGCGCCGCTCTACAACCTGGACAACCTGCAGTGCCCGATCTGCCCGCTGGACACCGCGATGGTGTACTCGCTGAACACGCCCTTCTACGCGCTGGCCGAGCAGATCGGCCCCCGGCTGATCCGTGACCTCGCCGTCCGGCTGGGCGTCCCGGAGAAGTACGGCGACCAGACCACCCTGGTCGACGTCGAGGGCGAGCCGTCCCCCGGCGAGACGCGCGCCGACATCGCCATCGGCCGGTACCCGGTGACCCCCGCCGACCTGGCGAGCGTCTACGCCACGCTGGCCGACGGCGGCGTCCGGACACCCCGGCACTTCGTGGAGTCGGTGACCGGTGCCGGGGGCCGGGTCCTGCACGAGTACGCCGGCACGGGGACCCGGGTGCTCGCCGCCGGGGTGGCCGCGGACGTCGGCGCGGTCCTGCAGCAGGTCGTCGCGAAGGACGGCAGGGTTCCGGGCGTCACGGCCGCCGCGAAGACCGGGTCGCAGCAGTACGGCACCACGACCGACTCGTCCGACGCGTGGACCGCGGGCTGGGCGTCCGGCCTCGCCGTGGCCGTCTGGATCGGGCGGGACAAGCCCGGGCCGATCCGTACCAGCGGCGGGAAGGTGATCAACGGCGACGGGATGCCATACGCGATCTTCAAGAAGTTCCTCTCGGCCGCGCTCGACGGCCGGAAGGTGGCGATGCTGCCGCGGCCGGCGAACGTCGGCCACATGGACAAGGGCGACCTGGCGACGCTCGAGGACCCGGCCACGACGGCTCCCGGCGAGGTCTTCCCGGGCCCGCAGAAGGGCGACCTGGTCGACCGGAAACTCGCCGTCGGCACCTGGCGCGAGCGCGTGGCCCGGCTGACCGGCACCCTCGACAAGATCGCCGCGGTGGAGGGCACCGACTTCGCGGTCTCCCTCGTCGACCGCAGGACCGGGAACCGGTACGACTACCACGGCGACCGGGGCTTCGCGACGGCCAGCGTGGTGAAGGTCGAACTGCTGGCCGCGCTGCTGCTCACGGCGCAGGGAGCGGACCGCTCGCTGACCACCGCGGAGCGGGACCGCGCCCGGAAGATGATCGTGGCCAGCGACAACGACGCCGCGGTGCGGGTGTACGCCGCGATCGGTGGCGCCGACGGCCTGCGGTCCGCGCTGCACCGGCTCGGCCTCGACTACACCGCCCCGAACGCGCAGTTCGGCCTGAGCACCACCACGGCGAACGACCAGGTGCGGATGATGTCCGCGCTGACGACGGCCGGCGGACCGCTGACCGAGGACTCCAGGACGCTGATCCTCCAGCTGATGTCCCAGGTCAACGCGGACCAGTCATGGGGCGTCAGCGCCGCCTCCTTCGACGGCGAGCAGACGGCGCTGAAGAACGGCTGGCTCGCGCGTACGTCGGAGGACGGCCACTGGATCGTCAACAGCACCGGCCGGATCAGCGGCGAGAAGACCGACGTCGAGCTCTCGGTCCTGTCCCACGGCCACGCGACCCGACAGAAGGGCATCGACAAGGTTGAACAGATTGCCGCGCTGACCCGCAGCTTCCTGGGTTGGTGAACTCCGACTCGGCCGGTGATATAATACCGGGTCAAGTCCCCGGAAGTGGTGTAACGGCTGATCTTTCGAGTTGTGCTGGTTAGAAGGGCTGTTCGCCGGGTTGGACGGTGACGGGCTCACCGGT
>NZ_JBFAYF010000113.1:0-16233 GCF_040681165.1 Actinoplanes sp. NPDC051851 | reverse complement strand
AGCCGATGCTGCCGGAGGCGGAGACGAGCACGCCGATGCAGAGCGAGACGATCACGAGCAACCGGATCCGGAACCGGTCCGGGGAGACGCCGAGGTGGCGCGGCGGCGGGCGGCGCGGTGGCGAGGTGGCGCGGTGGTGGCGAGGTGGCGGGCGCCCCTGACCGTGACGCGTGTCTGTGCGGGACGCGTGTCTGGGGCGTGGCCGGCGGGGACGCGTGTCTGGGGCGTGGCCGGCCGGGACGCGATCGAGTGGCAGGGGATTTCCCTGCGAGCACCGGTCCGCCTCGCGCCGTGGGGCGCGGGGCGGACCGTGGGCGGGCGTCGTCGGGCTACGAGTGGCAGATGACGTCGTTCAGGAGCTCGCCCGTCCGGGTCTCGACCGCCGCGGAGGTGGTCGGGTCGGCGAGCTGGGTCGTCAGGGAGACGATGGCGACGCGGGAGCCGTTGGTGCTGACCGCGTTCCAGGTGCTGGTGCCGGGGACGTCGCCCGGGTGGAGCCAGAAGCCGCCGCAGTCGGACGGGGTCCACATGATGCCGAGGCCGTAGCGGATGCCGGGGTAGTAGTCCTGCATGGTCTCGGCGAGGACCGTCTGGTGCATCTGGGTCATCTGGGCCGGCTTGAGCAGGCGGCCCTGCTGGAGCGCCTGCCAGAACGTGGCCAGGTCGGACGGGGTGGTGATCAGGCTGCCGGCCGCGTCGGCGACGCTCGGGTTGAGGATGGTGGTGTCGACGAGCCCGGCGCCCGGCTCCCACTGCTGGTAGCCCTCGGCGTGCGGGTCCGGCACCGTCGCGCGGTCGCCGGGGACCACCGTGTGGCGCAGGCCGAGCGGGCGCAGGATCCGGGACCGCACCTCGCTGCCCCAGGAGTGGCCGGTCGCCCTCTCGATGATCATGCCGGCCAGGACGTAGTTGGTGTTGGAGTAGTCCCAGTGCGTGCCGGGCTCGAAGCCGGGCTCGTGCTTCACCGCGATCGCGATCAGGCCGGCCGGGTCGTAGTGGTCGTACCGGTGGGCCAGGTAGCCGTCGGCCGTGCCCAGCACGTCGATGTCCCGCGTGTAGTTGTAGAGGCCGCTGGTGTGCTGCAGCAGGTTGCGCACGGTGATCCGCCCGCCGTCGTTGCCGTTGCCGGTGACCACGCCGGGCAGCCAGTGCTCGACCGTGTCGTCGAGCGACAGCCGTCCCTCGCCGGCCAGTTGCAGCGTGACCACCGCGACGAAGGTCTTGGTGTTGCTGCCCATCCGGAAGTAGCCGTCGGCCGGCACCGGCGTCTGCTTCTCCAGGTCGGCCACTCCGGCGCGGGCGGCGTCCTGTCCGTGTGGCGTACGGGAGAGGGTCTGCACGCCGGTGATCCCTAAGCGGTGGAGATCGTCCGCCGCGCTCTGCAGACGGTTCGGCCGGGATGCGGCCGCCGCGGCGGCGGGCAGAGCGCTGCCGGCGACCAGGACGGCGACCAGGGTCGTGGCCAGCGTCCATCGGCCGAGGTTTGCTCGCATGTCGTTCCCTCCGTCGGTTGAGGTCTCGTTCGACCTGCTTCGACGGTAGGAAAAACGTTGATCGTTCTCTATCCGGGAGTCCACCGTCTTCGGGGTGGGGTTAACCCCCATGCCTCTCAGGACGTGCTGGTCACCGCGGTGAAGGCGGCCGCGAGGAGATCGTGCAGGGGTACCTCGCCGCGGCGCTCGGTCCACACCTTGCCGGCGGAGTCGAGGCAGGCGATGGCGGTGGCGAGGATCGCGGTGGCGCGCAGGTCGTCCAGCCCGTCGCCGGTCTCCGGGAGGCGCCGGCGGACCTCCGGGAGCAGGTCGGCCTGCCACTGCAGGTGCTTCTCGACGTGGCGGGCGCGGAGCGAGGGGGTGCCGTACATCATCTCGGAGATCTTCAGAAGTCTGTCGTGGTCGGCGGGCTCGGCGTCGAGGCTCATCAGCACGTGGAGCAGGGAGGCCCAGATCGGCTCGCCGTCCGGGCGGGTGGCCAGGATGTCGCGGGCGCGCAGGCCCTCGGCGGCCAGGTTGCCCAGGACGATGTCCTCCTTGGTGCCGAAGTACCGGAAGAACGAGCGGCGGGAGATGCCGGCGGCGGCCGCAATGTCGTCGATCGTGGTGGCGTCGAAGCCCTTCTCCAGGAAGAGGCTCATCGCGACCTCGCTGATCTCCTCGATCGCCGCCCGGCGGGTACGGCTCCACAGGCCCTCGCTGCTCATGCCTCCAGTGTAGTCAGCGCGACGCGTGGTGACTTACTGGCACTGAGTGTCAGCATCACCCGAGTGGTGGATCATGCGGTGGCTAGACGGACAAAACGTACTTTATCGGTCATAGTGGGCACGCACGGGCGCCGGTGGTGGCGTCCCCGATCGAGCGGACCCCACGGATGGACAGCGCCCACACCAGGCCGGCCCACCCCCGGCCGGCCCGGCATCGCAGGCTCGGTGCGGTCATGGTCGCCACCCTCTCGCTGACGGCGGCCGCGGCGTGCACCGGGGACGACCGGGTGACCTACACCGACGACCTGCCGGGGGCGAACGCGGCGCCGAACCCCCTGGACATCCCCTCGGACGCCTATCCCGTGCCGATCGAGACGTTCGGCCCGGAGGGCGACGAGCCGACCGCGGTCCTCACCACCGCGCCGACGGCAGGCGGCACCGGCTCCGGGCACGGCTCCGTCCGGGGGAACAGCGGTAACGGTATCGGTGGACCGGCGTTCGTCGAGCCGCCCGCGCGGGAGCGCCGGACCGGGGTGGCCAGGCCCCCGGCCGTAGCCGGAACGCCGGGTAGAGCCACCGGGATGCCCCCGGGGGGAACACCGGTGACCCTGCCGCCGCGGCCCCCGGCGGAAAAGCCCGTGCCGACGGCCGCGGGGGACAGGACCCCGGCCGTGCAGCAGGTCATCGACAGGGTGAAGCCCGCCGCCCCGAAGCCCGCCAGGACCCGCTCCCGCCCGCACCCCGTCGCCCCCGCCGGCCCGGCGCAGGGCATCACCCGGCACCGCCCGGCCCGCGCCCCCGACCCCGACGACTGCGATCCGCCGTTCCGCCCCGGCGACTCCGGCCAGACCATGACGGTCGCGCGCCGCGGTCCCGCCCTGCTCTGCGTGGCCGGGTACGCCCCCTTCCCGATCCCCTGGCTGACCATCGTCAACCCGGAGGGCCGCCAGGTGTCCGTGCCGGCCCGCTGGGTCGCCGACGACCTGCCCGCCTCCTGGTACTTCAAGCCGGGCATCAACGGCGACCCCCTGGAGGAGGACGGCGTGTACTGGTTCCGGGTCGACGGCCTGAGCGAGGACCGCGAGCGCCGGCTGATCTCCGAGGGCCGGATCGTGGTGACGGGGTGATCCGATGAGGGTACGGCTGTTGCTGGTGGCGGCGATGCTGGCGCTGGGCGCGACGGGATGTGGCAGCACGGACGGCCTGGACGACCGGCGTGACCTGCCGGTGATCCGCGATCCGGACGTCCTGGCCGCTCCGGTGCAGCCGCTCCCGGCCGAGCGCCCCGCACCCACACGGAAGACCACCGGGAATCCCGGCAGAAACCCGGAAACCCTTCCTCCGGTACGGTCCACGACGGCGAGACCCGCACCCACCGCGACCCGAGAGGTGAAGCCCGCACCCGCCCGCACGCGAGTGTGGCGCCGCCCCGTCCCACCGCCCGCGAAGGCCTACCCCCGCCCAGCAGCCTCCTCGGCGGAACCCGCCCCGCCCCTGCTCCGGGAGCCGGAGCCCGTCCCCGTGAGCCCGTCCCCGGCGACGGAACACGAGCCCGAACCCGAGCCCGAACCCGAGCTGAGCACCCCACCCGAGCCCGCCGCCCCGCAGGCCACCTTCCGTACCACGCGGGAGCGCCCGTGGATGCGCCCCGGCGACCGGGTCCGGGTGACCGTCAACGGCTACCCGCCCGGATCCCGGGTCGACGTCCTGGTCACCGGTGCCGATGCGACCTACTCCACGTCGTTCACCACCGACGACCTCGGGCACGCGACCGCCCGCTGGCGCATCCCCGGGGAGGCCGCCTCCGGCACGTACGCCGTCACCCTCGACCCGGCGCCGCCGGACTGCGATCCCTGCGCGCTGTTCGAGGTCGGCCGTTAGCCGGTGTTCCGCGCCGCTGTTCCACACCGCCGTGATCCGCGAAAGCAGGCCTGCGGACGGTGGGCAGCGAAGACGCGGTGCGGGTGGCGGTGCCACGACCGATCGCCCGAGCGCGCGGGTTGCGGGGAAGTCCGGGCGTCCCCCACTGATCAGGGGCCGAGTAGAGCCAACGGCACGACCGCAACGTCACCTAGCAATCGAGCGGCCAGCGCGGGGTCGGCCAGATGGTGCCGGGACGACTGGCCGAGCCGGTCCAGATGGCTGTGGCCGGGAATCCATGCCGGCAGATCATCGAGCAGCCACAACGAGGACAGGGCGTCACGGTAGGCGAGGGTGGTGTCCTTAGCCGGTTTGTTCGCCAGCCCGGCGGTCGCCGCGTCGAGAATCCTCGCATAGGTCGCCGTCGTCGATGTCGCTGCGGCATAGGCGGCAAGCCAGGCGCGCAGTACCGCCGGACGGCGGACCGGATAGCCCTGTTCCGGGAACTCCCGCTCCACGACGTTGTCCAGATACGCGTCCAACTCGGCTCGCCGGACACGCGGCGGCAGCCCCCGGATGGCGGGGAACCCCGATGCGGTGATCTCCTCGACGTAGTCGGTCAGCCGCAGCCCGGTCCTCCCGTCGATGTCGCGGTCGCCCGCCAGTAGCGCGGATAGGCGCACCGTAGGAGTCTCGACTTGCCGTTCCGCCAGGCTGAGCGGCCGCATCCGCATCGGCACGATCCGTCCGGCGCCCGAATGGATCACCGCACCCCGAGCGTCACCCGTTGACCGGCGGACTGCCACGGCGTGTGTGGGTGCGGCACCCGACGGCCGGCGAGGCCACGCCGGCTTCCGGGGCATGGGCTAGGCCAGGGTCGCCATGATCAGGTCCATCGCCCGCTCGATCGCCGCGCGCGACGCGTCATCGTCGTCGACGACGTCGAACCCGTGCCGCCCCTGCGGTACGTCCACGATCTCCAGGTTCGCCGCCCCCGCCACGAAGGCCGCCACGCCCTCCGCCACCCTGGGCTCCTCCCGGCCCACCCGGGTCAGCACCACCGGGACCTCGCCGCTCGCCACCGGCACGAACCGCTCGGGCACGTTCCACTCCGGGTACGGCACCACGAACGGGTAGCTCAGCGCCACCCCGCGCAGCCAGGACGGCGGCTGCCGCAGCCAGTCCGCCGCGAGTAGCCCGCTGCCGGAGAAGAACCAGAGTGCCACCCGCTCCTCGTCCACCCGTGGATCGCTGCGGACCGTCTCGATCGCCGCCGCCACGTCCGCCGCCGCGGTCGGGTAGTCCGCCGGGGTGTGCAGGCCGTGCCCGGCGACCACACCCACCGCTCCCCGGGCGGCCGCCAGCCCGCCGTACCCCTGGAAACGCGGCCAGTCACGCGGCGTGAGGAAGGGCGGCAACGGCCCGCCGTGCACGAACACGATCGCCGGGCGTGGCCGGACGATCTCGCCGGGCAGGTGGAGATCGATGGTCTCCTGCCGCTCCACCGTGCAAGACGGGACAGTCAGGACGAAGGGCTTCAGAAAGTCCATCGCCGGAGTCTATCGGCGATCGCCGATGGCGAGGGGGCGCTACAGTCCGTCCGTGCACAGCAGGCGAGTGGTGGCGCTGGTCCTGGCCGGGGTGCTCCTCGCGGCCTGTTCCCGGGAGTCCTCCCCGGCGGCCGGGCCGGCGCTCCGGCTGCGCGCGACCGGCGAGCAGTGGCGCGTCCACGAGGTCAACCGGCAGCTCGCCGTCGCCCTGTACAACGACGGCGCGGTCCCGGTGCACGTCTCCCGGGTCGAGCCGGTGCTGCCCGATTTCGACGGTGCGGCCGCGGTCGGCACCGACGCGCTCCTGCCGGTCGGTGGCCTGCGCGTCGACGTACCGGTCTCCTACGGCACCGGCCGGACCTGCGACGCCCGCGCCGTCGCCTCGCACGTCGTGGTCACCGCCCGCCCGGACGGCGCCACCCGCTGGCAGCGGCTCACCCTGGCGCTCCCCTACCCGAATCCGCTGCTCGACAGGCTGCTCGCCGACGACTGCGCCACCCGGCGTATCCAGCAGAGCGTCACGCTCGCCTTCGGCCCGTGGACCGATCACGGCGCGACCGGGCTGACCGGCAGCCTGACGATCGAGCGTACCGCCGCCGCGACCGGAACCGTTCAGGTCCGCGAGCTCGACGGCAACGTCATGTACGACCTCACGCCCGGTACCGCACCCGCCACGACCCCACCCGCCACGACCGTGCCGGTCTCGACCGTGCTGACCTCGACCGTGCTCACCGCCGCGAACCCGCGGGCCGAGATCCCGCTCACCGTCCGGCCGAACCGCTGCGACCTGCACGCCTTCGCCGAGGTCAAGAAGCCCTACGAGTTCCTCGCGCACGTCTCCCTGGACGGCGCCGACCCGCTGGCCACCGCCCTGCCTGTGTCCGAGAGTGACAAGAGCGCCCTGGACGCCATGCTGCGCCGCATCTGCAAGGTGCCGTGATTCACTCACGCGGGGGCCTTTCCGGACGATGAGCAGCATGTGGAGCCCAGGCGCCCGAAGGTGGATCGTGAGATGCGCCGGATCGCGGTGATGAACGCGTACCGGCTGTTCGACACGCCACCCGCGGAGGAGTTGCACGCGGTGGCGCGGGTGGCCGCCGCGGTCGCCGGGGTGCCCACGGCAGGCATCAACCTGATCGACCGGAATCGGCTGACCCAGCTGGTCGCGGTCGGCGCGACCCCGATGAGCTGCCCGCGGGCCGACTCGATGTGCACCGTCCGCTTCGAGTCCGGCCGCTTCACCCACGTGCCCGACGCCCGCCTCGATCCGGCGTACCGGACCAACCCGTGGGTCACCGGCGAGCGCGGCAACGTCCGGTTCTACGCCGCCGCGCCCCTGGTCACCCCGGCCGGGTACGCCCTCGGCACGCTCTGCGTGGTCGACGACGAGCCCCGGGCGCTGACCGGCGACCAGATCGCCCGGCTCACCGCGCTGGCCGGCATCGTGATCGGTTTCTTCGAGCGGTACCGGGACGCCCGGATCGCCGCCGATCTCGCCGGCACCATCCAGCTGCGGTACCAGCGGACCGAGGCCGTGCTCGACAACGTCGACTCCGCGGTGATCGCGGTGGACCCGTCCGGCGAGATCACCCTCTTCAACAAGGCCGCCAGCCGGCTGCACGGCGAGAACATGAACGGCACCGAGTACCAGGAGGCCAAGGCCAAGATCCTCCTGTACGAACCGGACGGCGTCACGCCGATACCACCCGAGCGGATGCCGTTGATCAAGGCCATCCGGGAGCGCGTCGTGGTCAGCCGCCGGGAGCTCGCGGTCGGCCGTCCCGCCGGTGAGCCGATGCCCGCGCGCGCCAACGCCCGGCCGATCCTGGACAAGGAGGGCCTGGTGGTCGGCGGCGTACTGGCACTGCAGGACCTGACCGCCGAGCGCACCCGGCAGCGCCTGATCGAGCAGGCCCGGGGCCGGCTCGCCGACGCCAACGCCGAGCTGCGCCGCTCGAACACCGACCTGACCAACTTCGCCGCCGCGGTCAGCCACGACCTGGTCGCCCCGCTCTCCGCGGTCTGCGGCTACCTCGACCTGCTCGCCGACGAGGGCCACGAGCGGGCCGGCGCCGCGGTGGCCGAGATAGCCCGGATGCGCGGGGTGATCGACGGTCTGCTCGGCCGGGCACGCGCGGCCTCCGGGTCAGGTTCGTGACCCCGGTGCCGATCAGACAGACATGCATCTCGTCGAGCCCGGGCTGGATCACGAGCAGCGCCGGCTCGCCGCGCTGCACGAGTACCGCCTGCTCGACGCCCCGGCCGGGGACGAACTGGAGGCGGTCGTGCGGGTCGCGGCCGCGGTCGCGGGGGTGCCCACCGCCACCCTGAACCTGATCGACGAGAACCGCCAGTGCCAGCTGACCACGGTCGGCTTCGACGGCGCCGACTCGGCGCGGACCGACTCGATGTGCGCGATCCGTTTCGAGACCGGTGAGTTCACGTACACCCCGGACGCCAGCCGGCACCCGCTCTACGAGGGGAACCCGTGGGTCACCGGGATCCTCGCCGACGTGCGCTTCTACGCCTCCGCCCCGCTGATCACCCCGGACGGGTACGCCCTCGGCTCGCTCTGCGTCTTCCACAACGAGGTGCGCACCCTCGACGACGACCAGATCGCCCGGCTCAAGGACCTCGCCGAGATCATCGTGGCCCTCTTCGAGCGCCGCCGGCAGGCCCGCCTCAACGGCGAGCTCGCGGTGATCGCCGAATCCCGGCAGCGCTGGACCGACACCCTGCTGGAGACGATCGACGTCGCGGTGGTCGCCTGCGACCAGTCCGGACGCCTCACCCTCTTCAACCGGGCCGCCCGCGAGTGGCACGGGATGGACGCCGACCCCACCGTCGACCCGGAGGATCTCTCCGGCACGTACTCGCTCTACGAGCCGGACGGCGAGACGTTCTTCCCGGTCGACCGGATCCCGCTGCTGCGCGCCCTGCGCGAGGGCGAGGTGCACGACGTCGAGATGATCATCAAGCGCCCGGGCGGCTTCACCCACGTGAGCGTCAGCGGCCGTGCCCTGGTCTCCGCGGAGGGCGTCCCGCTCGGCGCGGTGGTCGCGATGAACGACGTCACCAACGACCGGGCCCAGCAACGGGCCATCGAGAACGCCCGCCGCGAGCTGGCCGCGGCCAACGCCGACCTGCGCCGCTCCAACACCGACCTGACCAACTTCGCCGGCGCGGTCAGCCACGACCTGGTCGCCCCGCTGGCCGCGGTCGGCGGTTACCTGGAGCTGCTCGGCGATGAGATCACCGACCCCCAGTCCGCCAGTTGGGTGGCCGCCGCCACCCGGGCGGTGACCCGGATGCGCGATCTGATCGGTTCCCTTCTGGGGTACGCCCGGGCCGGCAGCGCTCCGGTCAGCCGGGTCCGCGCCGACCTGGGTGACGTCTTCGACCAGGTCACCGCCGACCTGAACGCGGAGATCGTGTCCAGCTGCGCCGAGGTGGTGACCCCCGAGTGTCTCCCGGAGATCGCCTGCGACCCGGTGCTGGCCCGTCAGCTCCTGCAGAACCTGATCGCCAACGCCATCAAGTACCGGCACCCGTCCCGCCCGGCCCGCATCGAGGTCACCGCGGCCCGCGAGTCCGCCGCCTGGGCGATCACGGTCGCGGACAACGGGGTCGGCATCCCGGAGAACCAGCGCACCCGGGTCTTCGACATGTTCGCCCGCGTCGACGGCACCACCGCGGCCGGCCACGGCATCGGCCTCTCCAGCTGCCTGCGCATCGTCGACCGCCACGGCGGCACCATCCGCGTCGACGACAACGAGGGCGGCGGCACCCGGGTCATCTTCACCCTGCCCGACCAGTAGGAACGACTCACGCGGGAGGCCCGGCCGCGGCCGTCCCCGAGCGTGACGATCCGGCGGGCCGGCACACGGGCCCGCCGCCCCGGGGATCCGCCGGCCGGGCCGCCGCGGTCAGGGGCTCAGCGTGCGGGCGAGGAAGGCGAAGGCCGCCGGGATCTGGGTGCTCCAGTAGCCGAAGTCGTGGCGGCCCGGGGCGTATCCGCCCGCGACCGGCTTGACCGGCATCGCCGTGCGCAGCGCCTTGACGTCGTCGAGCAGGCCGTCGCCGGTACCGCACCACAGGCCGACCGGGACCGTACGCAAGGCAGCCACCTGCCGGAACACCGCGTCGCCCGGAGTGACCGCCGGGGAGAAGGCGGCCACCGAGCGCAGCGAGTCCGGGAAGGACTCGGCCAGCAGCAGCGCGCCGGAGCCGCCCATCGACCAGCCCCACGCCGACGTCCGGGCGGTGTCGAAGCCCCGCTCGGCGCACCAGGCCGGCAACTCCTGGTGGACCATCCGCTGCGGGTCGTCCCGGCCGCCCGGCTGCCAGGCCAGGCGGTCGCCGTCCGCGCCGGCCAGCACGAACGGGGCGGCACCGTGCCGGACCGCGTCGGTGAGGAAGCGGCCCAGGCCGAGCGCCGGGTAGTCGGCGGGACGCTTGGTACCGCCGTGCAGGATGAGGCAGACCGGCAGCCCGCGCCCGTCGCCGTGCCCGGCCGGGACCGCGGTGTAGAAGTCGACGGTCTGCCCGCGCGCGGACGAGAAGCGCTGCTCCACCCGCTCCCTCCCGGGTGGCCCGCTCGGCCGCGCCGCCGGGGGACCGTCCCGGCGCGCCTGGGCACCGGCCGCCGCGGCCATCGCCGCCGCAAGGATCGCCGACCCACCACCGGTCAGCAGGACTCGTCGTCGCATTCGCCCGTTCATCGCCCTGCTCAACGAGCGGCGGCCCCGAAGATCGCGCTCACCGAGCGGCGGCCCCGAAGATCGCGCAGAACGACCGGCGCTTCGGCGGCCGTAGCCGGGCCGGGATCCGCGACGCCGGGTCCTGGACGCCGAGCGGGCTGCGCGCCAGGTAGATCTCACCCCCGCGGGCGTACTGCGACCGCTGCGGGTTCTGGTCGACGCCGGCCCGCCGGAGCGCCTCCTCCACGTGCCGGTGCAGGTCCCAGGTGGAGACCAGCCCGTCGCCGTCGCGGTCGGCGGCCCCGGTGCGGAGCCCGTCGACCAGGGCCGCGGTGTAGACCGATCGGGCGAGGCCGGACCGGGGGCGCTGTTCGAGGGCGACCTGCCCGCCGTGCGACGAGGTCAGCACGACCCGGCCGCGGTTCCCCCGGAAGGGGAGCGGGGCGGCGGCGGACCGGCGCCCGCCGAACGCGCCGGCGTGGCAGCAGTCCAGGATCACCACCTGCCGGCCGGCGTCGCAGCGGCTGAGCAGCGCCCACAGCCACTCGGCGGGTACGGCGCTCGACGCCGGGTCGGTGGCGTCGGTGTCCACGCCGGCGAAGTGCAGGTTCCCGGTGCCGTCGAGGAGACCGTGGCCGGAGAGGTAGATCAGGGCCAGGTCGTCGCGCCCGTGCTCGCTCAGGAAGCCCCGTACCGCGTTCCGCAGCCCGGCGTGGGTCTCGTCGATCACGGTGGTGACCGCGAATCCGCCCAGGGCCCGGTCGCCGAGGACCTGGCCGACCTCGCGCGCGTCCCCGGCGGGCGCCAGCAGATCACCGAGGTCGGGGTGGTGGTAACGGCCGGTGCCGATGACCAGGGCACCGCGCCGCGTCGGCGTCGTCACGTGCGGTTCTCCGGGGCCGGGGAGGGGTCGTCACGGAGCCAACGATCGGCGCCGGGGGACGGGCGTCGGATGATCGGCCGATCTCCGCTGTCCGGGCGGACGACGCCCATTCGTGGCCCGTACGCGAAAAGGCGCCGGCGGAAAGCCGGCGCCCTCGCGAGGAGAAGGACCCTCTAGAAGAGCGGGGTCCGGCCCTTGTATCCGGTGGAGACGCGGATCCCGGCGGCGAGCGTCTTGCCGTTGCCGCGGTAGAGCATCAGATATCCGCTGCCGTTCACCGCGACCAGATCGGTGTGCCCGTCCCGGTCGAAGTCGCCGATGCCGGTCAGGTCCCGCAGGCCCGTTCCGGAGCCGATTCTGACGCGTGCCTTGAAGCCGCCGGACTTGCCGGGGTACAGGTAGATCGCGCCGGTCGACCTCAGTTTGACGACCAGATCCTGGCGCCCGTCGCCGTCGAAGTCGCCGCCGCCGGCGAACTCGGTCCGGTCGTTCCAATCCCCGCCGGCCAGGTGCTTCCGGGTGCCGAACTTCGCGCCCTTCTTGCCGGGGTACAGGTAGACGTCGCCGTTGCTGGTCTGCACGGCCAGCATGTCCGGGTACCCGTCCTTGTCGAAGTCGCCGATCGCGGTCATCTCGCGCAGCTTCTTCTGGTTCTTGTAGAGCTTCTTCCGGGTGCCGAACGTGCCGTTGCTCTTCCCCGGATAGAACCAGACGGCGCCGGTCGACTTCTTCCGCGCGACGACGTCCTGATAGCCGTCCCGGTTCAGGTCCATCCGGATGATCTGATCCATTCCCGAGAAACCACCCGAGACCTTTTTCCGGTACGACTCCACGACGGCGGTCCCGTTACCCGGATAGGAGTAGAGGTTCCCGGTGCTCTTGGTCCGCGCCAGCACATCGGACCACCCGTTCCGGTTCCAGTCGGCGAGTTTCGCCGAGGGCAGCCGCCGGAAGTCCAGGTAGTCGTTGTCGATGTTGATCGAGACGCCGCCGTAGGTCTCCACGTGCCCGCCCTGGTACTGCTTCATCCGGCGGTGCCCGGCCCAGTAGGTGGATGGGATGACCGTGTCGGAAACGGTCACCACCCCGTCCCAGCGGGCGAAGTCGACGTAGTCCGGGTGGACGTACCCGGCCTTGGCGTACGCCGTGACCTGGTCCTTGACCCCGGATCCGGCGCTGGAGTAGTACCCGGAGAAGTAGCCCGAGTCGTGCAGCCGGGCGGTCCACGCGCTGATGAAGTCGAGGACACCCTTCACGCAGCTCGCGTTCGTGGTGTCGTACGCCTCCATGTCGTAGATCAGCACGCTCTCCCGCGACAGCCCGAGCGCCTGGGCCTGCACGATCGCGTCCACCGCGGCCGCCTTACCCTGCGCCGCCGCGGTGCCGTTGCTGATCAGGTTCTTCTTCGTGGTGCTGGTGCACGCGGCCTGCGGCCCGACGTAGAGCGGGATCAGCCGCCACCCGCGCCCGACCTGCTCGCGTACCCAGGAGGCGGTGAGGTTCGCCTGCGTGCAGCCCCGGTTGTTGCCGCCGAAGTAGATGCCGGCCGCCCGGTACGGCGACGACGCCAGCCAGGTCGCCATGGTCGCCGACGACGGCGCGGTGCACGCGTCGAACCCGTACCCGGTGAAGTTCCCGGGCTGCGGCGCCAGCGCGGTGGCCGCGTCCGCGTCGGTGTCGATCAGTGCCAGCGGCGCCAGCGACAGCGCGACGACGAGGGCACCGAGTATTCGCTTACGGTCACGGAACAGCCTGCGCGGATGCATCCGATGACGCCCGGCCGCGGGCGTTTCAGTCATGGGGAACCAATCGTCAGCGATCGAAACCCCAAGATGAAACCAGAGCCCTCCCAGTACGGCGAGAGCCGTTCGTACGATCTTGCCGATCTGAATGGACGACCCGCACCCGCGCGGCCGTTCCCGGCGGGAGGCGCGGCTCCCGGTTCTGGCCGGTGCTGAGGGGTGCCTCGCTCCGCGTCAGGCACCCCTCAGCGCCGGCCAAGAGCGTGACCGGATCCGACAGCGAAAGGGATGCCGGCCGGGAGTGGCCGTGCGGTCAGCTGCTCAGGCGAGCAGGGACTCGATGCGGGTGGCGATGGTGCGCAGGTGCGGGCCGCGGTCCGGGTCCACCAGGGCGTTCCACGAGGTGGGGCCGTGGCGGTGGAGCATCTCGGCGTAGCGCTGGGCCGGGTCGACCCGGTCGCCGCGGGGGCCGACGGTCTGGTCGGCGTAGGTCAGGGTGTCGGCGAGGACGGTGCGCTCCTCCGGGTACGCCGAGAGCGCCTCGTCGAGCCCGCGGGCGGCGGCGATGAACTTCGCGCCGGAGTGGTAGGCGACCATGCCGGCGATCCGGATCGGCCAGCCGGCCCGGGTCAGGTGGTCGGCGCCGTCGAGGGGGTGGAAGCCGGAGCGGACGGTCGGCTCCGCGTACCCGATGTCGTGCAGCCAGGCGGCGGCGGTGAGCAGGTCGGCGTCGAGGTCGAGGCGCACGGCCAGCTCGGCGGCGCGGGCGGCGACACCGGCGCTGTGCAGCCATCGGTTGCCCATGTCGCCCAGCAGGACCTCGGCGAGATCCCGGGCCGCGAGGGTGAGGGGTCCGGCGGGCGGGAGGCACAGACCGGGAGCGACCGTCATGGTCGCAACTTAAACGCCGCTCGGTGAACGACAGGCAAACGTCAGATGGCGGATCGCGGAATCGATCAGCGGGCGGGCGCGTTCCGGACCCGCTGCGGGGGCAGCCCGGCGGCGCAGAGCTGGTCGGCGAGGCGGCCCTGCGGGTTGTCGACGAAGACCGCGACCTGGTGATCGTCGCCCAGGTCGCAGGCGGCCACCACGGAGCCGAGGTTGATCGGGTCGAGCTCGATCACGTCGGCGAGGTCGACGATCAGCCGCAGCGGGCGTACCCGGCGGACCGTGTGCACCAGGAGCTGGCGTAGTTCGACGGCCTTGTCCTCGCCGACCGAACCGCGTGGGTGGATCACCACGCTGCCGTCCGGCCCGGTGCGGACCTCGAAGACTGGGCTACGCATCGGATCACCTTTCGTTACCGTGCGTTCATAAGGTGACCAGAGTATGTCCCGATTCATCCCGAGGCGAGAACGACGTCCCTCGGCCGTGGATAACGCTTAGGTAACGGAAAATCGGGCGAATTCCACCCCATCCTGGTCAGGGGCTGCCCTCAGCGTCCCGGACACCTTCCGACCAGCGAACCAACGTCCGGTGTCAATCACATGAACGAATGGAGTCGCGCGCCGCGGGGCCCCGGGGTGGCGCGCGGGGGCTCGTGATCGCCGGTGGGGCCACCTAGGGTTAGGCTGTCCTAACTTTTAGAGGGACGGGTGGAGCATGGCGCAGCCGGAATCGCTGGCGGAGCTGCTCAACGGGCGGCGGGCCGCGGTGGACGCCTCCCTGCCGGCGGTCGGGCTGGTCGCCGGATGGCTGATCGGGCGCTCGGTGTGGGCCGCGGTGATCGGTGCCGTGGTCTGCGCGATCGGGATCGCCGTGTGGCGGTCGCGCCGGGGCGAGAAGCCGCGTGCCGTGCTGATCGGCCTGCTCGGGGTCTGCGTGGCGGCGCTGGTGGCGCTGCACACCGGGCGGGTCGAGGACTTCTTCCTGCTCCAGCTGCTCAGCAACGCGGCGAGCGTGCTGGTCTGGGCGATCAGCATCGTGATCCGGTGGCCGCTGCTCGGCCTCGTCGTCGGTGCGGTGCTCGGGCAGAAGACCCGCTGGCGCCGGGACCCCGATCTGCTCCGGGCCTACTCGCGGGCCAGCTGGGTGTGGCTTCTCCAGTACGTGATCCGGGTCGCGGTCTTCCTGCCGCTCTACGCCGCGGGGCAGATCGTGGCGCTGACCGCGGCACGGGTGGCGCTGAGCTGGCCGCTGATCACGGTGATGCTCGCGGCGGCGTGGTGGGTGATCCAGCGGACGCTCCCCGAGGGGCACCCGGGTCTGCGCCACCCGGTGACCGGCGAGCCGTCCGCCTCCTCGGTGCCCGAGCCCGACGCGGCGGACGGCGTACCGGAAAAGGGGTAAAGGGTGTGAGAGCCGTCAGGACGGCGCGCGCGGGTCGGTAGGGTGCGCGGCGTGAAGCTGCGTGAAGAGGAAGTGCGCGTCCCGTCGGCGGCCGGGGAGATCCGGACGATCGTGATCGAGCCCGTCGGTGACCGGGAATGGCCAGGGCTGCTGCTCTACACCGACATCTTTCAGCTGACCGAGTCGACGCTGCGGACCGCGCGCCGGCTGGCGGCCGAGGGGTTCGTGGTCTGCGTGCCGGAGATCTATCCGCACGGTGAGCTGGCCGGGGTGGCGCTGGAGTTCGACGATCCCGGCAAGGCGCGCGGGCTGGCCGGCGCGGCGGCGACCACGACCGCGCAGTTCGACGCGGACCGGGTGGCGGTGCTGGACCACCTGTCGGCGCGCCCGGGCGTGGGACGGATCTTCGCGACCGGGTTCTGCATCGGCGGGCACCTGGCGTTCCGGGCCGCGTTCGACGAGCGGGTCGCGGCGACCGTCTGCTTCTACCCGACCGGGCTGCAGAACGGCGCGCTCGGCGCGGACGCGGACGCCGGTTCGCTGCAGCAGGCGTCGGAGATCCGCGGTCCGCTTCTGATCATCTTCGGCTCGAACGACCCGCACGTGCCCGCCGCGGCGCGCCTGCAGGTGGTCTCGACGCTCTACGCGGCCGGGATCGAGGACCTGGAGCTGCACGTGTACCGGGGCGGGGAGCACGCGTTCATGCGCGACATCGGCCCCCGCCACGACCCGGTCCTCACCGACCGCGGCCTCTCCGAGGCGGTCTCCTTCCTCCGCGACCGCGCATAGCGCAACCGCGTGTAGGCGCAACCGCGTGTAAGCGCAACCGCGTGTAAGCGCAACCGCGTGTAAGCGTGAACGCGTGAACGCGTGTAGCGCGACCGTCTGTGGCGCGACCGCGTGTAGGCGGTCGCGATGCCCGTGCCCGCTCCCGGCAGTGCCGCGGTCACCGTTCTGGCTGGTGCTCAGGGGTGCCTCGCTCCGCTTGAGGCACCCCTGAGCACCAGCC
>NZ_JBFAYF010000112.1:0-16329 GCF_040681165.1 Actinoplanes sp. NPDC051851 | reverse complement strand
GGGGCGGTGGGTGGGCATGCAGGGCGGTGAAGCGATTATGCCCTGCATGCCCACCCACCGCCCCAACCTTGCATGGTGGTCGCATGCGGCCAGGACCCTGGTTGCTCGACCGCTCTGGGTGCATCACCGGCTTTGACTCCACCGCCATCCCGGTGGTCCGGCTACCGCGCGAGGGGTAATCCAGGACAGTGCCTTACGCAGGCCCGGCGCCTGCCGGGTCAAGCGAATAGACCGCGCCGCTTGCGCTCCACCGGCCCCGCCCGACCCAACCCTGCCAAGGGCGGCTCTGCGTGGCGTGGCGCCGGGTGCGCTGGTTGCGGTGGGGCGGCAAGGGTGAGCGGAACGGTGGCGCCGACTGGCAGCAGCCCGGGTGGCCACGGCCCGGCGGCCGACCACGATGCGTCAGTAAGGTGAGCGGTGAGCGGTGAGCGGTGAGAGGGTGAGCGGCGCGGTCTATTCGCTTGACCCCGCAGGCGCCGGGCCTGCGTGAGGTGCTGCCCTGGGGTGACCGCCGGGCGGTAGCCGGACCACGGAGACGACGGTGGACGCTCAAGCCGATGATGCACCCGCCGGGGCGAGCGACCCCTTTCCTGGCGAAACCGCAAACGATGCAAGGTTGGGGCGGAGGGTGGGCATGCAGGGCATAAATGCTCCACCGCCCTGCATGCCCACCCTCCGCCCCAACCGTCCCAGGGCGAGTGAATTCAGCCCAGAAGATGGCTTCGCAGAGACGAGATCTCCGCCGGGGTGAGGCCGATCTCCCGGACGTATGCCTCCACCGAGCCGTGCAACGCCCGCAGGTCGTCGAGGAACAGCGTCATCGCCGCCGCCGGGGAGTCGAACATGTGCTCGTTCCCGACGACCGCCTCCGGGCTGTTGCTCAGCAGGTACTCGGTCAACGGGCGCATCGCCTCGGTGGTCAGCGCGTAGTCCGCGGCGATCACGTCGTCGGGGACCCCGAGCAGCGAGAGCGTCAGGGCGCACACGGTCCCGGTACGGTCCTTGCCCGCCATGCAGTGCACGACGACCGGCGCGAGGTCGGGTTGGGCGATGACCCGGAGGGAGTCCAGGAGCGCCTGCCGCCCGTCCTCGGCGAAGTTCAGGTACCGGTCCGCCAGCCAGCGTTCGTGGACGGTGCCCTCGGGGTGTTCGATCTCCTCCCAGTCGACGTGCTTGAGGACCAGGTTGCGGTAGTCCAGGCCGTACCGTTCGTGGACCCGGCCGAACTTCTCCACCTCGTGCGGGCGGCGGAGGTCGATCACCGTGCGGACGCCGAGGGCGGTGAACGCCTCGTGGTCGTCCTCGCCGATGCGGTGCAGGGAATCGGCCCGGAACAGGCGTCGCCAGCGCACCGTGCGCCCGTCGAGACCGGTGTATCCGCCGACGTCGCGGAAGTTGTAGGTGGAGGAGAATCCCAGGTTACGTGAGTACGATTCGGCTACCACGCCGTCGAAACTAGTCTCGAAACGTGGAACAGTGCCTCCCCCGAACCCGGATAGTGGCATGCTTCATCACGTGACCCACCTCGTGCTGATTATTCGCACCTAGCGCGCCGGCTGACTTCTCGCCGACGCGCAGACCTCCCGCATCCGCGGGGGGTCTTTTTGTTGTGCTGGGTCTCCGAATCGAAAGGACCTCCCCGATGGACTACCAGGTGTTCGACACGACCTTGCGTGACGGCGGTCAGCGCGAGGGCATCAGCTACACGGTCACCGACAAGCTCGCGGTCGCCAAGCTCCTGGACGAGTTCGGGGTGGGCTTCATCGAGGGCGGCTGGCCCGGCGCCATGCCCAAGGACACCGAGTTCTTCGAACGAGCGAAGACCGAGCTGGACCTGAAGCACGCGGTCCTGGTCGCCTTCGGCTCGACCCGCAAGGCGGGCGTGGACGTGGCGGCGGACGCGCAGGTCAAGGCACTGATCGACGCGGGAACCCCGGTGGTCTGCGTGGTCGCCAAGTCCGACATCCGGCACGTGGAGCGGGCGCTGCGGACCACCGGCGAGGAGAACCTGGCGATGGTCCGGGACACCGTGCGGCACCTGGTCGCCAGCGGGCGCCGCGCGTTCGTCGACTGTGAGCACTTCTTCGACGGCTTCCGGTACGACCCGGAGTACACCGCCAGCGTCGTGCAGGCGGCGATCGACGCGGGCGCCGAGCGCGTGGTCATGTGCGACACGAACGGCGGCATGCTCCCCTCGATGATCACCAAGGCGGTCACCGAGGTGGTCGAGCGGACCGGGGTGAGCGCCGACCGCCTCGGCATCCACTGCCAGAACGACACCGCCTGCGCCGTGGCGAACACCGTCGCCGCGGTCGAGGCGGGCGTCAAGCACTTCCAGTGCACCGCGAACGGGTACGGCGAGCGGCCCGGCAACGCGGACCTCTTCGCCACGGTCAGCAACCTGCAACTGAAGCTCGGGCTGAAGGTCCTACCGGACGGATGCCTGGAGAAGGCGACGCGGGTCTCCACCGCGCTCGCCGAGATCGCCAACATCGCCCCCGACACCCACCAGGCCTATGTCGGGGCCGCGGCCTTCGCTCACAAGGCGGGACTGCACGCGAGCGCGATCAAGGTGGATCCGCTGCTCTACAACCACATCGACCCGTCGGTGGTGGGCAACGACATGCGGATCCTGGTGACCGAGATGGCCGGCCGGGCCAGCATCGAGCTCAAGGCACGCGAGCTCGGCATCGACCTGGCCGGCCATCCGGAGACGCTCTCCACGGTCACCCGCCGGGTGAAGGATCTGGAGGCGGAGGGCTGGTCGTTCGAGGCCGCCGACGCCTCGTTCGAGCTGCTGGTCCGGGCCGAGCTGCCCGGCTCCGACGTGGCGAAGCCGTTCACGCTGGAGTCGTACCGGGTGCTGGTCGAGCACCGGGAGGACGGCACGGTGATCTCCGAGGCGACCGTGAAGGTCCGGGTCCGCGGCGAGCGGGTGATCGCCACGGCCGAGGGGAACGGCCCGGTCAACGCGCTGGACGAGGCGCTGCGCTCGGCGCTGGCGAACCACTATCCGGCGCTGAAGACCTTCGAGCTGACCGATTTCAAGGTACGCATCCTGGAGGGCAGCCACGGCACCAACGCGATCACCCGGGTGCTGTTGGACACCGGCGACCGCAACCGCGAGTGGACCACGGTCGGCGTCCACGAGAACATCGTCGAGGCGAGCTGGACGGCCCTCGTGGACGCGCTGACCTACGGCCTGGCCCGTACCCCCGCGCAGCCGGCCGGCTCCGCTTCGCTCCGCGGGTGATTGCCGGGTAACCGGTGAGATGGAGGTCGGTTTCCTGCCACCCGCAAACCCCGCGGGCGTCGGCAGACCGTCTGCCATCTCACCGGCGGCGATCACCGGGCCTGAGGAAGTAATCCCTGGCTCCGGGCGGAGGCGACCGCGTCGATCAGCGCGATCGCCTCCGCGCCGGGCATCGGGTCGAGTCGCCGGCCGTCGCGCAGGCGCAGGGCCACCCGGCCGTCGGCGGCCTCGCGGTCGCCGATCACCGCGAGGTAGGGGACCCGGCGGGCGTTGCGGATCCGGGCCCCGACCGAGCCGTCGGGGAGCACCTCGGCGCGCAGACCGGCGCCGAGGACGCGCTCGGCGAACGCCGCGGCGGCCTCGTCGTGTGCCGCGCCGACCGGGAGGACGGCGAGCTGCACCGGGGCGTACCAGACCGGGAACGCGCCGTCGTGGAGCTCGATCAGGTGGCCGAAGAGCCGCTCCATCGAGCCGACCAGGCTGCGGTGGATCATGACGGGGTGGGCCTTGGCGCCGGACGCGTCGATGTAGCTCAGGTCGAACCGCTCCGGCTGGTGGTAGTCGATCTGGACGGTGGCGATGGTCCACTCCCGGCCGGCCGCGTCCGCGACCTGCACGTCGATCTTCGGACCGTAGAACGCGGCCTCGCCCTCCGCCTCGGCGTACGAGAAGGAACTGCTGGAAAGCGCGTCGCGCAGCAGACGCTCGGCCCGCGCCCAGCTCGCGTCCGAGCCGCCGTACGCCTTCCCCGGGCCACGCAGCGACAGCCGGACCGAGGCCGGCCGCAGGCCGAGCGCGGCGTGCGCCTCCCGCATCAGCCGCAGCACCCGGGCCACCTCGCCGGCGGCCTGCTCCTCGGGGCAGAAGACGTGCGCGTCGTTGAGCGCGATCTGCCGGACCCGGGACAGACCGCCGAGGACCCCGGAGCGCTCGGCCCGGAACATCGGCGCCAGCTCGGCGATCCGCAACGGCAGTTCCCGGTACGACCGTTGCCGCGCCCGGAAGATCATCGCGTGGTGCGGGCAGTTGCTCGGCCGCAGCATCAGCTCGTCCTCGCCGACCGCCATCGGCGGGAACATGTCGTCGGCGAAGTTCGCCAGATGGCCGGAGAGCTCGAACATCCGGCGTTTGCCCAGGACGGGCGAGTGGACGTGCCGGTATCCGGCCCGGCGCTCCAGATCGTGGAGGTACGCCTCGACCTGGTGGCGCGCGGCCGAGCCGTCCGGCAGCCAGAACGGCAGCCCGGCGCCGATCAGCGGGTCGGAGTCGAAGAGGCCGAGCTCGCGCCCGAGCCTGCGGTGGTCCTGCATGGTGGGGTCTCCCGTTTCGCGAAAGGGCGACCCCACCAGAGCCTGGGCGAGTCGCCCGGGCCGGTGCTGAACGTGGTCAGCGGAGAACGACGCCGGGGTGTCCCGGCGTGGTCGTGTTCGCGCTGATCCGCATGCCGGCGATGTTAGGACCCGTCCGCCGGGGCGGGCGACCAGTTTTCCGTCGTGAGCTGGTACAGGTGGTGGTCCTGCCACTCGCCGGCGATCCGCAGGTAGCGCGGTGCGGTGCCGAACCGCTGGAAGCCGTTCTTCTCCAGCACCCGCTGCGAGCGCACGTTGTGCAGCAGCGTGGCCGCCTCCACCCGGTGCAGGCCGTGCTCGACGAAGGCCTCCCGGAGCGTCAGCGACACGGCGGCCGAGGCGACGCCGCGCCCGGTCCGCCGCTCGGCCATCCAGTAGCCCAGGCTGCCGGAGAGGAACGGGCCGCGGACCACGTTGTTCAGGTTGATCCGGCCGACGATCGTGCCCTCCTCGACGATCGCGTACGGGAACGAGGTGCCGGCGCGCGCGAGGTCGACGAGGATCTGCCGCTGGACGTCCACGGTGTAGAAGTCCTCGGGGCGGGCCGGATCCCAGGGCCGGTGGTAGGCCCGATTCTCGATCAGGAGGGCGGTGAGCTCGGCGGCGTCGTCGAGGACGACCGGGCGGACGGAGACGCTCATGACGCCATCGGGAGGATCAGTCCGGCGATCACCGCGCGGTGATCCGATCTGGGTACGTTGTGCACCGTGACATCCTGTACCCCGATCCGGGTGTCGGCCAGTACGTGATCGATGGTGACCGGTGGGATCGGGTCCCCGTCGTACGGTCCCCAGGTGCCGACCAGCCCCCGCCCGACGGTGTCCGCGGCGTCCCGGTACCCGCTGGCGATCAGCGTCCGCAGCGGCGCCAGGTCGAGCGTCGAGTTGAAGTCGCCGAGCAGGATCCGCGCGGTGCCCGCCGGGTCGGCCCGCGGCTCGGCGGCCATGTCCCCGGCCCAGCCGGCCAACAGGTCGAGCCCGGCGGGTGCGAGGGGATGCGCCGACTCGACCAGGACCGGCGCGGCGCCGTCGGGCTGGATCACGCCGTACGCCTGGTGGAAGCCGCCCTGGTTGATCCGCGTCCCGGTGCCGGTGAGCGGGTAGCGGGAGTAGAGCCCGGACCCGGTGGCGCCCCACTCCGGCGAGAGCTGTGAGTACGGCAGCAGGTCGCCGAGCCCGGCCTCCGCCAGGGAGCGCTCGGCGCCGGGACTGAACTCCTGCACGGCGAGGACCGCGACGTCGTTCTCCCGGACCAGTGTCACGATGGTCGCCGCGTCGGCGCCGCCGAAGAGCATGTTCGAGGTCATCACGTGCAGCGCGACGCCCCGCGACAGGCCCTTGTCGAGGTCGGGCAGGGCGCGGGGCAGCACGCAGGCGGCCAGTGCGACGGCGGTCAGCAGCGCCACCACGCCCGGCAGCCGGCGCCGGGTGAGCAGCCCGATCAGGGCCGGCACCCAGGCCCCGACGGCCACGTACGGCGTGAAGGCCAGCAGCGGGACGAGCGGGGAGTGGCCCTCCCAGCCGCCCAGCCGGATCACCGTCCAGCAGAGGCCGGGCAGCAGGAGCAGCCAGAGCAGAACGGTGCCGATCGTGCGGCGGCGAGCCGGGCGCGTCCCCGGCGGCGCGTCGGTGATCGTCATGCGGCCGACGTTATCCGGCGTCCGCTACCGGCGCGCCGCCGAGGCGACGTCGGTCACTTTTTACAGATCGACGTCGGTGATCTCGCCGAACTCGGCCAGCTCGTCCCGGATCACCGCGGCGTCGCCCTCGACGACCAGGGTGAGGCCCCCGGGCGCGAGGTGCTTCGCGGCGGCCGCGGAGACCTGCTCCACGGTGGCCTCCAGGTACTCCCGGCGCAGCCGCTCGTAGTAGTCGTCCGGCAGGCCGTGCACGACCAGGGTGGCCAGCGCCCCGGCGATCGCGCCCGGGGTCTGCATCTCCACCGAGAGCTGCCCGGCCCGCCACGACCGGGCGACGTCCAGTTCGGCCTCGGTGACACCGGTCGCCTGGGTCTCGGCGATCTCGTGCAGGGTGTCCCGGACGGCAGGCCCGGTCACCGCGGTCTGCACGCTCGCGGCCACCTCGAACCGGCCCGCGCGCCGGGTCATCCCGTACGAGCCGCGGATGCCGTACGTGTACCCCTTCACCTCGCGGATCTGATGGTTCAGCCGGGAGGTGAACGCCCCGCCGAGCACCGTGGCGGCGAGCGTCATCGGCACGTAGTCGGGCGTGGCGCGCTCCGGGGCGCGGTGCCCGAGCCGCAGCGTCGACTGCACCGAGCCGGGCCGGTCCACCAGCAGCACGTGCGGGCGGGTGGGCACCGGCACGCCGAGCGGGCCCTCCGGGGCGACCAGGCCGCCCGAGGTACCGGCGAACGCGGCCTCGGCCAGCACGTCCAGGTCGACCTCGTCCAGGTCGCCGGTGACCAGCAGCACGCCGGGCCGGAGCATCCACGAGCGGTGGAACTCCAGCACGTCGTCCACGGACACCGCGGCCACCGAGGCGGGGTCGCCGTGCAGCGGCCGGCGGTACCGGCCGTCGGCGGCGAACAGGTCGGCCCGGAGCGCGGCGTCGGCGCGGGGACCGGGCTGGGCCCAGTCCATCTTCAGCGCGGCGACCTCGTCGTCGCGGACCCGGATCACGTCGGCCGGGTCCAGCTTCGGCGTGCGCGCGGCCTCGGCGGCGAGCCGGACCGCTCCGGCGAGCAGCGGGGCGGGCGCGGCGACGCCGACCCGGAACGAGTCCCAGTCCACCGAGGGGGAGAGCTCGGCGCCGAGGCCCTCCAGCGCCAGGGCGTACGCCGCCGAGTCGCGGGCCGTGGTGCCCTCCTCCAGGCACTTGGCCAGCACGGTGGCGGTGCCCTCGCGGCCCTCGGTCTCGCGGGCGGCGCTGGCGTCGAGCAGCAGCACCGCGGTGGCGAGGACCTGGCCGGGCAGGTGGGCGGCGATCACGGTGCCGCCGTGCGCGCTGATCCGGCGTACGGCCGGGAACGCGTACGGCCGGGCCGCACCGGGCTCGGGACGAACGGTGATGAGCGTCATGCGGACTCCTCGGGCAGGTACGTGAGGGTGACCCGGGACTCCGGGGAGAGCGTCTCGCGGGCCGCCGCGACCAGGTCGTCGGCGGTGACCGCGAGCCAGCGCGGCAGCCGGGAGCCGGCCGCGGCCGGGTCGCCGAACTGGGTCGCGTACCGGCCGAGCAGGTCCGCGCGGCCGCCGACCGTGGCGACCCCGCGCCACCAGGCGGTGGTGAGCAGCGCCTTGGCCCGGTTCAGCTCGTCGTCGGTGACCGGCTCGTCGGCCAGGCTCTGGACCACCTCGGCGAGCCCGGCCTCCAGCGTGGCGACGTCGACGCCGTCCTTCGCGGTGGCCGTGATGATCAGCGGCGCGGGGGCGTGTGCCAGGTCGACGCCGTACGACCCGATGTAGTCCGGCTGGGCGATCCGCTTGCCGTCGGCGAGGCGCTGGTAGAGGCGGCTGCCCCGGCCGTTGCCGAGCACGGTGGCGAGCACGGTGATCGCGTCGTATCCGGGGGTGCCGAACGGGTACGTCCGGTGCGACAGGTAGAGCCGGGGCGCCGGGACGGCCGCGGTGACGGTCTCCCGGACCGGAGCGGTGGCCGGAATGGGCAGCGAGCCGTCCGGCGCGGCGGGGATGCCGGTGACCGCGGCGATCGCCCCGAAGTACTTCTCGGCCAGCCGGAACACCTCGTCCGCCGCGACGTCACCGGTGACGGTGAGGACGGCGTTGTTCGGCGCGTAGTACTGCTGGTGGAACGCCTTGAAGGTGTCCAGCCCGGCCGCGTTCAGGTCCTCCATCGACCCGATCGTGGCGTGGTGGTACGGGTGCCCCTGCGGGTAGAGCAGCGGCAGCAGGCGCAGCCACGCGTCGCCGTAGGGCACGTTGTCGTACCGCTGGCGCCGTTCGTTCTTGACCACCTCGCGCTGGTTGTCGAGGGTCTCCTGGGTGAGCGCGGGCACCAGCCCGCCCATCCGGTCCGCCTCCAGCCAGAGGGCCAGCTCCAGGTGCTCGGCCGGCATCGTCTCGAAGTAGTTCGTCCGGTCCGGGTTGGTGGTGGCGTTCAGCGAACCGCCGTTGCCCTGCACCAGCCGCATGTGCTCGGTCTTGCGCACGTGCTGCGAGCCCTCGAACATGAGGTGCTCGAAGAGGTGCGCGAAACCGGTCTGACCGGCGGGTTCGTGGCGTGACCCGACGTCGTACCAGAGGTTGACGCAGACGACCGGAGACGTCCGGTCCTCGCTGACGACGACGCGCAGGCCGTTGGCGAGTCGCGTGCTTTCGATGGGCCACGGATAACCGGTCGTGGCGACCGGCGCGGATGGTGACGTCACCCGACCCATCTTGCCCTGTCCGATGCCCCTTCGGCCCGGCTGCGCCGGTCCGGGCGGTTACCCGATGGCGGGAGCCCGGCCCGGATGCGATGCTTGGCCGCGTGCTTGAGGACGTACGGGTGAACGACCGCCTGACCATTCCCGCGGCGGAGCTCGCCTGGCGTTTCTCCCGTTCCGGCGGCCCCGGTGGCCAGGGCGTCAACACCACCGACTCGCGGGTCGAGCTCTCCTGGGACCTGGGCGGCTCCGATCTGCTGCCGCCGTCGCTGAAGGAGCGTGCTCTCGGCCGGCTCGGCGCCCGCCTGGTGTCGGGTGTGCTCACCGTCACCGCCTCCGAGCACCGCTCCCAGCTGCGCAACCGGGAGGCCGCCGCGGCCCGCCTGGGCAACCTGGTGGCCTCGGCGGTCGCCCCGCCGCCCCGGGCCCGCCGCGCGACCCGCCCCACCAAGGGTTCGGTGGAGCGCCGCATCGCCGACAAGAAGCGCCGGGGCCAGATCAAGCAGAACCGCCGGGACTATCCGGAGTGAGCAGCGGCCGCCACGCGCGCAGCGCCCCGGCCAGCTGATCGAGGAGCGGCGCGGGGAGACCGGCGGTCAGTTCGGCCAGCACCGCCTCGAGGGACGGCGTCGCGGTGTCCAGCACTTCCCGTCCGGCCGGGGTCAGCACCAGCAGCGAGGACCGGCGGTCGTCCGGATTGGCCGCGCGCCGGCACCAGCCGCGCGCCTCCAACCTGTCGACGGCCTTGCTGGTGGCGCCGACCGTGATGCCGACCTCGTGGGCGACGTCCTGGACGCGGCAGTGCGGGCGGCCGCCGATGATCTGCAGCACCTCCAGCGAGCCGAGCGGCAGGCCGTGCTCGGCGCGCAGCCGGGCGTCGACCGTGTTGTAGAGCCTGGTCTCGGTGCGGACCAGGTCGTTGAAGAGGGCGGTGAGGTCCGTCACGGTTATCTTCCTGGGAATTAGATTCCAAGGAATCTAGTTTTGATGGGGCGGACTGCCATTTCATCATCGTGACGGAGGAACCACATGGACCGGGAGCAGCAGCGCGCCGTCATCCGGGAAGCGCTTGCCGGGACGCCGCGCACCAAGAAGACCGAGGCGGAGGAGCGGAGGCTCTTCGCGATGTTCTCTGCCTCGATGCCGCTCGACCCGTCGCTGACCACCGAGGACGTGACGCTGGGCGGGCGGCCGGCGGTGCGGTTGAGCGCGGGGGAGCCGCAGGCCGGGCCGACCCTGCTCTACCTGCACGGCGGCGGGTTCGTGGTCGGGTCCGGGCGGACCGGGGCGCGGCTCGCCGGTGCGCTGATCGCGCGCTCGGGCGGGGTGGCGTACTCACTGGACTACCGCCTCGCCCCGGAACATCCCTTCCCGGCCGCTTCCCGGGACGCGCTGGCGGCGTACCGGGAACTGATCGGGAGGGGTGAGGTGCTGGTCGCGGGTGACTCGGCCGGCGGAGGCCTGGTGATCTCGCTCCTGATCGCGGCCCGCGACGCGGGCCTTCCGCAGCCGGCGGCCGCGGTGGTCTTCTCACCCTGGGTGGATCTCACCCTCTCCGGCGACAGCCTGCGTACGCGCGACGGCGTCGACCCGCTCTTCGAACCGGCCTCCCTGCGCTGGTACGCCGAGCGGTACGCGCCCGGGGCGGAGCTCGCGGCCAGCCCGCTCTTCGCCGATCTGACCGGACTCGCCCCGCTGCTCGTCCAGGTGGGCGACGAGGAGCTCCTGCTCGACGACGCGGTCCGGCTCGCCGAGCGGGCCACGGCCGCCGGAGTCGCGGTGACGCTGGAGGTGGGCGCCGGGCTGCCGCACGTGTACCAGCACCACTTCGGCCGCCTCGACGACGCGGTGGACGCGCTGGATCGTGCCGCCGCCTTCCTCACCCGGGCCCGGGCGGGCGCCTGATCGCCCGGTGCCGGTGCCGGCGGCGCTCCCGGCGCTGATGTAGGGAGTCTCGGCGCTGAGGTGGGGGTTCTCAGCGTTGGTTGTAGGGGGCGACCGCCTGGCGGTTCTGGGCGGCCTCCTCCGGGCCGAGCAGCGCCTCGCAGACCCGGATCAGGCGGCTGCGCAGCCCGGCCGCCCGGCGGGCCAGCTCGCGCTGGCGGGCGACGTACTCCGCCTTGCCCTCCGGGGTCTCGATCTTGACCGGGGGATGCCCGTACGACGTCAGGTCGTACGGGCTGGCCTGCATGTCGAGCAGGCGGATCTCGCCGGCCAGCGCGAAGCAGTCGAGGGCGAGCGCGCCGGGGACGCCGGGGCCGAGCTTCTGCGCCCACTTGTGCACGTCCATCGCGGCGTGCAGGCAGCCCGGCTGGTCCAGGTCGACCTGGGTGGCCCGGGTCGGCTGCAGCCGGTTGAGCCCGACCGCCTCCGGGGTGAAGAAGCGGAACGCGTCGAAGTGCGTGCAGCGGATGGTGTGCTCCTCGACCACCCGGTCGGTCGCGGACTGGCCGAGGCGCAGCGGCAGCGGGTGCCGGTGCTCGGGGTCGCGGTAGACCATCGCCCACTCGTGCAGGCCGAAGCAGCCGGAGAAGACCGGGCGGGAGGCGGTCGCGGTGAGCAGGCCGTGGATGTACCGCACGCTCTCGCCGCGGGCGTGCACGAACGCGTCCTGGTCCAGCGCGACGATGCCGTCCTGCGAGGTCGTGTAGAACTTCCAGCCGCCCTGCTCGGCCACCGCGCCGCCGGGTGCCGGGGCGAGGCCCGCGCCGACGCCGGGGTGCCAGCGGCGCAGCAGGGACGGGCGGGTGCCGTAGTAGTCGTAGAGGAAGTCCTCGATGGCGTGCGTCTCGCCGGCCGATCGGCGGGCGCGGTGGCCGGCGGTCATCTGGTCGGCGCGCTCGGCGTGCGCCCGCGCGAGGGGAATCCAGGTGACCGAGGGCAGCGTGGTGGTGAGTGCCCTCACCTGCTTGATCCCCATCCCACCAATGTATCTAGCCGACGCGATCAACACGATCACCGTTAAGGCGCTAATGAGTTCTGCCACCGAGGGGGTGAGTCCTGCTTTGGCCGTACTGAAAGGGATTTAGAGGTTTTTATGGTCTTTGTGTGCCAGGCATAAGTTCTGTGCTGCGGTATGTAGTAGATGTGCTACGAGATTGATAGCGTGCTAGACATGACGGAGACGGTACTGACGGGGGAGTCCGGCGCCGGCCCGAGTGTGCCGATCGTCGAGCCGGTCATCGAAGTTCGTGATCTTCGGATGAGCTACGGCGCGGTGGAGGTGCTCGGCGGCATCGATTTCACGGCCCGGCCGGGCGAGGTGCTGGCGCTGCTCGGGCCGAACGGCGCGGGCAAGAGCACCACGATCGAGATCCTGGAGGGCTTCCGGCGGAGGTCGGCGGGGCACGTCCGGGTCCTCGGCGCCGATCCGGAGCGCGGCGACGAGCGATGGCGCTCCCGGCTCGGCGTGGTGCTCCAGTCGTGGCGCGATCACGGTAAGTGGCGCGTCCGGGAGCTTCTAGACTATTTCGGACAACATTATCTCCCGTACGGTCGAAACTGGCCGGTCGCCGATCTCCTCGACACGGTGGGCCTGAACGGTCAGGCCGACAGTCGCGTCGGGCATCTCTCCGGTGGCCAGCGCCGTCGGCTGGACGTGGCGATCGGGCTCGTCGGCCGTCCCGACCTGCTCTTCCTCGACGAACCGACGGTCGGCTTCGACCCGGCCGCCCGCCGCGAGTTCCAGGACCTGATACACCGCCTCAGCGACCTGGACGAGACCACTGTGCTCCTCACCACGCACGACCTGGACGAGGCGGAGAAGCTCGCCGACCGGATCCTGATCCTGGCCGGTGGGCGGATCATCGCGGACGGCTCCGCCGACGAACTCTCCCGGCGGGTGGCCGGCGAGACCGAGATCCGCTGGACCCGGGACGGGCAGCGGTTCGTCCACTCCGCCACGGACGCGGTCCCCTTCGTCCGCGACCTGCTCCGGCACCACGACGACGTCGCCGAACTCGAGGTCCGGCGGTCCAGCCTGGAGGACACCTACATGCGACTGGTCCGGGAGCACGAGAAATGATCTTCCTGGTGCGACAGGGCCTGCGGCGCGGGCTCATCGAGCTGCGCATCACGCTGCGCACGTTCAGCGACTGGTTCGGGTACGCGTTCAGCGCGGTCCTGCTGGTCGGCACGCTCCTCTTCATGGGCGACACCACGGTCGCCGGCGGGTTCTCGCTCGGCGCGATGACGCTGCCCGGCACGCTGGGCCTGCTGGTCGCGCAGACCGGGGTGGTCCTGACCGCCCAGTACCTGCTGCTCGAACGGGAGGACGGGACGCTGCTGCGGGCCAAGGCGCTGCCCGGCGGGATGGTCTCGTACCTGGTCGGCCGGATCGTGCTGGTCGGCGGGGTGATCCTGATCAGCATCGCGCTGGTGCTGATCCCCGGGCTCTTCCTGGTGGACGGCGTGTCGGTGGACGCGTCCGGCTGGCTCACCCTGCTCTGGCTGGTGCCGCTCGCCTTCCTCGCCACCATGCCGCTCGGCGCGGTGCTCGGCGCCCTGCTGGAGAACCCGCGCCTGGTCGCCTTCATCTCGCTGCCGGTGATGGTCCTGGCCGGGATCTCCGGCATCTTCTACCCGATCACCTCGATGCCGGGATGGCTCCAGGGCGTCGCCCAGGTCTTCCCGGTCTACTGGCTAGGGTTGGGGCTGCGATCGGCGTTCCTGCCCGACGCCTTCGCCGCCGCCGAGCTGGGCGGCGCGTGGCGGACCTGGCAGACCGCCGGTGTCCTGCTGTTCTGGGCGGTCCTCGGGCTCTCGCTCGCGCCCGGGGTGCTGCGCCGGATGGCCCGCCGGGAATCCGGTTCGGCCATGGCGGAGCGCCGGCAGCGGGCGCTGTCCCGGGTGGGTGTCTGAGGGAGCCATGGCGAGCGAGATCACGTACAACCGGATCGCGATGCTGCGTGCCGAACGGGGGATCTCGCGGCGGCAGCTGGCGGACGCGCTGGGTGTGCACTATCAGACGGTGGGCTATCTGGAGCGCGGCGAGTTCAGTCCCAGCCTGCACCTGGCGCTGCGGATCTGCGCGTACTTCGAGGTGCCGATCGAGGTGGTCTTCTCGCTGGAGCCGTTCCCGCGGCTCGGCGTGGAGGCTCGCCCGGCGTAGATTTCGGGGAAGTCCTTTCCTCTTCCGCAGATGGGGTTCCCTGTGCGCTTCGCCCGCTTTGTTCATGCCAACGGAGTGTCGTTCGGCGTCGTCGAGGGCGACGGCTCCTCCGGCCTCACGGTCGCCGAGATCAGCAGCCTGCCCTTCGAGGAGGTGCGCCTCACCGGCCAGCGGTGGGCGCTCCCCGACGTACGCCTGCTCGCCCCGATCTTCTCCAGCAAGGTGATCGGCGTCGGCCGCAACTACGCCGACCACGCCGCCGAGATGGGCAACGAGGTACCCGCCGAGCCGCTGATCTTCATCAAGCCCTCCACCTCGGTGATCGGCCCGAACGACGCGATCCGGATCCCCTCGGTCACCGAGCGGGTCGACGAGGAGGCCGAGCTGGCCGTGGTGATCGGCGCGACCGGTGCCCGCCGGGTCGACCGGGCCGGCGCCGAGAAGGCCATCTTCGGGTACACCTGCGCCAACGACGTCACCGCCCGCGACCTGCAGCGCAAGGACCCGCAGTGGACCCGGGCCAAGGGCTTCGACTCGTTCTGCCCGCTCGGTCCGTGGATCGTCACCGACCTGGACGTCAGCGACCTGGAGGTGCGCTGCGAGGTCGGCCGCGACCCGGAGAACCTCGAGGTGCGCCAGATCGGCCGGACCAAGGACATGGTCTTCGACATCCCGAGCCTGGTGTCGTACGTGTCGCACGTGATGACGCTGCTGCCCGGCGACGTCATCCTGACCGGCACCCCGGCCGGCGTCAGCCAGATCGTGCCCGGCGACACCGTCTCGATCAGCATCCAGGGCATCGGCGAACTGCGGAACACCGTCGTCGCGCTGGACTGAGTCCCGCCCCTCCGCGTCCTGTCGTCCCTCTCCCGGAGGTTGTCGTGCGGATCCTGGTCACCGGCGCCACTGCCAAGATCGGCCGGATGGTCGTCGGCGAGCTGCTCGCTCGCGGCGCCACCGACATCCGCGCGCTGACCGTCGACCCGGCGCGCGCCGCCCTGCCGTCCCCGGTCGAAGTGGTCCACGGCCACTTCGGCCGGCGCGGCACGGTCGCCACCGCTCTGGCGGGCGTCGACCGGATGTACCTCGCGCCGCACCTGCCCACCGCGGCGGAGGTCTGCGCGATGGCCGCCGCCGCGGGCGTCCGGCACATCGTCGACCTGGCCGGCGTGAAGGGCGGCGAGTGGCAGCCGATCGAGGACGCGGTCGAGGCCAGTGGGGCCGCCTGGACCCACCTGGAGCCCGGTGAGTTCATCTCCAACGCGACGATCTGGGCGCCGCAGATCCGTGCGGGGGACGAGGTGCGGGACGCGTACCCGGACGTGGCGAACGCGCCGGTCGCGGAGGAGGACATCGCCGCCGTGGCCGCCGCGGTGCTGCTCTCGGACGACCACGCGGGCGCCTCGCTCCCGCTCACCGGCCCGGCCGCGCTCAGCCGCCGGGAGAAGGTCGCCGAGCTCGGCGCCGGTCTCGGGCGCGACCTGCGCTACGTCGAGCTGACCGGCGAGGCCGCCCGCGCGCGGTTCACCGAGTCCATGGGTCCCTACGGCGACTGGTACCTGGCGAACCTCGCGAGCATGGCGGCCCACCCACCGCAGCAGGTGGTATCGACGGTTGGCGATCTACTGGGCCGCCCCGCCACCGGCTACCGGGAGTGGGCGGCCGCACACGCGGATCTGTTTCGGTAACCCGATTTGGCGGGCGGGGAGGGCTCGGGTAAAGTTCTCAACGGCTCGGCAAGCCGGGCCAAATGGGGTATGGGGTAATTGGCAGCCCGACTGATTCTGGTTCAGTTAGTCTAGGTTCGAGTCCTGGTACCCCAGCGATGTCGCTCCCTTCGGGGGCGGCAGCGCTGGAAGCGCGAGGTTTGCGCTGGCAGCACGGTTGTACAGCACGTCCTGGTCCCGTCGTCTAGCGGCCTAGGACGCCGCCCTCTCAAGGCGGTAGCGAGGGTTCGAATCCCTTCGGGACTACCAGATGAGAAAGCCCGCACCGTGATCGGTGCGGGCTTTCTTCTTTCCCCCCTCCAGCCACCCCGCGTTGCGTCCCCGCCCACCGCGCCGCCCGCGCCCACCGCGCTGCCTATACCGCTCGCGCCCACCGCCCGCGCTGCCCGGCGCCTACGCCGTTCGCGTTGCCCGGCGGCCGCGCTCGCCGGTGGGGTTCGCGAGGCCCGCGGTCGGTTGTGCTCGTGCAGCGGTCCGGGGTTGTGGGGGGGGAGGCGGGCGTGAGGAGGACTTAAGGCAAAAACAAGAACAACCCCACAAAAA
>NZ_JBFAYF010000111.1:0-16898 GCF_040681165.1 Actinoplanes sp. NPDC051851 | reverse complement strand
TGGCGCTGGCCCAGCGGCAGCGCGCGACGACACCCGTCAGAGTGAGCCCGCCGCGGGCCGTCGATGCGCCCGTGACCGCGGATCTAGCGTCGTGATCCAGGCACCCCTCACCACCAGCCGAAGCCCGCGGGCGATGTGCGAGGCGGGCGGCACCGCGAACGCCACGATCATCGAGAGGCGGGGAGCGCGTCCCGGAGCTGGTCGTGTCGCCGAAGCCCACGCTGACCGCGATGGTCGCGTGGCAGAGGGCGCGGCGCCGCAGTGGAGACCGGCGCCGCAGTGGAGACCGGGCGCCGCAGTGGAGACCGGGCGCCGCCGGCGAACGGCGCGCCGCGGCGGAAGGCCGGGAGCGATCGGCTAAAAGTCCTCCAGGGCGGGGCTCTCGCCGGCGTCGTGGGCGGCGAGCAGCGCCGCGAAGCGGTCTGACGGGAGGATCCGGACGCCGAGCTGCTCGGCCTTGGCGGCCTTGGAACCCGCGCCGTCGCCGACCACCACCAGGTCGGTGCGCGCGGAGACCGAGCCGGACGACTTGCCGCCGAGCCGCTCGACCGCCTCGTTCCCCTCGTTGCGGGTCAGTCCCGGCACCGACCCGGTGACCACCACGGTCATCGGCGTGCCGTCCTCCCTCCGCAGGGGCAGGCGCCCGGCCGGGCCCGTCACGTCGCCGCCGGCTTCGTCGCCTCTCTCCGCGTACGGCGTGACGCCCGGCTCGATCGTGGTCAGCCCCCGCGCGGTCAGCTTGGCGATCACCGGGGCGAGGTCGACGAGCTCGGCGGCGATGGTGGCGGCCCGCTCCGGCCCGACCGCGTCGACCTCCTGGAGCTGTTCGACGCCTGCCGCGCAGAGCGCCTCCATCGAGCCGAAGTGCCGGGCCAGGCGGCGCGACATCGAGCGCCCGGTCATCCGCACGCCGAGCCCGGTCAGCACCCGGGAGAGCGGCTGGGCCTTCGACGCCGCGATGTTGGCGATCAGCTTCGTCGCCGAGGTGGTGCCCATCCGGTCGAGCCGGGCGACCGCCTCGGCGTCCAGGTCGTACAGGTCGGCCGGGTCGGTGACCATGTCCGCCGCGACCAGCAGGCGGATCACCTTGTCGCCGAGGCCCTCGATGTCCATCGAATCGCGGGCCGCGAAGTAGGCGAGCGACTCGGTCGCGCCGCAGGCCCGGCCCTGCACGCAGCGCCAGCGCTTCTGCGAGCGGTCGATCTCGCCGCCGCAGCGCGGGCAGACCTCGGGCGCGGTGAACGGCTGGGCGCCGGCCGGGCGCTCGTCGAGTTTCGCCCCGGTGATCTCCGGGATCACCTCGCCGGCCCGGCGGACGAAGACCGTGTCGCCGACCCGAACGTCCCGCCGGACCAGGTCGCCGAAGTTGTGCAGGGTGGCCGAGGTGACCTCGACGCCGCCGACCTGGACCGGCTCGATCACGGCGACCGGGGTGATCACGCCGGTCCGGCCGACCTGCACCTCGATCGCGGTCAGCCGGGACGTCCGGGTGTCGGCGGGGAATTTGAACGCGATGGCCCAGCGCGGCGCCCGGCTGGACGACCCGGCGTCCGCCCGGTCCGCGGCGGCGTCCGCCTTGATCACCACGCCGTCGATGTCGAAGCCGAGCTTGTCGCGGAGCGCGCCCATCCGGGCGATCGCGGCGATCAGCTCGTCGACGGTGGCGCACCGCGCCATCCCGGCCGCCGACCCGCCGGTGGTCGCCACGCCGAGCTCGGCGATCGCGGACATCGCGGCCCCGTGGGTGAGCGCCTCCGCCCCCGGCAGGTCGTGCACGGCGTACGCGAAGAAGGAGAGCGGGGCGAGGTAGGCGCGATCCTGCGCCCGCAGCGTGCCGGCCGCGGCGTTGCGGGGGTTGGCGAAGGGGCGGCCGCCGTGCGCGGTGCGCAGCTCGTTGGCCCGCTCGAAGTCGGCGTCGGTCATCAGCACCTCGCCGCGGACCTCGACGGTGACCGGGCCGGTCAGCGCGGTGGGCAGCCCGGCGACCGCCCGGGCCTGCGCGGTCACGTCCTCACCGGCCCGGCCGTCGCCCCGGGTCGCCACCTGGGTGAGCCGGCCGTCGACGTAGCGGGCCGCGATCGCCATCCCGTCGATCTTGGGTTCGACGGTGTAGCCCGCGGCGGGCCGGCCCAGCACCCGGTCGAGACGGGCGGCCCACGTGCGCAGCTCGTCCTCGTCGAAGACGTTGTCCAGGCTCAGCATCGGCGTGCTGTGCACGACGTCGCCGACCACGCCGCCGCCCGCGCCGACCACCACGGACGGCGAGGCCTCCACCACCCAGCCGGGCTGACCATTCTCGGTCACGGTGACCTTGGCCAGCAGCGCGTCGTAGGTGGCGTCGTCCATCGCCAGGTCGGTGCCCGCGTAGTACGCCGCCGCGGCCGCCCGGATCTGCTCGATCGCCGCGCGGTAGGCGTCCTCGGTCGCGAACGGCACGGCGTGGGCCGCGTCGACGACGGGGGCGATCTCGGGCTCGGTAGACATCAGGCACTCGTTTCGTCGTTCCGGGTTGCCATGACCTTGATACCCCAGGGGTATGACAAATCCGGGGCGTCAACCGCGCGTCAACCCGGGATCGGCGCCGGAGTGGCCTGCTGGGACCGTGACGAACACGACGTTTGACCTCATCCGGCTGACGAACGCCGTCGACGGGCCCGTCCTGATCCCCGGCGACGACGGGTACGCCGCGGAGACCGCGACCTTCAACCTGACCCGGTCGCACCGCCCGGCCGTGGTGGCCGGCGCGACCGGCGTCACCGACGTGCAGCACGGGATCCGTTTCGCGACCGAGAACGATCTCGCCGTCTCGGTGAACACCACCGGACACGGCGCGGTGGTCTCCTCCGACGGCACCCTGATGATGGTCGGCGCGGTCGGCTTCACCCTCGGCGGCGGTCTCAGCCCGGTTTTCGGCCGCAGCCGCGGTTTCGCCGCCGACCACGTGCGCTCCTTCGACATCGTGACCGCCGACGGGGTGCTGCGGCACGCCAGCCCGTACCACGAACCCGATCTGTTCTGGGCGGCCCGGGGCGGCAAGGGCGACTTCGGCGTGGTCACCGCCCTCGAGGTCGAGCTCTTCCCGATCACCCGGTTGTACGGCGAACGACCCGGCCGAGCCGGGGAAGGGCATCGACCGGTCCGCGCTGCTGCGCTCGCTGCCGCTGGAGGAGCTGCTGGCGCTGGTGGGCCCGGAGCCGGGCGACGCCGAGCGGATCCGGGCGGTGCAGCGGCGGTTCCTGGAGCGGATGGCGCCGTGGAGCACGGGTGGGGCGTACGCGAACTTCCAGAGCACCGAGGACACCTCGCCGGAGGCGGTCCGGGCAGCCTTCGCACCGGAGTCCTACGACCGGCTGCTGGACGTCAAGAAGTTCTACGATCCGTCCAACCGGTTCCGGGTCAACCACAACATCCGCCCGGTGGCCTGACCGGATCGGTTCAGCAGGAGGTGGGCGGCCGGCGCCGAGACGATCTCGCCGGCGGCGAGGAGCGGGGTGACCCCGGCCGCCGGTCAGCGCACTTCCCGGCCGGCGCCGAACAGGGCCATCACCTCGTGCAGGCGGTCGCGGGCCCAGTCGTACTGCATCGTGTCGGTGTGGCCCCGGTAGTCGGTCTCGATGATCATGATGAGGACCAGGTAGAGCGTGTAGAGACGGCGGCGTCGCCGCTCGGTGGCGGTGAGTGCCGGGTGGCCGTAGCCGCGCAGGAACGCGGTGGAGTCGCCGAACGCGGGCAGGTCGATCGCGGTGAAACCGGCCTCCATCAGCGGGTCGCCCCAGAAGGCCCGCTCGTGGTCGATGATCGCGACGATCCGCCCGTCCCGGATCATCACGTTGCCGTCCCAGAGGTCCCACTCGACCAGGCGTGGTTCGGTCACCTCGTCCAGGGAGTCCTCGTTCGCGGCGATCAGCGCGCGGATCGCGGCGTAGTCGTGACCGAGGTCGACCGAGCGGCGTTCTCCGTCGGAGAGCACGTCGCCGATCATGCGGGTGAAGCAGGCCCGCCAGGTGGCGTCTCCCGGGGCGGCGAGCGGGCCGAAGGCCGTACCCGAAACGGTGTTGATCTGGAAGTTGGCGGAGCCCAGGGCCTCGTTGTAGGTGTCGCGCTCGGCGGGGGAGAGGGTGTCGCGGACGATGCCGAAGTTGTCGGCGTCGATGTGCTGCATGAAGAAGTAGTCGGCGTCGCAGAGGTCGTGGCTCTGGTCGGCGAAGTCGACGCGCGGCACCGGCACGCCGGTGCGCTCGGTGAGCAGGCGCAGCGTGGCCAGCTCGATCGTCATCGCGCCGCGCTCGTACGTCATCACCTCGACGTGCGGCGGCGGCGCGATCTTGAGGACCACGACGGTGCCGTCGCGCAGGGTGATCCGGTAGGCGACGTTGAACCAGCCGTGCCCCAGCTCCTCGGCCCAGCCGTCGCCGTCGGGGACCTGATCCGGACCGTAGGCCCGGGTGATCATCGCGCGCAGGGTGTCCGGGGCCTGGCGGTTCTTGGTGATGCTCTCCATCGGCCGGACGGTACGGGCGAGAGCGCTCTCGCCGCCAGCTCACCACGCGCGCCGCCTGGTCCGGGACGTAGCCCCGCTCGGCGATCACCGAACGGACCCGGAGCCGGACCGCCTCGGTCGCGCCCGGCACGTCGTTCATCACCCGGGACGTCGCCCGCGCGCGAAACACCGGCCGCGCGCGAAACACCGGCCGCGCGCGAAACACCGGCCGCGCGGGCGACGTCCTCGATCGTCACCTTTCCGGTCGGCACGGCGGTCCTCCACGCTCCTGGCCTGTACTGAATCGTGTCAGTAATGGTGCGGCCGCCGCGTCAACCTCCTGTCAATCGGGGAGCTCTAGCCTGCGGGCGCACAGCGCGACGGGTGATGCCGTGGGGGCTCTGACCCGGTCGCGCGGCCTCCAGCGCGTTGGTGGAACAGGGACGCGGAGGCCCGTGGCGCGGTGACCATCGGGGGGACGGACCGGAACGGTGGTCACCGCGCGCAGCTCCGTTCTGGTCGCCCCTCAAGGTCGATCCATCTCACTCGATCCCGCTCGCCGGGTTCCCGGACGTTCTCCGTCCCGCCTTTCACACCCCTTGGCGTACGCCCCGGAGCGCGGCCCTGCCGACAGGATGTCAACGCCGCCGCGGAGCGATGCGGCGGGTTCGATCCGGCTCCACCGGCCAGCGTTCGATCGTGGACCGGCCGGGCGGCGCCCCCCGTGGCCGGTCGGCTGGCGTTCCGGGGTGTCTCGGGCTGGTGGGCTGGTGATCAGGGGTGTCTCAGGCGCTCCGAGTGACCCGTGAACACCAGCCACGCCGGGAAAGCTGGCGCTCACGGGTCTCTCCAGCCTGCCGACACACCCCCGACCACCAGCCGCAAAGATCATCCCCGCGGTTGATCATGAAAAGTCGATCAAACCCAGCCAGTCAGGGCCCACCCCGCGGCCTGTCGGACCGCCCGAGGCGCCCCGGATCGCCAGCCGGCTGGCCGAGACGCCCCGGATCGCCAGCCAGGACCGGGAGCGGGTTACTTGATCTTCTTGAGCTTGGCGGTGGCGGCCGTGACCAGCTTCGTGAACGGGGCGCTGTCGGCGGGGGTGGCGTTCATGAGGGTGAGGAAGGCGCAGACCTCGCCGGACGTCACCAGGGCGCCGAGGATGTAGGAGTCCACCCTGGTGCCGGACCCGTCCTCGCCCTTGGTGGAGACGGTGACCGCGATGCCGGACTTGACCGGGAGCGGGGTGCGGGTCACCCGTACGGTGACCTTGCCGGTGGTGGTGGTCGGGCACTTGACCGGTACGGCGGCGAGGGCCTTCAGGTGGTCGCGGGCCACGGCCGCCCCGGTGGCGATGATGATCTCGTTGCCGGAGGCGCCGCGCGCGGTGGTGAAGTCGGCCGCGACGAACGGCGACGGCTTGCCGCGGTCGGGCTTCAGCAGCGGGTCGCAGCGGTCGCCGGGTGCCAGGGAGGTGACGCCGTCGACGGTCTCGCCGAGGGTGTAGCCCGCCGGGAGGTCGGCCCGGGCGATCAGGCCCTTCGTCATCTGCGCCACGGTGGGCACCGCGCCGGCCCGCACCGCGGTGTGTCCCGCCACGGGCCGTGTCGCGGTGGCGAGTGCCGGCCGGGGTACGGCGACGAGGGCCAGGGCGGTGACGGATGCGGCGGCGAGGATACGGCTCGTAGCTGGACGCATGTGGATCACGCTAGGCGCGGCCGCCGGGCCGGTTCCGGGGAATCGGTCCGGGTCACCCGGGCGTGCGGGGACAGCGGTGCCGCCGCCCCCGCCCGTACGGTCAGGCCTGCTTGGTCTCCCAGAAGATCTTGCTGATCTCCTCGATCCTGGCGAGCAGCTGCTCGGCCACGGCGGGGTCCGCGGAGCCCTTCGCGCCACTCGCGCCGGCCAGCTTGGTCGCCTCGTTGAAGAGGCCGTGGAGCTGCGGGTACTTCTCGAAGTGCGGTGCCTTGAAGTAGTCGGTCCAGAGCACCCAGAGGTGGTGCTTGACGAGCTCGGACCGCTGCTCCTTGATGAGCAGGGCGCGGGTACGGAACTCGGGGTCGGCGTTGTCCTGGTACTTCTTCGTGACGGCCAGGATCGACTCCGCCTCGATGCGGGCCTGCGCGGGGTCGTAGACACCACACGGCAGATCGCAGTGCGCACTCACGACGGTGCGCGGCCGGAGCAGGTGGAACAGGCGCATCAGGTATTCCTCCGATGGGGAAGTGTTCCCGCGAGCCTAAAACCTCAACCCGGCTTGAGATCAAGGCGCCTCCCGAGGGACGGACGTCACGGGTGGTCCATCGCCGTGGCGACGGGGATGCCGGCCACGCGGGACTGGATCATGGACTGGAAGTGGGGGCAGGTCTCGTGGGCCTCGTGGCGGCAGCGCAGGCCGTGTTCCAGATCGAACGCACCTCATCCGGGTTGACCTCAGGTCGACCTTAAGTCGCAGAGTCGAGCGCATGACGTACACCGACGCTACGGCCCTGATCCGGCTGCTCGACACGGCCGAGAACCTGCCCGAGGCGATCGCGCTGCGGTCCCGGACCTACGAGCTGCTGCGCCTCCATCCGGGTGCGGCCGTGGTCGACGTCGGCTGCGGTGCCGGGCGCGCGGTCGCCGAACTGGGCGCGCACGCGATCGGCGTGGACCCCGATCCGGTCATGCTGGCGACCGCCCGTGACCGTTTCCCATCGGCCGACTTCCGGGCGGGCGGCGCCGGGGAACTTCCGGTCGCCGACGGCGCGGTCGCCGGGTACCGGGCCGACAAGGTCTTCCACGTCGTCCCCGATCCGGCGGCCGCGCTGCGGGAGGCCCGCCGGGTGCTGGCGCCGGGCGGGCGCATCGTCCTGATCGGTCAGGACTGGGACACGCAGATCATCGAGTCGAGCCTGCCCGAACTGACCCGCCGGATCGTGCACGCCCGCGCCGCGACCATCGCCCATCCGCGGATCGCCCGCGGGTACCGCAACCTGCTGCTCGACGCGGGTTTCCACGACGTCGCCCTGGAGGTGCACGCCGCCGTCTTCACCGATGCCACCACGATTCCGCTGCTCACGGGCCATGCCACCGCGGCCCGCGACACCGGCGCGATCACGCCCGGGGAGGCCGGGGAGTGGCTCGCCGATCAGCGGCAGCGGGCGGCCGCGGACCGGCTGCTGCTGGCCCTCCCGCTCTTCCTGGCCTCAGGGACCCGATGACCGCTCACGACCTTTATCGTACGTCGGAGAGAAAGGGAATCACGAGCTCCTCGAAGGGTGCGGGAGCACGACGGTGGATCCGGTGTCCTACCGGGACCGTGGCGAACGCGGCGTCGGGCAGGGCCGCCACCAGCTGCCGCAGGCGCTCGGGAGCGATGTGGCTGCCCGGCCCGCCCGAGATCACCAGCGTCGGCGCCGTGATCCTTTCCAGCCGCGTCCACCACTGCGGATCCGGCTCCCGCAGCTGCCGTACCGCCGCGATCACCGCCTTCGCGTCGGCCCGGCGCCGGGTCGCCAGGATGCCGATCGCGGGCAGCAGGAAGCGCGCCCGGTTCAGGCCGTGTGCCTCGGCCGCCTCCCGGGTCGGCATCGGCGGCTCCTCCAGCACGAGCCGCACGACGCGTTCCGGCGCCTGCTGCGCGACCAGCAGGGCGGTGTACGCCCCGAGCGAGTGCCCGACGAGCGCGACCCGCTCCAGCCCGAGCCGGTCGAGCAGCCCGAGCACGTCGTCCCGGTAGCCGGTCAGCGGGTAGGTGGGCGTACGCGAGCTGTCGCCGTGCCCGCGCAGATCCACCGCGATGGTCCGCAGCCCCCGGCCCCGCAGGCGCCCGGTGAGCCGATCCCAGGTGGCGGCGCTGCTACTCCCGCCGTGCAGCAGCACGACCGGCGCCCCACCGGGCTCCCCGGCGTCGCGATACCCGACAGTGACCCCACCGACCACGACCGTCTTCCGCATGCCCGGCATTGTGGTAGACAGTGTCTACTCGATGCGGAGCGCGGATCCGCGCGTGCGCCCGGCCCGGTCGGGCACCGAATGCGGGATCACCGTCGTGCGCGTCGACGCCGGACTCCGGGTCGGCGTCCGGTGGGGACGATCAAAGAGGTAGCGGGGCGCCCTCCGGTCATCCGGCGACGACGCACTTCCGGTACGGGTCGGCGTACAGGAGTTCGGCCTCGTCGAAACGCTGTTCCAGAGCCTCCAGGCCGTGCTCGTGGCGGAACGACTTCTCTGCTTTGGTGATCGGGAGTAGCCACAGCAGGCGCAGGTGCCCGCCCGGGAAGTCGGCCGTCTCCAGCGTCGGGCCCCAGGGGTAGGGGAGGCTGACCAGCAGATGGTCACACCGGGAACCGAGCACCCACGGCCGCCCGATCGGGACGGTGTGGCCGTGGTCGAGAGCGAAGCTCCCGCCGCTCGCGTGGTAGAACGCGACCATGGTCAGCGTCTCCCGGTGCACCGCCTCGTCGCCAGGGGTTCCCTGCAGGACGAAGCCCACGTTGTGGCCGTCCACGAGGGGACCGGTGGTGGCGTAGAGGTGGTCGCGGTCCCGCAGCTCCACCCGGACGATGTCGTCGAACTGAGTGATCTTCTGGTCCGGGAAGACGCCCCGGAGATGGTCGGCCAGCACGGTGACAGCGTCGCTGATGCGGCGGCCTCGATCAAATGGGTTGCGGCAGTGACCGTGGTCCATGGAAGAGTCCGTGGGCGTGTCGCCGTTTCGCAGAGTGCTCGCCGGGTTCTACACCTCGATGCTCGGGTCGCAGATGATGCCGGTCGCGCTGGCGTTCGCGGCGCTGGGGAGTGGGCACGGTGCGGGCGGGGTGGGGCTCGTGATGAGTGCCGGGTCGCTGCCGACCGTGGTGTTCCTGCTGCTCGGTGGGGTGCTGGCGGACCGGGTGCCGCGGCGGACGGTGATGCTCGGGGCGGATGCCGTACGTGCGGTCACCCAGGGGGTGCTCGCGGTGTGGGCGCTGAGCGGGGACGTGCCGCTGGTCGCGCTGATGGGGTTCGCGGCGCTGGACGGGCTGGGGAACGCGTTCTTCCGGCCGGCGCTGACCGGGCTGATCCCGGCGGTCGCCGGGGACGGCGGGCTGCAGCGGGCGAACGCGCTGGTCGGGGTCGGGCGGTCGTTCAGCTCGGCGGTCGGGCCGGCGCTGGGCGGGGTCCTGGTCGCGGCGTTCAGCCCGGCGGTGGTGTTCGCCGTCGACGCGGTGTCGTACGTGGTCAGCACGCTCTTCCTGGCGACCGTGCCGGCCGGCGTGGTGGCGGCGCGCGGGAGTGCGCCGAGCGTGCCGGCGGGCGTGGTGAACGCCGGGGGGAGTGCGCCGGGTGTGCTGACGGATCTGCGGGAGGGGTGGTGGGAGTTCCGGTCGCGGCGGTGGCTCTGGGTGATCGTGGTGCAGTTCGGGGTGATGCATCTGACCACCGTCCCCGCCTACCTGGTGCTCGGGCCGCAGGTGGCGAGCGCCGGGCTCGGCGGGGCGCGCGGATGGGGGCTGGTGCTCGGCGGGTTCGGGGCCGGGGCGGTCGCGGGCGGGCTGGCCATGATGCGGATGACGCCGCGCCACCCGCTGCGGGTGGCCACGGTCGGACTGCTTGGGTACGTTCCCGCCCTGCTCCTGCTCGCGCTCCCCGCCGCGCTGCCGCTGGTGGTGTTCGGCGGGTTCCTGGCGGGGGCCGGGATCGGGGTGTTCGCGGCGCTCTGGGACACCGCGATGCAGGCGAACGTGCCGCGTGAGGCGCTCTCCCGGGTCAGCGCCTACGACTGGTTCGGATCATTGGTCACACTTCCGCTGGGGTACGCCCTGGTCGGCGTGCTCGCCCCCGGAACGGGTGCCACCGCGCTGCTGGTCGGCGGGGCGGCGACGATGACGGCCGGTTGCGCCGTGGTGCTGGCGGTGCGCGAGGTCCGGGAGATGGTCACCGGGCCGCCTTTTGAGGACGGCGGGTCAGGGCTGGGATCGTACGGGAGAAGGCGACCAAGCAGGCGGCGATGAACGTGAGAGAGAGGCCCGCGGTCGTCAGGGTGTGGTGGAACTCGGTGGTCTGCCGTGCGGACCAGGGGAGACCGGCGACCGGGCCGGTGAAGAGGGTGGCCAGGATCGTGCCGGAGACGGCGACGCCGATGGCGGAGGAGACCTCGGTGACCGTGTCGGTGAGGGCGGCGCCGATCGTGGTGCGGTTCTCCGGGAGGCCCTGCAGGACGCTGACGCCGGCCACCACGCCGATCACCCGCAGCCCGGCGGCGACCAGGGCCAGGGCGATCGCGACCCAGAGGTAGCCGAGCCGCCCGAAGACGCCGTAGACGCCGAGACCGAGAACGACCGCGACGGCGCTGAGCCGCGCGGCCCGGTTCAGGCCGGCGCGCCGCACGAACGGGCCGACGAACGCGCTGCCCGCGACCAGCACGGCGACCTGCGGAAGCATGCCGAGCGAGGCCATCGCTGGGGACCAGCCCCAGTCGAGCTGGAGTTGCAGGGTGACCAGGTAGCCCAGGCCGGCGACGGCCAGTCCGGCGGCGGCCTTGTACGCCAGACCGCTGGCGACCAGTGGGCGGGTGAGTAGTTCCAGGTCGACGAGCGGCCGGCGGGTGAAGAGGACCCCGGCCAGGACGGCACCGGCCACCGCGGTCCACGGGATCCACGAGGTGACGCCCTCGTCGACGAAGAGGGTGGGCGCGATCAGGGCGAGGGCGATGGTGGCGGTGCCGAGGAGCGCCCCGGGCACGTTGATCGGGTCGCGGTGCAGGTCGGCCGGGTCGTCGGGGGCGATGCCGGTGCGGATGCCGAGGTAGGCGAGGGCGGCGATCGGGACGTTGACCAGCAGCAGCACCTGCCACGGTGCGACGGCGAGGACGAAACCGCCGATCGTCGGGCCGACCGCGAGACCGATCAGGCCGACGGTGGAGATCAGGTTGATGGCGCGGACGCGGCGCTGCTCGTCGTCGTAGAGGCGGTACGCCAGGGCCATCGAGCCGGGCGTGGTCATCGCGGCGGCGACACCGGTCAGGACGCGGACGGCGATCAGCTGTCCGGCGGTGGTGACGAAGGCGGTCGCCAGGCTGGACGCGCCGAGCAGGACCAGGCCGGTGAGCATCACCCGGCGTCGGCCGAAGCGGTCGGCCACCGCGCCGAAGGCGAGCATCAGGCAGCCGAAGACCACGCCGTACGCGCCGGTCACCCACTGCAGGGCGAGCGTGGAGGCGTGCAGATCGCGGCCGATCGTGGGCAGCGCGACGGTGAGAATCGAGGTGTCCAGCATCTCGAAGAGGAAGACGGCCGAGAGCCCGGCCAGTGCGGTTTTCACACCACTCGTTGTACGCCGGAACACCGTTCTGAACAATACGAACAGCGTTCTTATGAGATGGAACACTGTTCGTCATGGGGTAGGCTGGGGGCATGTCACCGACTCCGCAGGAACGGCGTGCCGCGCGCCACGAACCGGGCGCACCACCCGCCAAGACGCGGCGCGGCCCGTCCGGCGGCGGCAAGAAGCCGATCACCGTCGAGGCGATCGTCGAGACGGCGTTCGGCATCGTGGCGGCGGAGGGCTACGAGGCGCTGACCATGCGGCGGCTGGCGACGGCGCTGGAGACCGGGCCCGCCTCGCTCTACGCCCACGTGGTCAACAAGGAGGACCTGGACGAGCTGCTGATCGGGCGTCTCTGCGCGTCGATCACGCTGCCGGCGCCGTCCCCGTCCCGGTGGCGCGAACAGATCATCGGGGTCTGCGACGGGCTCCGCGAGCAGTACCTGAGGTATCCGGGGATCTCCCGGGCGGCGTTCGCCGCGGCGCCGTCCAACCTCGACACGCTGCGGGTCAGCGAGGGGATGCTGGCGATCCTGCTGGCCGGGGGCGTGCCGCCGCAGCGGGCGGCGTGGGCGATCGACGCGCTGACGCTCTACGTGAACGCGCACTGCCTCGAGGTGGCGCTCGCCGCCCGTCGCGGCGACGCGGACCAGTGGGTGATCGGGCGCGACGAGATGCTGCGCCGGTTCGCCGCGCTGCCGGAGGCCTTCCCCAACACCCGGGCGTACGCCGGGGAGCTGACCGGCGGCTCGCCCGGGGACCGGTTCGCCTTCACCATCGGGCTGATGCTGGACGGTCTCGTCCGATCAGCCGCCGGATGACCAGCAGCGGGACGATACCGACGACGCCGAACGAGATGTCGATCAGCTGCCAGCCGAGCGGGAGACCGCGCACCGCCCCGGCGATCAGGGCGAGCGGGATGATCCCCACGCAGCAGATCATGCCCCACTCGATCACCCAGACATTCCGGTACGGGTCACGGAACGGCCCGTAGAAGGCGACCGCGATGACCAGGTGCGCGAAGGCGAGCCAGTCGGTCCCGTACGCGACGAACGGGTAGTCCCGCCCGGTCACGGCGAGCCCGTCGTGAACCCGGTCGACCCAGACGGTGAGCGACGGCGGGGCGGGCAGGGCGTGGACGATCCCGGCCAGCAGCCGGACCTCGGCGACCAGCGGGAAGGCCGTCACCCCGCTGATCACCAGACCGGCGACGAAGACGAGCAGCCACAGGCGTATCCGGGTCACCGTGTTCACGATCGTCAACGTACGGGCGGCCGGCGCACCGTCCGCCCGTGCACACAGAACCTTCACCGAGTCGGCACGGGATGCTCGCGTTCGGTGGGAGCGCTTTCATGCCGGGTTGTATGCCGGTAGTTCCGTGACGGAGCTCGGGGTGCCCTCGTCCCGGGTGCGGCCGGTCAGTCCGGTACTTCCCGGTCGTCGGGGCGAGCGTGAATCGGCGGAACATCGTGCTGGACACGACGGCGGTCTCGGGCAGTTCGTTCCTCCCACCGGAGTCGCCGAGCTGCGGATACTCGAGTCGCCAGATGCTCATGCTCGAATCCTGTGCCGGATCAGGGGTGTCTCGGGCCGGTCCGGCTGGCGATTCGGGGTGTCTCACCCACCCCGCGACCCCCGCCAGCGACGATCCCGCCGGAATCGGCCAGCGGGGTCCCATTCAGTACTCCAGCCATCGCCGGAGCGGCGTGGCGAAGGGAATGTGGAACTGCTCGCGCCCGACGTGAACGGTGGCCGGCCGGGCGATGCCGTGCCATTCACAGGCCCAGACCCCTTCGAGTACGGCCACGGGTGGGCGTGTTCCGTCGGCGAGTTCGACGTACGGCAGATCGGTGTCGGGCCGTTCACCGTGGAGGAGCCACCACCCGGTGCCGGTGTCCCAGCCGGTGCCGCGGGCCGTGGGCGGCGCGACGCCGGTCCAGCGTCCCCACTCGTTCTCGGTGGGCTGGTGAACGCCGTCGCGTTCGTCGCGGTACTGGTCGTCGCCCAGGTCCCGCCAGAAGCCGTCGCTCCGCCACTGGAGAAGCCAGCCCTTCCCGGGCAGCCGCAGCGTCGCGACGGTCTCGGCCGTCGGGTGGCTTCCCACGTCCGTATTCAATCAGGCTGGCCATCAGGGTCGAGTTCGATTTCGACCAGGGGGCTGCCGGCGAGCCAGGACTCCAGGCTGTCGGCCCACGCCAGGGTGGGGACGATCGCGCCGAGGACGCGGGAGCGCTCCTCCGGGGAGGTCACCGGGCGGCCGCGTACCCGGAGATCCCGGCCGGCCAGATGGAGGGTGAAGTCCGGGTGCGCGACGATGTTGGCGTACCAGTCGCGGGTGCCGGGACTGCCGGTCAGCCAGTACCGGCCGTCCGCGAGGTAGCGCCACGTCTCGATGCGCCGGGGCCGGGCACTCCGGCGCCCGATCGTGGTGATCTCCACGGTCTGCTGGCGCTCCAGGGCCCGTCGTGCCTCGTCGGTCGCGGTCATGAGGCCATGCTGCGACCTCAACCGCACTTCAGGTCAAGGCGCTACAGGTGCTCCTGCTTGATGACGAAGAACGAGCCGCGGATGGTGCCGGCCAGCTTCGACTTCTGGCGGGCGAACTTGAACGTGCCCAGCTCCGGTGGGATCTCCATGCCGTCGGAGAGCTTGAAGCCGACCGCGCGCTTGCCGCCGTCGTCGAGGGTGTACATCACGTTGATGGAGAGGCCGCTCTCGTAGAAGACGTACGCCATCCGGATGTTCTCGACCTGGAACTCGGTCGCCTCCAGTGGTGGTGACGCGATGACCAGGCCGCGCTCGCCGGCGAGGATGCCGTGCACCCAGGCGACCGTGGCCGGGACCTCGGCGGCGGGGTGCACGGTGAACACGTGGGAGTACTTGTTGCGGAAGTAACGGGCCTCGTTCGCGCGCAGGCCGGCCAGGGCCTCCGTGACCGGCGAGGACTCCAGGCCGACGGTCGAGACGGTGTCGAAGTCGACGACGTGGGACATGAGCCGATCCTGCCATGTCAGGGGTGCGGCTCACGGCGTACCCGGGAAGGGGTTTGATCGAAAGCGCGCCGGAAAGCACGATGGAAGGCGGTCACGTCGGTGAAACCGGCGTCGGCGGCGATGTCCGCGACACGCAGGTGAGCCCGAGCGGGGTCGCGCAGGTCGCGAGCGGCGCGCTCCAGGCGCAGGCGCCGCACCGTGGCCGAATACGACAGCTCCCGGCCGGCGAAGAGGGCGTGCACCGTGCGGACCGAGATCTCCAGGCGCCGGGCGGTCGCCGCGGGGCAGAGATCGTCGTCGGTGAGATGTTCCTCGATGTCCGCGACCGCGTGAGCGTGTGCGCGCGGCGCCCTTCGCGGCGTCCCGGACGGCGGCTCGGAGAGGGCCAGGGCCAGCAGCGCGGCGGCGTGCGGGGCGAGCCGGGGACTCGATGCCGGCAGCGCGGTGAGCAGGTGGCGCAGGGCCGCGCCGACGCCGGACGTGGTGGGTATCCGGACGGCGGTGGCGATCCGGCCGGTGACCTGGGCGCGCAGCAGCGGCGCGGGGACGAAGAAGGACAGCTGGCGGAAGTCGTCGCCGAACCCGAACGCGAACGGCTCGGTGGTGTCGACGACGGCCAGGTCGCCGGGGTGCAGCAGCGTGTTCCGGCCGGACTGCCGCATCGTGCTCACGCCGGTGAGCTGCAGGTTCGCGTAGAAGCCGGGCGGTGAGCCGCTCGCCAGGTCCCGTTCGGTGCGCTGGACGTGCTGGCGCTGGGAGGTGATCCGGGCGACGGAGAGCGCGCCGAGCGGCCACTGTGTGACCGTACCGCCGAAGCCGTCCCTCAGGTCCGACTCCGGGGTCAGCGCGAGGAACGCCTGGCAGATCATCTCCCGCCAGTGGCCGAACTGCCGGGCGGGCGGCACGTCCCGGGTGGACCAGGTCTGCGGCACGGGAGCCTCCTGTCCGATGCCGGACTTCCGCACGCCATGCAACTCCTCGCGCACGCGCCGCGACACCCGTCCGACCGGGATCCGACACCGTCGACCTCATGCAGATCAAGACCAGACTCACGTACGCGTACGGCCTGCGGACCCCGATCGTGCAGGCCGGGATGGCGTTCGTCGGCATGACTCCGGACCTCGCGGTGGCCGTGGGTGACGCGGGGGCGATGGGGTCACTCGGTGTGGGGTTGATGCCACCACCGGCGGTGACCGCCACGATCGCCGCGATCCGGGCCGGGACCGACGGGCCGTTCCACGTCAACCTGATCACCCCGTTCGCCACCGACGCGCAGATCGACGTGCTCTGCACGGCGGCGGTTCCGGCCGCCTCGTTCCACTGGGGGCACCCGCCGCGGGGGTGGATCGACCGGCTGCACGAGGCCGGGGTGCGGGTGTTCGAGCAGGTCGGCTCGGTCGAGGATGCGCGCCGGGCGGCCGGGGACGGCGTCGACGTGGTGGTGGCCCAGGGCCTCGAGGCGGGCGGGCACAACTTCGCGACGCTGCCGACGTTCGCGCTGGTGCCGCTGGTGGTGGACGTGGTCGGCCCGGCGCTGGTGCTGGCGGCGGGCGGGATCGCGGACGGCCGGGGGCTGGCCGCGGCGCTGATGCTCGGCGCGGACGGCGTCTGGCTCGGCACCCGGCTGGTCGCCACCGACGAGTCGGCCGCGCACGAGGGCTACAAGGACCGGCTGGTCGCGGCGCGTGCGGAGGAGACGGTACGGACGTCGCTGTTCGGCCCGGAGACGCCGGACTTCAACCCGATGCGGGTACTCCGGAACCGGGTGGTCGCCGAGCACCCGGACGGCGGCGGCGAACGGCCGGTGATCGGGCACACCGTGCTCGGCGGCGAGGAGATCGACCTGCTCCGGTACACGAATCTGGTCCCGATGCGCGGCGTGACCACCGGTGACCTGGAGGAGATGCCCCTGCTGGCGGGCCAGGGCGTGGGCCTGGTCGACGCGGTGAAGTCCGCGGCCACGGTGATCGCCGACATGACCGCCCAGGCCGCCGCCCTGCTCACCCGGCATGCGTGACGCACGGTCCTGGCCGGGGCTCCGGAGTGTGCCGTGCGGCCTGAGTGGCCCTTGAGCGCCAGCCGGGTTCCGGTCCTGGCTGGTGCTCCGGGGTGTGTCGGCCCTCCTGACACACCCC
>NZ_JBFAYF010000110.1:0-17960 GCF_040681165.1 Actinoplanes sp. NPDC051851 | reverse complement strand
GTTGCTCAGCAACGTCGATCTTGGAGACCCTCATCTGTTCACTCAGCAACCACCCACGTCCACGCAGGTGACCCCAGTCATCACTCGTCTAGTCGCCGACGTCGACGACCCGGCTGGCGTCGATCACGTCGAGTGGTGGCTCGACGGCGTCCAGCTCGGCACTGGAACCAGCCTGCCCTGGTCCGGCTCGTACCCGAACGGGAAGGTCATCGTCGAGATCCGGGCCTGGGACAAGCTCGGCCAGGAGACCACGGCCGGCTGGTACGTCTACATCGACAACACCGACCCGACAGTCGACTCGCTCACGCCGGCAAACGGACAGCTGCTACGCGGCAAGTCCTTCACCACCAAGATCGCCGCCTCGGACGCCGATTCCGTGGACGTCTCGACACGGCTCGTCGGCGGGTGCACCTGCACCTCCGCAACCGTCCGCACCGGCAAGGACGGCACGCAGACGGTGACCTGGCAGGTCACCGACGCCGCCGGCAACGTACGCACCGTCAAGCGCACGGTGATCGTGGACAACACCAAGCCGACGCTCAAGGTGACCAAGGGACCGAAGAACGGCGCGAAGGTCAGCGGCACGGTCAAGGTCGTCGCCGCCGCCAAGGACAAGAACAGCATCGCCAAGGTGCAGCTGCTGATCAACGGCAAGGTGGTCGCCACCGACGCCAGGGCTGGCTACGCCTTCTCGATCAACACCAAGAAGTACGGCAAGAAGTTCACCGTCAAGCTCCGCGCCTACGACAAGGCGGGCAACGTGACGGTCAGCTCCACTCGCACCTGGCACCGCTGATCGCGTACGGAGAATCGGCGCCGGGCCCGCGATGGACCCGGCGCCGATCCGCGTTCTCAGCCGAGTGCCGGCGCCAGGACTTCCGCGCACCGCTGGTGGAACGTGGTCGGAGTACTGCTGGCCGGGGTGCGCGGCACCGCGTTGTCCATCCCGGCGGCCTTGGCGGCCAGCAGGCGCAACGCCGCGGGGGCCGCTGCTCCCCGTTTGCTCCCAAATAATGACAAAACACCCGCTGCCGTGGATCATGGCAGCGGGTGTTTTCGCAGCTAGATATACTTGTGGGCGATACTGGGATCGAACCAGTGACCTCTCCGGTGTGAACGGAGCGCTCTCCCGCTGAGCTAATCGCCCTCAACGAGACAGAACTCTACCGGATGGGCCGCGGGGCGCGCGAATCCGGGGGGTCAACCCCGGTGCAACCAGTCCAGGGCGACCTGAAACAGGTCAATGCCGAAGCTCATCCGAACGCTGAGCCAGACCACCGCGCTGATGAAGATCAGGCCGACCAGCCCCACCACCGCGCGAACCGGGAGAGACTGGCGGGCGATCCAGTGGGTCCAACTCTGGACGTGGCGCTTCGTGAACGCGAGCGCGCCGCGCGCCCAGTGGAACTCGACGGCGAGGATCGCCAGACCGAGGATGACGATGGCCCAGCCGGGGCCGGGGAACGGGATCAGGATGATCCCGACGATGACCACCAGGCCACCGAGGGTGCCGATGCCGATCTTCAGGGCCAGCCGGCCGGTCGGAGTGGAACGGATACGGTCGAGCACACGCACGCCTGAAGCCCTGTCGTCCGGTTTTAGGACCATTTCATCCCCCAGTGTCCCGGAGCCCCGTCACCACCCGGGAGAAATGGACGTTACCGGAGTAAGTCAACTGCTGGACCACCCGACGCCGGGCGGAACCGAGTACATGGGCAGAACAGGACAAGGTATCGCTTTACGTCCTGGGCGGAGGCGTTTTCGGAACCGTCTTCCCACTACTGGGTGAGATCAGCGTATGGCGGAGCGTAACGACAGGGATCACCTGAGTATGGGAAACGCGGGGTTCACCAGCCTCGCAGCGGTGCCGGGGGGAGTTCGTCCATGAGTACCATTCGTCCAACGACCGTCGAGGTCGAAACCTCGCTGCGGCTCGTAGCGCCTGACGCGACGGCACTGCCCGTGCGCGCCAGTCTGCGGTACGACCCAGCGGACCCGTACGCGGTCCACGTGTTGTTCCACGCAGAATCAGCCGGTGGGGAAGCCGTGAGCTGGTCCTTCGCGCGGGAACTGCTCGTGACCGGGCTCGACGAGCCCGCGGGTATCGGCGATGTCCGGGTGTGGCCGTGGGCCACGCCGCGCGGAGACTTCGTCGCTCTGGCCTTGTCGTCCCCGGACGGCAACGCCCTGTTCGAGGTGCCGCGCAGCGTCCTGGTCCGGTTCCTGCGGCGCACCTATGTGGTGGTGCCCCGCGGCCGGGAATCCGATCACCTGGACGTCGACGCGGCGGTCAACCGGCTACTGGCGGGCCGATGACGATAGTCGGTCGGCGGCGCTGATCGACAACGCGGTGAAGGGCGACCCGCACGGACCTCGGTGGTCCGCGCGGGTCGCCCTTTATCCAGGAACCGCACGCCCCGGAGTGGCCCTTTATCCGGGAAAGGCAAGGGTTCTCCGAATAGCAATCGGAATCGGACGTATAGCGAATACCGAGCAATAATTCGGACAAATAGCGCGTTACGTTCAGTACCGGATGCGTTGACGGTCATCGACGGATACCGTCATCGCGATGCCAGCTCTCACTCACCGCGCTGAGCGCGCGCACACGTATCCACCGCCCGAGTGGGCGGGGGTCGGCGCCTGCGCCCTGCCGGCGACGACGGACGCCGCCGTCACCGGTCTGCTGGAGTGTCACGCGCTTGTGCTGACCGCCACGGGGCCCTGGTACGCCGACATCGACTTCACCTCCCACCTCTGCGGCCCGGGAACCCTGCTCTGGCTCCGGCCGGGGCAGGCCGCCGCCTTCCGTCCGGCCGCCGACGGCGCGGCCGAGCCACGGTCGGTCGTCTTCCGCTCCGGCCTCTTCGCCCCGGGGGAACTCCCCGGGCTGGAGCCCGACGATCCGGACGGGCCGGGGTCGACACCCCTGGTCCTGGCCGAACCGGAGGTGTTCCGGTCCGCGATGGACCATCTGGCGGCGGACGCCGGCGGTCGGGCCGGCACGGTCACCGCGGCCCTCCTCCGGCACGAGCTCGCCGCCCTGCTGCTCCGCATCCGGTCGCTGGACGGCACCGAGCCGTCGGCCGTGAACGTGGAGGCCCGGACGTTCGAGCGGTTCCGGCGGCGGCTCGAGGAGGGCTACCCGTCGAGTCGCCGGGTCGAGGACTACGCCGCCGAACTGGGCTGCTCGGTCCGGACGCTGACCCGCGCCAGTCTCTCGATCACCGGGCGTACGGCCAAGCAGGTGGTCGACGACCGGGTCGCGCTGCAGGCGCGCCGGCTGCTCGCCGCGACCGACCTGTCGGTGGCGGAGGTGGGCCGGGGCCTGGGCTTCGGCGAGCCGACCAACTTCGGCCGGTTCTTCCACCGCGAGACGGGTCTCAGCCCTGGTCAGTTCCGTGGCCGGTACGCCGGCCCGACCGGGGTCCCGGGCCAGCGGCGCCCCGCCGATTGAGGGTTAATTCCCATATCGGGGTGGGGTATCTGCACCCGGGCGGCACGGACAGGGCAGAATAGCCGGGTGCAGATCTCCGCGCGCGGCGACTACGCGGTCCGGGCCGCCCTCAGTTTGGCGCAGGCCTACCCCGCCCTGATGTCCGCCCAAGCCATCGCCCAGGACCAGGAAATGCCCCGCAAGTTCCTCGAGGCGGTGCTCGCCGACCTGCGCCGCGCCGGCGTGGTCCGGGCACAGCGCGGGGCCGAGGGGGGTTACACGCTGTCGCACCCGCCACGGGACGTGACCATCGGCCAGATCCTGCGGGCCGTGGACGGCCCGCTGGCCGGGGTGCGCGGCCTGCGGCCCGAGGAGACGCAGTACTCCGGCGCCGCCGAGAACCTGCCGAACCTCTGGGTGGCGGTCCGCGCCGCGGTGCGCGAGGTGGTCGACGAGGTGAGCCTGGCCGAGCTGATCAGCGGCCGGATGCCGGCGCACGTCCGGAAGCTCACCACCCGGCCGGACGCCTGGCAGCCGCGCTGACGTTTGTGGATCGACGCGATCGGGAACCGTCTGCCCATCACGCAACGAGATGGGAGACGCTCCGATGGGCCTCATGTTCCGCAGCCGCAAGAAGTTCGGGCCGTTGATCCTGAACTTCACTGAGAACGGTTTCTCGTCCTGGAGCATCAAGATCGGTCGCTGGTCCTGGAACTCCAAGGCACGGGCGCACCGGGTCGACCTGCCCGGGCCGCTCTCCTGGAAGCAGGACAAGTCCCGCTCCCGCTCATAGGACGCTGATCTCGACGTCGCCGCCCAGGCGGCCGTGTTCCGGCCGCCGGGCGACCGTCCCCGCGTCGATCAGCTGGTGCAGCACCCGGGTCGCGTCGGCGGCCCGGTAGACCGTCTCGGTCAGCGCGAAGGTGCGCAGCTCGGACACGGTCGCGGTACCCACCTCGGTCAGGTGCGCCAGCAGTTCGCGGCGGAGCGGGCCGGGATGCGGCGTGAGCGAGATGTCGATCAGGTGCCGGTCCGGGTCGCCGGGGTCGCGCAGCCGTACGCCGGCGAACTCGTCGACCGCCCAGAGCGCCTCCTTGAAGCCCTCCAGGCTCTTCCCCGACCCGGTCGCGAAGACCACCACCTCGCCCGGTTCCTCGCCGGTGGCCAGTTCGGCCGCGGTGAGGAGCGGGAATCCGGCCGTCCGGTAGGGCGTCACGTCGGTGCCGGGCGCCAGGATCATCAGCACCTCCACCGGCCTGCCCGCGGTCAGGGCCCGGACGGTGGTCACCGCGGGCGGTTCGCTCGCTCCCGCCGCGTCCAGAAATCCCATCACGGGTACGCGGGACGCCCCCACCGCCTGCAGGGAGACGCCGGCCCGCGCGTCGGTCCCGCCCCCGATCGGCAGCACGGTGAGCCCGGCCCCCGCGCCCGCCTGGCGCTGCACCTCCGCCAACCTCCCCCCGAGTGTCGTCAAGTCGTCACCGATGACCACCATGGACAGTTCCCGGCCCCGCGCGAGGTCGGGCAGGTCGGCGATCGCCCGCACCGCGGCCTCGGCGGTGGCCGGGTCGGCGTCGGCGTATCCGTGCAGATAGATCGCCCGGCGACCCCGATGCAGCGCCGCCGGGGCCCACGCCTCCAGGCAGCGGATCAGTAGTTCGCGTTTGACCGTCGTGATCGACATACCCGTGTTGTACCCCGTCGCCCGTCACGCTCCAAGACTTGTACACAGGGTATCCGTGTGAGCACTATGTGATACGTGGCCCCACCACTCGCCGACCTCACCGCCCAGGCCCAGACGCTGACTTCGGCAGGCGATCTCGCGGGCGCCCGGGCCGTCCTCGCCGACGGCCTGCGCGGCGCGGACGCCGATCCGCGCCGGGCGACCGACGATCTCGCCGTCGCCGCGGCCCTGCACGCCCGGGTGCTGATCGCGCTCGGCGACCCGCAGTCCGCCCGTCTCTGGGCGGCGTACGCCCACCAGGCCGAGGAGCGCCTGCACGGCCCCCGCGACGAGCGCACGGTCGCCGCCGCGGCCACCCACGCCGCCGTCCTGCAGCGGATCGGCCAGCACGGCCGGGCCGCGCTGGTCTACCACGACCTGCTCGCCGAGATGACCCGGCTGGACGGTGGCGACTCGCCCCGGGTACTGGCCGCCGAGGCCGACCTGGCGATCGCCGAGCACTCGGCCGGCCACTGTGGCGCGGCCCGGGCCCGGCTGGCGAACGCGTGGCGGCGGCACCGGACGGCGTACGGCGACGAGGCCCCGGCCGGCATCAAGATGCTGGCCCGGCTCGGCGCGATGGAGCGCGAGTGCGGCCGGGACGCGGCGGCCCGCGAGCACCTGGCCCTGGCGAACGACCTCAGCGCCCGGCATCTCCCGCCCGGGCACCCGCTGGCCCGGCAGGCCGCCCGGCTGGCCGCCGCGGAGCGCACCGGGCGGCACACCTGCGGCAAGATGCGCCGGCCCGCGCCCACCGCCGACGACGACACCGAGATCCGGGTGGGCGCGTTCCGGCCGTTCCCGCGGCGGCCGACCGTGCCCGACCCGGCCTCGGTCGACCCGTGGGACACCGCCGAGCTCGACGACCCGGCCCAGCCCCCGCCGGACGACCGGGAGACCGACCCGGCCGGGACCGTCTACCAGCAGCCGCTCTACCTCCGCGACGTACACCGCTCCCCCGGCGACGTGACCGGGCGGCACGCCCGGGCGGACACCCCGCCGCCGCTCCCCGGCCAGCGGGCGCCGGACTACGGCGAGGACGGCCGCCCACTGCCGAAGGGGACCGCCCGGCCCGAACCGGAGGCCAGGCCGCGGTCCCGCGGCCGCACGGTGATGCTGGCCGCGGCCCTGGCGGCGGGGGTGGCCGCGACCACCGCCGCGGTCATCCTCACCCTGCCGGACGCGAACGGCGCCGTCACCCCGGCGGCCGCACCCACCACCGCGACCACGACCACGACGACCCCGCTGGGCGCACCGGACGGCGTACGGATCGTCCGGGACACCGGGGACAGCGTCACCCTGCAGTGGATGTACCCGGCGACCGGCACCGGTCAGGTGGTCATCTCCGGCGCCCGGAGCGGCGAGCCGGCCGCCGAGTTCCAGAAGCTGCCCGCCGGCACCACGGACTTCGTCGTCTACAGCCTCGACACCGGGGAGAACTACTGCTTCAGCATCGGCGTACGCCAATCGAAGAACCGGATCGCCGGCGCGGCGCCGGTGTGTACCCGCCGGTGACCGCAACCGCCTCGCAACCGGACCGGACCCGTTCCGCACCCGCGGGCCCGGAGGGTGGGCAGTCACAGCCTCGAGAGGAAGCAGGGCCTGTGACGACGGAGACGGCGAGTTGTGCCCCGGTCGGCGTCCTCGAGTCCGCCGTCGCGGAGCTCGAGACCCGGCCGATGTCCGCGTTCCGCACCGTCCGCGAGCCGGCCGAGGCGATCCGCGCGCAGGCCGCCGAGCTGACCGCCGAGCTCGGCGCGGACGAGATCCGGCACCGGGCCGACCTGCTGCTGGCCATGGTCGCGCTGCGCGAGGGGCGGACCGGCGAGGGCGGCCAGATCGCGCACCGGGTGCAGGCCTGGGCGGAGCGGCACGGCGCGCCGTACGTCCTGGCCCGCGCGCACCGCGAGCTGTCGATCTTCTACCGGCACGTGGGCGACTTCGCCGACTCGCTGAAGCATGCCGTCCAGGCGGTCGCCCATCTCACCGGCGACACCCCGGCGACCGTACGCACCCGTCACCTGCTCACGCTCTCGGTCGCGCTGGACGAGACCGGGTCGCGGGCCGACGGGGAGAACCGGGCCCGGGAGGCGCTGACCCTGGCCGCGTCCGCCGGGGACCACGAGATGGCGCTGCTCGTGCTGAACAACATGGCGTACAGCGCGTACGAGGTCGACGACGAGCCCGCCGCCCGCTCCCGGGTCGAGCAGATGCGCCGGTTGCGGGCCCGCAGCGGCCACCGGTTCGGCGCGAACGAGCTGGACACCATCGCCCGGGTGGAGATGATGAGCGCCCGGTACGACGCCGTCGAGGCCGTGCTCGCCCCGGTCCTGGCCGACCAGGTCGACGCGAACGAGGCCGACGCGGCCGCCGAGTGCCGGCTGACCCTGGCCGTCGCCCGCCGGCTGGACGGCCGGTACGCCGAGGCCCAGGCCGCCCTGGACGCCACCCTCACGCTCTGCGACCAGCGCGGGCTGGCCGCCGTCCGGGCACGGCTGCGCGAGGAGCGGGCGGCGCTCTACGCGGCCACCGGGCGGTACGCGGAGGCGTACGAGGAGCACCGCGCCTTCCACACCGAGTCCACCGCGCTGCTCTCGGTGCAGCGGGAGGCCCGGGCCCGCGCGCTGCAGGCGGTCTTCGACGCGAACGAGGCGCGCCGGGCCAGTGAGCACTTCCGGGAGATGGCCCACCGGGACGCGCTCACCGGCCTCTACAACCGCCGCTTCGTCAACGAGCGGGTGCCCGCCCTGCTGCTGGAGGCCGCCGCCCGGCGCCGCCCGATCTCGCTGGCGATCGTCGACCTGGACCACTTCAAGCGGGTCAACGACACGCTCTCGCACGCCACCGGCGACACGGTCCTGCAGCACGTCGCCGAGCTGCTGACCGAGTCGGCGCCGGGCAGCGCCCTCGCCGCCCGGATGGGCGGCGAGGAGTTCCTGCTGGTCTTCCCCGGGATGAACGCCGCCGAGGCGGCGGTGCGCTGCGAGCGGCTGCGCCTGCGGATCCGGGCGCACCCCTGGGAGCCGATCACCGGGACCCTGCCGGTGACCACCAGCATCGGGATGACCACCGCCCCGGAGGGCGAGGGCACCTTCTCGTCGCTGCTCTCCATCGCCGACCGCAACCTGTACGCCGCCAAGCGCAACGGCCGGGACCGGGTGGTCGCCGGGTGACCGGTCACTCCCCGACGGCGCCCACCGCCAGTTCGGCCACGATGTCCACGTGGCCGACGTGCCGGGCGTACTCCTGGACCAGGTGGAAGAGGATCCGCTCCAGGGTGGGCGGCGCGGCGCCGTCCCAGCGCGGGCCGGGCCGGCCGACCTCGTCCAGCCGGGTCGCGGCGACCACCTCGCCGGTGTGCGCGCCCTGCGCCCGCAGCTCGTCGGCGAGGGCGGCGAAGCCCTCATCGGCGGCGACGTACCAGCGGTCGACGTTCCGGTCGCCCCACGGGTCGTCGAACGGCTTCCCCTCGAATCCCCACTCGATCCACCGCAGCTCCACGTACCGCAGGTGCTTGACCAGTTCGAGCGGGGTCCAGCCGGAGGGCAGGCGGCTGGTGCGGCGCTCGCCGTCGGGCATCGCGGCCACCTTGGCCAGCAGGGTCTCCCGGAAGTAGTCCAGGTAGCCGGTGAAGACCTCGGCGGTGCCGGCCGCCGCGCGGGTCGGCTCGGGGAACTCGATCGTCATGCCGCGAGTATGCGTCGTGGACCGGCGCCCGGGAACGATCGCCCCGCCCGGATCACAGGTCCAGGTCGACCCGGACGGGGTAGTGGTCGGAGGCGTGCTCGGTGGCGCCGCCCCGGATCACCCGCATCTCCCGGGCCGCGGCGGCCACCGGCGGGCTGGCCAGCACGTAGTCCAGGCGCATGCCGCCGAACTCCGCGCCGCCGCCCCGGCTGGTCGGCACGGTCCGCGGATCGCCGTCGCCGGCCACCCGCCACAGGTCGGTGAAGCCCGCCCCGGCGAAGGCCGCCAGCGCCCGGGAGTCCACCGCGCCGTCCGGGCCCAGGTGCCGCCTCCGGTACGCCGCGTCCAGGCCGTCCAGCGCCGCCTCGTGGTCGTCCGCGGGGTGCAGCCCGTTCAGGTCCCCGGCCAGCACGACCCGGGCGGTGGTGGAGGCGTACCGCAGGGCCAGGAAGCGGGCCTCGCGACGGCGCCGGTCCGGGGAGAACGGGTTGAGGTGGGTGCTGACCACGGTCAGGTGGGCGCCGCCGCCCAGACCGATCAGCGCCACCGCGGCCGCGTGGTGCAGCCGCCAGGTCACGCTCGCCGTACGGTCCATCCGCAGCGGCGGCCGGACCAGCACCGCCACCGGCTGCCCGAAGACCGACCGGGCCAGGTGCGGGACCATCCCGGCCGCGTGGGCCAGGTCCCGCATCCGGCGCCCGCCGGACCGGTCGAAGTCCCGGAGCTCCTGCAGGCAGAGCAGGTCGGGCCGCGCCGCGCTGATCACCTGGGCGATCGCCGGGAGACGGATCCGCTCGCGGCGGTCCACTCCCCCGGTCTTGATGTTCCAGGTCATCAGGCGCAGTCTCACCGGACCGGCTCCAGGTCGGGTATGGCGGAGGCCTCGGCGGCCGCCTCCGTGGCCGTCCCGGCGTGCTCGCCGGGCCGCACGGTGATCCAGAGTACGGTCAGCCACCCCGCGCTGAGCAGCACCGCGCCGAGCACGTCGGTCGGGTGGTGCATGCCCCGGTACATCCGGGAGAGCGCCACGCCGATCGGCATCAGCACCGCGAGCACCGGGAAGACCCAGCGCCACGCCGACCGGATCCGCGGCATGCTGATCAGCGCGATCGCCGTCCAGAGGCAGATGGTCGCCGCGATGTGCCCGGACGGGAAGGACGAGGTCGGCATCCGGCCGTCCATCTGGTCGGTGAGCGGTCGCGGCCGGTCCACCGCGGCGGCGCTGGTCAGGAAGAGGGTGAGCTCGCCGAACATGGCGAGCGCCAGGAAGAGCACCGGGCGCCACCGCCGCCACGCGGCGATCGCCAGCGGGCAGAAGATCAGCGAGACGAAGAGGATCGCGTGGGTGTCGCCGGCCTTGCTCCAGAGCCGGCTCAGCTCGTCCAGGTCCGGGGTCCGGAAGGTCTGCAGCCACTGGTCGAAGCGCTCGTCCCAGCCCGGCGTCCAGCGGGTCACCACGTACCCCACGCCGTAGAGCATCCCGAAGACGAGCACCCAGCCGACCAGGATCTCGGCGCCCTTGGCCCACGGGTGCGGCAGCACCGCGTCCTCGGCGGGCGCGGGCCGCAGGTCGGCCGCGGCCTCCGGTTCCAGGCCGTCGTGGACCGGCGAGGCGGTCCGGTGCCCGGCCTCGCGCCGCCAGATCCGGAAGGCGTACGCCGTGACGCTGATCCAGGCGAGCCCGAGCAGCCAACCGGCCAGCACGTCGGAGAGGAAGTGCACGCCGAGCGCGATCCGGCTGAATCCGATCAGCGCCACGATCAGCCCGGCCAGCCCGAGGAACCAGGGCCGCCCGGCGCGCTTGACCATCGGGATCAGCACCAGCGCGAGCATCCCGTAGACGATCATCGAGCCGAGCGCGTGCCCGCTCGGGAAGCTGTTGCCCGGCGCGTGCGCGACCGGCGCCTCGACCACCGGGCGGACCCGGCCGACCAGCGCCTTCAGCGACGGGTCCAGGATCAGCGCGCCGATCCCGGTGACCACCAGGTAGAGCGCGGGCCGTGGCCGCCGCCGGAGCAGCAGCGCCGCCACCACGACCGCCACCAGCAGCGTCATGAAGACCCGCCCGCCGAACGACGAGATCTGTTCCAGGACCTTGACCGCGAGTTCGGAAGCGGCCACCCGGCGGTTCAGGCCGTCGGCGATCGCCTGGTCCAGGTTCCGCAGCGGGGTCCAGTGAAAGCGGACCAGCAGGAGCAGCGTGCCGAAGGCGAGGCCCGCGGCGATCACCGCGGCCAGGCCGAGCACGCTGCGCTCGGCGAAGTGCCGCACCGGAGCCCAGCCGGTGCGTTCCACCACGCGGTTGTCGTCTTCGACGGTCATCAGGCACTCCACGAGAGATCGGGGTGCCGCGTTCTTACCCGGTGGGTTCGGCCGGTACACCGGGAGTGCGCTGAGCGGGGAGGTCGGCCGTCGGCGTCGGCTTCCACTGGTCCGGCTGGGCGGGCTTCGCACCGACCCGGCGGGCCTCCAACTGGGCCGCGAAGGCCAGCCCGAGGAAGAACGCGATGCCGGTCAGGTTCGCCCAGAGCAGCAGCGCCATCATCGCGGTGAGCGGACCGTACGTCGCCCCGAAGCTGCCGCTGACCCGGACGTACCCGGCCAGGCCCAGGCTCGCCAGCCACCACAGCACGGTCGCCACCACCGCGCCGACCAGCAGCCAGGAGAGCGCCGGCTGGCGGCGCCGCGGCGCGTGCCGGAAGAGCGCGCCGACCGCGAAGACGATCAGTGCGAGGCTGACCGGCCAGCGCACCACGTCCCAGCCCACCCGGAGCACGCCGGGCAGGTGGAAGTTCTGCTCCGCCGACTCGCCCGCCGCGCGCCCGGCGACCAGCAGCAGGAAACCGACCAGAGCGGGCAGTCCCGCGGTCAGCGCGAGCACGACGGCCCGGGTGTACTTCAGCAGCGCCGGGCGGTCCCGCTCCACCCCGTAGATCCGGTTGGCGCCCCGCTCCACCTGGGCCATCGCGGTGGTCAGCGCGACCAGGCCGGTGATCAGGCCGAGGGTCAGGGCCAGTTCGCCGGCGTCCTCGGTACGGTCGTCGTCCTCCAGCAGCTCACGGACGAGTGGCTCGCTCGCGCCCGGGGTCAGCGCGATCACGGTGTCCGCGACCACCTGCCCGCCGGACTCGGCGCCCAGGTCGGTGGCGAGTCCGGAGAGGGCGATCAGGAACGGGACGACGGCGAGGCAGAGCTGCAGCGCGAACGCCCGGGAGTGGCTGAAGCCGTCGCCGTACCGGAACCGGACGAACGCGTCGCGCAGCAGCGGCCAGCCGCCGTAGTGCCGCAGCGCCAGGTACGCATCGTCGGCCGACAGCTCGTCCCCGGCCATGGTGCGGGTCTCGGGAACGGGTTCCGTACTGCTCATGCCGGCGCTCCGCTGCGCTCCACGCCGGCCCTAGCAGAGGCGCTGAGCCCGATGGTGAGCTCCCTTCGGTCGCTCACAGCTGTTCGGCCCGCTTCGCGACCGTATTCGCGTCGAACGCCAGATCCGGGTCCGCGTCCGGCTGCGGCACGCAGAGCAGCAGGGCCCGGGGGCGTACCGAGATCTTCATGGCCCGGCCCGGCGCGATCAGGTCACCGTCCAGCTGCCGGGGCTGGGCGTGGTTGCTGTACAGCTCCACCCGGGACGCGGTGAACGTCTCCATGGTCGGCACCCGCTCCCGCCGGCTGGCCACCGCCGCGATCAGCCGGGCCCAGGAGAAGAGCCCGGTCGGGCTGATGACCGCCACGTTGAGCCGGCCGTCGTCCGGCACCGCCTTCTTGAGCAGCCGCACCCCGCCCTGCAGCCGGCCCACGTTGCCGACGATCACCGTACGCGGATGGCGGGGCATCGGCGCGCCGCCGTCCAGCCGGATCCGCACCCGCATCGGCCGGTCCAGCAGGTGTTTCATCGCGCCGCCCAGGTACGCCGGCCAGCCGATGTGCTTCTTGGCCCGCTCCGAGGTGTCCTGCAGCATCATCGCGTCGAAGCCCATCCCGGCCATCACCACGAAGCACTGGTCGCCACAGACACCCACGTCGATCCGCCGCCGGCCGCCGTCCAGCGCCACCTGCAGCCCGGCCGCCGGGTCGGTGCCCAGCCCGAGGTTCGCCGCGAGCAGGTTGCCGGTCCCGGCCGGGAGCACGGCGAGCGCCACGTCGGTGCCGGCCAGCGCGGTGACCACGGCCTGCACCGTGCCGTCGCCGCCGCACGCGAAGACCAGCTCGGCGCCCTCGGCCGCGGCCCGCTTGGCCTGGCCGCGGCCCGGGTCCTCCGGCGTGGTCTCGAACCAGGTGGGCTCCGGCCACCCGGCCTTGCGGAGAGCCGCGTGCATGGTGCGCCGCAGCTGATCGAGATCGGCCACCTTGGCGGGGTTCACCACGACGGCGGAGCGGGGTCCTGTCACGGGAACAGTCTGCCGGAGTCACATCACAGCTGCGACTCAGGAATCACGGAGAGCCCCGAAGGGCACACTTGGGCGCGTGAGTGAACTGACGTACCCCGAGATCGGCCGGACCCGGACCGGAAACCTGCCGGATGGTTACCGGCACCTGCGCTATCGGACGCTGATCGGCTCCGGCGACGCGGTCTACGCGGCGGCCGGCGAGGCGGTCGTCACGTTCCGGATGCACCGCGCCACCGGGGCCCGGGTCCACGCCGACGCCGGGCGCGCCGCTCCGGGCGTCGGCATCACCATCGGCCTCGGCCCGGTCAGCGCACCCTGCGAGATCGTCTGGGTGACGGCAGACAAGATCAAGACCGGTTTCGCGTACGGCACCCGGGCCGGACACCCGGCGACCGGGGAGGAGTCGTTCGCCGTCGAGCGCGACGACCAGGGCCGGGTGTGGTTCCAGGTCGTCGCGTTCAGCCGTCCGGCCGGTGCCCTGATGCGCCTCGCCGGGCCGGTCGCGGTGCTCTTCCAGCGGCTCTACGCGCGCCAGTGCGGCCGGGTGCTGCGCAGGCTCGGTAACGTGGCCCCGTGAGCACGACAGCGGTCACCTGGTGGGGACACAGCACGGTGTGGCTGTCCGACTCCGGCGTCACCCTGCTCACCGACCCGGTGCTCACCGACCGGCTGGCCCACCTGCGGCGGATCGCCGGCCCGTCACCCCGGCTCCCCGGGCCACCGGACGCGGTGCTCCTCTCCCACCTGCACGCGGATCACTTCCACGTCGCCTCGCTCCGGGCCGTACCCGGGAAGCCTCTGTTGATCGTGCCGAAGGGAGCCGCCGCCTTCACCGCCAAGGCGCTCGGGCCGGAGGCGGCCCGGCGCTGTGTCGAGCTGGCACCCGGCGAGGAGACCTCGGTCGGCGCGGTCACCGTGCGCGCCGTGCAGGCCCGGCACGACGGCGGCCGCGGACCGTGGTCCCGGGAGCGCGCCGCGGCGATCGGCTTCGTCGTCGAGGGCGCCGCCCGCACCTGGTACGCGGGCGACACCGGCCTCTTCGACGGGATGCACGGGCTCGGCCCGCTCGACCTCGCGCTGATCCCGGTCGGCGGCTGGGGGCCCACCCTCGGCGCGCACGGCCACCTGGACGCGCGGGCCGCGGCCGAGGCACTGCGCCGGGTGAAGGCCTCCTGGGCGGTGCCGGTGCACTACGGCACGCTCTGGCCGATGGGCATGGGCACCATCCGCCGGCACATGTTCGACGGGCCCGGCGAGCAGTTCGCCGAGCACGCGCTGCACACCGCGCCGGACACCCGGGTCCGGGTGCTGCGGCACGCCGAGACGCTGACCCTGGACCCCACCACGTGATCAGCACCCTGGAGACCATCGGCTGGCTCTTCGCGGTCGTCTGCTTCGGCGCCATCGTGCCGATCGTGCCGACCGGCGCCGCGGTGAGCAGCGCCGCCGCGCTCGCCTTCCACGACGGCGAGCCGATCACCATGGTCCTGGTGGTCGCCTCCGGCGCGGCCGGCGCCTACGTCGGCGACCTGGCGATGTACGCGATGTGCCGGCTCGGCGGCGAGCAGCTGGCCCGCCGCCTGCGCTGGCTGCGCGACGAGGAGCGGCTCGCCTCGGTCAAGGAGCGGCTCAAGCAGCACCAGATCCAGGTGCTGCTGCTCTCCCGGCTGATCCCGGGCGGCCGGGTGCCGGTGCTGCTCGCCGCCGCCTTCGTCGGCCTGCCGTGGCGTACCTTCGTGGTCGCCAACCTGCCGGCCTGCGCCCTCTGGTCCACCGTCTACGCCGCGATCGGCCTGGCCGGCGGCTCGATCTTCCCCGAGGCGTGGCAGGGCGTGGTCGCCGCGGTCGTCCTGATCCTGATCGTGAACCAGACGATGAGCTGGTGGAACAAGCGCCGGGAGGCCCGGCTCAGTACTTGAGGTGGGTCCGGGTCATCTTCGCGGCCTTCTCCACCACGCTGATGCCGTCGGGCATCGTCGCGTTCTGGTGCGAGAGGACCGCGATGGAGACGTCCACGTCGTCCCCGGTGATCCGGCCCACCGAGTTGATGATCCAGAGGTTGTTCTCGGTCGAGCGCTGCAGCCAGCCGTTCTTCACGGTCGCCTCCTCGCCGGTCTTCGCCGCCGCCGGCACACCCCACTCCTGGTCCTCGGAGACGGTGCTCATCAGCGTGTGGGCGTAGTCGCGGGAGTCCTCGTCGAGCGGGCTGTCCTCGTCCACCAGCTGGTTCAGCAGCTTCACCTGGTCGCTGACGGTGGTCTTGGTCAGCCCCCAGGCGCTGTTCACCACGGTGTCGGTGAGCCCCAGCTTCTTGTCGCACTTCTGGATCGCGGACTGCTTGCCGAGCGCGACGAAGAGCGAGGTGGTCGCGTCGTTGTCGCTGTTCCGGATCATCAGCTTGGCCCGGGAGTCCTCGCTGTCGGTGAGCTCCCGGTCGTCGGCCTGCGCGTGCAGCAGCAGACAGGCGAGCACCTGCACCTTGACGATGCTGGCGGTCTCGTACTGCTCGTCGCCGCGGTACGCGTACGTCTCGCCGGTGTTCCGGTCCAGGACGGCCACCGAGAACTCGGGCACCGTCTCGGCGTACTCCTTCAGCGCCGCGGTCAGCGCCGTCTCCCGCTTCTTCCGCTCGATCGCGGCCAGTTCCTCGGCGCTCGGCCCGGTCGGCGACGGCGACGAGGCGCTGCCGGTCAGGAACGTGCCACCGGTCACCGAGCCACCGACCAGGCCCTTCGCCACCAGCGCTCCACCTCCCAGCACGACGACGGCGGCCATGATCAGGATCAGGTTCGGGGTTCGCACGCATGCATACTGCCGTGCCGCCGCCCTCCGTCGCGCCCCCGGTTCCTGTGGATTCCACATGAGTCCGCTTTTTTCAACCCAGAGCTTCCGGTACGACACGAGCGGTCACGAGACTCCGGCGTACGCGACGATCCCATGCCCCGGCGGTGTCCGGTTCGTCACGGTCACCACCATCGCCGGGAAGGGCGGGACACGGGGGCGCAGAATGGGTGCATGGCGTCCCTGCTGTCCCGAGCCTTCCAGATCTCCCGTGCCGCCCTCGCCGCGCCGGCCATCGCCGCCGACCTCACGCGCGCCGCGATCGGCCAGGTGGTCGAGACCGCCGCCACGGTCGCCTCGGTGCCGGTCCGCGCCGTCACCCTGCTCGGCCAGGCCGAACTCCTGGTCACCCGGGCCGGCCTGGCGATCGGCCAGGCCGAGGAGCTGATCCAGCGGGTCGGCGCGGTCGCCACCGCCGCCGAGCACACGGTCACCCAGGCCCAGACCATCGCCACGACGGCCGAGGTCACGGTCGCCGAGGCCCGCGCCATCGCCACGGCCGCCGCCCTCACCGTCGAGGAGGCCGGCGCCATCTCGGCCTCGGCCGCCACCCTCGTACAGCGCGCCACCACCACCGCCGACGGCGCCCGCGACCTGGTCGTCCGCGCCGGCACCACCGCCGACGCCGCCGCCGAGGTCATCACCGAGGCCCGCACCCTGACCACCACGGCGAACACGGTGATGACCGACGTCACCACCCTGACCGGCACAGCGACCACCGTGATGACGAACGCCACCGCCCTGACCACCAAGGCCGACGGCATCGTGAACGACGTGACAGCCCTGACCGGCCGCGCCGACGGCATCGTCACCGACGCGGCGGCCGTGGCCGCACGGGCCTCAGCGGTGGTTCAGCAGGCGGAGCAGGCGGCGGCCGTCGCGACCGAGCTCCTCGAGGGCTACGCCCCCACCCTCCGCCAGGCCGCCCCGCTCGCGGCCCGTTTCGTCGACGAGCTCACCCCCGACGAGGTGACCGCCGCGATCCGGATGGTCGACCAGCTCCCCGCCCTCCGCGACCACCTGGTCGACGACGTGATGCCCCTGCTCAGCAAGCTCGACCAGGTCGGCCCCGACCTGCACAAACTCCTCGAGGTCACCGAGGACCTGCACCTGGCGATCGCCGGCCTCCCGGGCCTCAAACTCCTCCGCCGCCGAGGCGAGGAACGCACCGCCGAGGACCACCACCCCCGCCCCTGACACCCACCTCCCCGCCACACCCTCCCCGCTGCACCCCCGCGCCCTTCTCCGCCACACCCCCACCCCGCCACGCCCTCAACGCCTACCCGGTCCGGCCACAGCACACGATCACCCGAAGCGAGGCGGCCGCAGCGCACAGTCGCCCAACCCGAGCCGCCCGCAGCACACGATCGACCAGACCAGGGCAGCCAGAGCACACGATCGACCAGAACGGGGCGGCGACCGCACACGATCGGCCGAAAACGGGGCGGCGTGGAGACACGATCGGCGTTCGGGGACGTCTGCCGCCCGCCAGAGGGCTGCGCCCGTCCACGAACGGTCAACGAGTACCCGCGCCGCCCCGGGATCCGCGAGCGGCCGGGTTCCGCACTTGGCTGGCGCTGTGGGGTGTGTCGAGCGCCCCGACACACCCCACAGCGCCAGCCGGAAGCGGTCGGCGTCCGCTCGGCTGGCGCCTACGACCGGAAAAGCGAGCTCGAAACCGTCCTCAATGCCAGCCGCCGCGCTCTGCCTTGCATGCCAAGCGCCAAGCGCCAAGCGCCGGGCTGCGGGCGCCGGGCGGCAGGCGGCAGGCGGCGGGCTGCGGGCTGCGGGCTCGGCTTCTTGCGGGCCGCGGTCGCCACGTTGTTGTAGTTGACGAAGATGCCCTGGGCGGTCTCGGGCCGCAGGTAGTGCAGGCCGTCGGCGCTCT
>NZ_JBFAYF010000109.1:0-18356 GCF_040681165.1 Actinoplanes sp. NPDC051851 | reverse complement strand
ACTCCACGATGGACGGCATCTCGGACACCCGGACATCCTGCCCAACAACCCCACCAAGATCAAACCGGCCCGAAACGACCGACCTGATTAGTTACGGAATCTGATGCCATGTCCTCCGCGCGGAATGTTCCGATATCCCACATGTCGAACGTCTGGGTCAGCTCCTTCTCGGGATAGAGAGCGGATCCCTCGTAGGAAAACTCGCTCGACGCGTCCCCCGAGCTCGATCCGGGATCGATGAACTTCCAATCAACCCCCTCGACCAAGGCCTGCGGCGGGCACTGCTTAATCTCTGCCGTTACCGCATAGCCGACGCTCACCGTGGGATCGATCGACAGAATGCAAGGTTGGTCGGGCACCGGTACAGCAGCGTAGGCCGGGGTCACGGCCACAGAGGGTCCGAGCGCCAGGGCGCCAACCGTACCCAAAAAGAAGCTCTTCTTCATGCAATTTCTCCACTCTTGATCACGTTCCTGGAAGACAGAATCCAAACAAGGCGGAATCGATTCGACCGATCAAATGTCTGTTGATTTTACGATATTTCCGGCCGCCTCCCTCGCATTTCCCGAACCTGTGCAGCCACCCCTCGAATCGGTGCATCTCGCGGACGCCTGCGAGAATGATCGGTTGCAATCCGGTCTTCGCCCGGGTGCGAGGGAATCCATTCAGCGGCAGCGGTGGCGATCGCGGATCCCCACCGCCCCAGCCGTCCATGATCGTGAACCCGGACCGCCCCGACGGCACCGCAGATCGCGCGAGAAGGACCCCGGAGGTCAGGCCTCCTGAGTGCGCGGCTCCACGGGCGAGGCCCGAGACTCCTTCGGCGCGGACGGCGGCGCAGGCGGCGGCGCGGACGGCGGGACGGGCTGCGGGACGGGCAGCGACGGGACCTGCTCGTACCCGCTGCCGCCCTTGTGGAGCAGGTCGTTGATGGCGTCGGCGGTCGCCGGGTCGAGCGGGTGGCCCGGTGCGACCGCGAAGCCGAGCTCGGTGACCAGGGCGCGGTGCCGCAGGTCGACCGTGGCCTCCACCACGTCGGCGAAGAGGGCCGCCGACGTCCGCGCCCGCCACCAGGCGATCACCGCGAGCAGGACGCCGGCGAGCACCGCCGGCCACCACCAGAGCGCCAGCACCGCGTAGAGCAGGGCCCAGCCGGCCACGTCGCCGGAGCGGTCGAAACGGTCGCGGGCCTGGGTCACGTGGATCCGGTCCTCCGGGGCGAGCAGCAGCCAGAGGCGGGGCCAGATCAGGCCGAGGCGGAGGCCGTACTGGGCGGCGACCCGGTCCTCGGTCAGCCGGATCCGGTCGGCGATCCAGGTCGGGCGGTCCGGGAGGTAGACGGCGGGCAGCGCCCGGCGGCGGGCGGCCAGCCGGCGCTCGGCGGCGGCGCGGCGGCGGGTGGTCAGCAGCGTGGCGAGCGGGCGGGACGGGCCCGGCCAGCGGCCCAGCCAGACGAAACGGGCCAGCGCTCCGGCGCCGGTGGCCACGGCCGCCGCGGCGGCGGCGACGGCCACCGTGAGCAGGCCGCACACCACGCCGAGGCTGACCTGGTGGATCAGGTGGTCCAGCCCTTTCGCGGCGGCCAGCACGGCGCCGTGCACGTCGAAGGTGGAGCGTCGGGCGGGCGCGATCGCGTACGCGGCGATCGCGCACCAGAGCAGCCCGGGCCCGACGGCGCGGGTCAGCCACCGGTCCGTCAGGCGGCGCCCCAGTTCCCCGAGAAGCGCATCGATCATGGCCGGTCCCCGGCGGCCGGTGAGAAGACCGGCGGGGTGATCACTGCCGGCCCCGGAACGTCATCGGCTGCTCGGCCAGCGCGCAGAACGGGACGCGGCCGCGGTCGTCGCGGTGGGCCCGGCGGGCGCAGCGGGTCAGCGGGCACCGGTAGTCGCCGTCCAGCGTCACCTCGGCGATCGCCACCAGGTGCGCGCCCTCGACGCCCGGGACCAGACCGCCCGGCTCCCCGCCGCGGGCGACCTCACCGTCCGGCAGCAGGCCCAGGCGTCGGCACACCTCGCGGACCGGTTCCCCGCCGGCCAGGTCGCCGACCGCCTCGTCCAGCCGGTCGGACCAGAACCCGGCGTCGGCCCGTTCGCGCAGGGCGGGCAGCGCCGCGCAGAGCGTGGCCAGCAGTTGCCGGTCCGTCGTGACCTCCACTCTCGACACTCCCCCTCCATTGACGATCAGGACGCTTCCGAATGTACTGAACCCGTGCCTGTCCCAGGGGAGTTCGTTGATCCGGGCCTGCGGGTGGACGCGCTGATCGTCGAGTACGACCGGGACGGGGACGAGTCACGCCTGGTCGAGGCGGAGCGGATGGTGCGCGGGTTCCTCGCCGCGGAGCCGGAGCGCGTCGACTGGCTGCTGGCGCTCTCCACCGTGCTGCTGCGGCGCGGGCGGCTGGCCGGGGACGACACGTTCCTGGAGTCCGCGGCGGCCCTCGCCGAGCGGGCCGACGCGCTGACCGAGCGGGACGGGAACACCGACGTCAGGCCGCTGATGCTGGCGCAGCTGGCCTGGGTGGCGACGGCCCGGTACGAGGTCGGGCACCGCCCCGCCGACATCACCGCGGCGGTCCGGTACGCCGCCGCCGCGCTCGCGGCCGTCGAGGCGGGCGCGGAGAAGGGAGAGCCGGATGCGATGCAGGGCGAGGTCCTCGTCCGGTGCATCACGGCGTACCAGATGAGCTTTCAGCGGTTCGGCCGGCTGGTGGAGATCGACACCGCGGTCCGGCTGGCCCGGCGGCTCGGGCGATCGTCCGATCCGGAGTTCGTGAGCACGGCCCGGAACTTCCTCGCCGCCTGCCTGGGCCTGCGGTACGCCCGCACCGGCGACCGGGCCGACGTGGACGAGGCGATCGCGCACTGCCGGACCGGGCTGGCCGGGCTCCCCCGCCGCCACGTGGACCGGATGCCGCTGCAGAGCGCGCTCGCGTTCGCGCTGATGCAGCGCTGGATGCGGACCGACGGCGCGACCGAGGACCTGCTCGACGCGGTGCGGATCAGCCGGGCGCTGGTGGCGGACCTGCCCCGGGGAGAGTCGGCCCGCGCCCAACTGCTCGCCAACCACGCCGCGCTGCTCTTCGTGCAGGCCCTGGAGGGGCGGTCGCCACGTCATCTGGAGGAGGCCGTCCGGCGGGCCCGGGAGGCGGTGGCGTCGCAGGGCGAGGGCGCGTCGCAGGCGAGTCACCTGGCCAACCTGGCGAACGTGCTGCTCGCGCAGGCCCGGCTGGGCAGCGATCCGGACGGGGTGCGTACCGCGGTCGACATCGGCAAGCAGGCGCTCGCCCACCTGTCGCCGGGCAATCCGGACCGGGCGCGGGCGCTGAACATCCTCGGTTCGGCGCTGCGGATCCGGTACCTGATCGACCGGGATCCGGCCGACCTGGACGCGGCGGTGGGGATGTGGCGGTCGGCGGCGGGTTCCCCGGTGGGTCCGATCGAGATCAGGATGACCGCGGCCCGGAAGTGGGCGGAGACGGCGGCGGAGGAGGGTGACGGCGCGCTCGCCCTGGAGGCGCACACCGTGGCGGTCGAGTTGCTGCCGCTGCTGGCCTGGCGGGGGCTGGACCGGGGCGTACAGGAGAAGCGGCTGGCGACGGCGAGCGGTCTGGCGGGTGAGGCGGCGGCGTGGGCGATCGCGTCGGGCCGTCCCGAGCGGGCGGTGGAGCTGCTCGAACAGGGGCGCCAGGTGCTCTGGTCGCAGGCCGTGCAGACGCGCAGCGACCTGTCCGCGCTGGCCGCCGTCGCGCCCCGGCTGGCCGCGGAGCTCGACGAGGTGCGCCGGGAGCTGGACGGTGCGGAGATCGCCGACATCTCGGTGCACGCGGGCGGTCTGCCGGCCTTCAGCACCGGTGACACCGGGCGACGGCGGCGGCTCGTCGAGCGTTGGGATCAACTTCTTTCCGACGTACGCCGGAAGCAGGGTTTTGAAGGGTTTTTGAGTCCGGCGGCGTTCGACGTGCTGCGGCATGCCGGTGCCGGTGGGGCGGTCGTCCTGGTCAGCACGTCGCGGTATCGCAGTGACGCCCTGATCGTGACGGCCGGAGAGGTTCACCACGTCCCGCTGCCGTGGCTGGCGCACGACGCGGCGCAGAAGCGGGCGGCGGCGCTGCTGGCGGCGCAGCATGAGGTGGAGAGCGGCGGCGGGGCGGTCGCCGGGGCGGCGTTGCGGCAGACCCTGGTCGCGGTGCAGCGGTGGCTCTGGGACACCGTGGGTGAGCCGGTCTGCACGGCACTGGACGGGCTGTTCCCGCAGGTGGAACGGCATCGGGTGTGGTGGTGTCCGGCCGGTCCGCTGACCATGCTGCCGCTGCACGCGGCGGGCCGGTTCGGGGCGCGGCCGCGGTCGTCGGTGGCGGCCCGGTGCGTGTCGTCCTACACGCCCAGTCTGTCGGCGCTGCTGCGGGCCCGGGTGGCGGTGTCCGGTCCGCCGCGCGCGTTCGCGGTGGGTGTGGCGGCGCTGCCCGGGCAGGCGGCGCTGCCGTCGGTGAGCGAGGAGCTGCGGGCGGTCAGCTCGCACGTTCCCGGGCTGCGGATCCTGTCCGGGCGGGGCGCGACGGTGGCGGCGGTGCTGGCCGCGCTCGACGAGCATGGATGGGCACACTTCGCCTGCCACGGTACGCAGGACTTCGAGCGCCCGTCGGCCGGGGCGCTGCGGCTGGTCGACGGACGGTTGAGCGTGCTCGATCTGGCCGGGCGGTCCGGGGCGGCCGGGGATCTGGCGTACCTGTCCGCGTGCCGGACCGCGGCGGGCGGCCGGGACCTGCCCGACGAGGCGATCCACCTGACCGCGGCGCTGCAGCTGGCCGGTTTCCGGCACGTGATCGGGAGCCAGTGGGCGGTCTCCGACCGGGTTGCCGCACAGGTGGCCGGGGACGTGTACGCGTCGCTGACGGCGGGCGGCGCGCTGGACGCGAGCGGCGCGGCGCTGGCCCTGGACCGGGCCATCGACCGGGTGCGGACCGAGCGCCCGGACCGCCCGGACCTGTGGGCGGCCCTCATCCACACCGGCCCGTAGCGCTTTTATGATACGCTCGTATCACGTAAAGCGGTGAACGGAGGCCCCGATGCCAGTCAGCGAGTTCCGTAACGATCAGGCCCGCGAGCGCTTCTTCGCCCTCTACGACGACACCGTCGCGCGGCTCTGGCCGTCCTCATCGGCCGATTCCGACGTGACGACCGGCTTCGGCACGACCCGCGTCCACCGCCTCGGCTCCGGTGACCGGACACCGTTCGTGCTGCTGCCCGGCTCGGGCGGCCCGGCACTGATGTGGCACGCCCACGTCCGCCGGCTCGCCGGGTCCCGCCCGGTGATCGCCATCGACCCGGTCGGCGAGCCCGGCCCGTCGGTACAGACCCGCGCCATCGAGAGCGGCGCCGACTGGTCCGCCTGGCTCGACGAGGTGCTCGCCGGGCTCGGCGTTCCGCGCTGCCACCTGGTCGGAACGTCGTACGGCGGCTGGGTCGCCCTCTGCCACGCGCTGCACTCACCGCAGACCGTGGCGAGCCTCGCACTGGTCGACCCGGGCGGCTTCGGAAAGGTCAGCGCGAAGTTCGTGGCCTGGATGATCGCGGGCGGGCTGACGTCGTTCACGCCCCGCCCGGTCCGGCACGCGCTGGCGGGCCCGCTGCGCAACGTGACACTGCGCGATGACGACGTGATGCCGCTGGTCAAGGCCTCCTTCGGCTTCCGGCGCCGGCACATCTTACCCACGCCGCTCACCGACGACGACCTGGGCCGGATCACCGCACCCACGCTGATGGTGTTCGGCGCCCACAGCCAGCTGTACAACGCCCGCGAGGTGGCGGCCCGGGTCACGGAGCGGATGCCGCACGCGGTCACCGAGCTCATCCCGGAGGCCAGCCACGACGTGGTCCTCTGGAACCCCGACCAGCTCGCCGACCGCATCGTCACGTTCGCCGCGGAGACCCCGGCCCCCGCCTGACGTGCCCTCATAGATGTCGATCGTGGCAAGTTCCGGTCGAGATACCGGCACAGATCGCCACGATCGAGCCGCCCGCCGCGGGCTCGTCACCCGGGAGGCGCGGAGGTGCCGGTGATCACGGTCAGCAGGTCGTTGACGGTGGCGCCGGTGAGAGGGCTGCGGGTACGGCACCCCGAGCGACATCGCGGCCGCCGCGGCCTTCCTGCTCGGCCCGGACGCCGGCTTCATCACCGGCACCGACCTGCTCGTCGACGGCGGCGTCACCGCGACGGCGAGGTCGGCGCGATCATGAACGTGTCCGCGCCGAGCGCCTGGAACTCCCGGAGCCGCTCGATCACCGGAAGGAGAGCACGCCGCTGCCGGCGGCCGGCTCGCATGCCCGGGTGAAGGCGTCGTAGGTGGGGCCGGGCGGGTCGCCGAAACCGGCCGTGACGTGGTGGTCCGGGATCGTGGTCACGCGCGGGCGGCGATGGCGGCCAGGTCCAGGCCGGGGGCGAGGGTGCCGTACTCGAAGGTGCGGTCCGGGCCCAGGCGCGCCGCCACGAAGGCGTCGGCCACCGCGGTCGGGGCCTCGCGGATCAGGACCGTGGCCTGCAACGCCAAGGCCAGGGACTCGACCACCCGGCGGGCGGTCGCCGGAGCCGAGGACGGGTCCTTGGAGACCTGCCAGACCAGTTTGCGGGTGGCGGCCACGTGCTCGTCGAAGACCGGGTAGACGCCCAGGGCGGAGGTGATCTCGCGGTCCACGGCGAGGACGGACTCCGGCTCGCGGGACATGGCGCGCAGGACGTCGAGGGCGATCACGTTGCCGGAGCCCTCCCAGACCGCCATCACCGGCTGCTCGCGGTAGCGGCGCGCGAGGGGGAACGCCTCGGTGTAGCCGTTGCCGCCGAGGCATTCGAGGGCCTCGTACGCGTGGTGCGGGCCCCGCTTGCAGATCCAGTACTTGCCGACCGCCGTGGCCAGCCGGCGGAACGCCACCGCCTCGGCGTCGTCGCTGTCGTAGGCGGACGCGAGGCGCAGCGCCGTCCACGTGGCGGCCTCGGCCTCCACCTGCAGATCGGCGATCACGGCTGTCATGGCGGGCTGGTCGATCAGGAGCGCGCCGAAGGCGCTGCGGTGCCGTACGTGGAAAGCTGCTTCTGCAACCGACTGGCGCATGCCCGCGGCACTGCCCAGCACGCAGTCGAGGCGGGTCTGGGCCACCATCTCGATGATCGTGCGCACGCCGCGGCCCTCCTCGCCGACCAGCCAGCCGGTGGTGCCGGCGAGCTCGATCTCGGAGGAGGCGTTGGACTTGTTGCCGAGCTTGTCCTTGAGGCGCTGGATGCGGAAGACGTTGCGGTCGCCGCCGGGGAGTACGCGCGGCACGAGGAAGCAGGAGAGGCCGCCGGGCGCCTGCGCGAGGACCAGGAAGGCGTCGGACTGTGGCGCCGAGCAGAACCACTTGTGGCCCGTGAGACGCCAGCTTCCGTCGCCGGCGTCGGCCGCGTGCGTGGTGTTCGCGCGTACGTCCGAACCGCCCTGTTTCTCGGTCATCGCCATCCCGAAGATCGCCGACTGCTTGGTCGCGGGATCGCGCAGCTCGGGATCGTAGGAGCGGGAGAAGACGCGGGGCAGCCACTGGTCGGCGAGCCCGGGGGTGAAGCGGAGCGACGGGACCACCGCGTGGGTCATGCTGACCGGGCAGCCGTGACCCGGCTCGACCTGCGCGAAGAGCATGAACGTGGCGGCCCGGGCGACATGCGCGCCGGCACGCGGCGACGACCAGCAACTGGTGTGCGCGCCGTGCTCGATCGCCGCGCCGATGATCCGGTGGTAGGCCGGGTGGAATCCGACCGCGTCGACCCGGTTGCCCCAGCGGTCGTGGCTGTCGAAGACCGGCGGGTGCGTGTTGGCCAGCTCCGCGTCGCGCTGGAAGTCGGCCCGCCCGATCAGCGCGCCGACCTCGGTGAGCTGCGGGACGGCCCACTGCGCGTCGTACCGTTTGACCGCCTCGGTCAGCGCCGGGTTGATCAGGTACTCGTTGAGTCCCGCGCGGGGCGGTGCCTGGTTGAAGACCTCGTGCGTGCCGCTCATCGTGTCTTCCCTTCGAGGAGGAACGCCAGGGACCGCCGGGCGCTGTCGGTGGCCGCCGATCGCGCGGCGCGCAGCGCGTCCTGGTCGCGTTCGAGCCGGGACGGCAGCGGGTCGCCGACGCGCGGGGCGAGGGCCAGGGTGCTCAGGCCGTTGCTCCAGCCGTCCCGGACCTGCTGCAGCGTCTCCCGGTACCGGTGCGGGCGGCCCCGGTACGCCATCGCCAGCTCCGGGTTGAGCCGGCGCAGGTAGCGCTCGACCACCAGGTCGGCGGGGCCGTACGCGGGCTGGGTGCCGGGCGGCCGGGTGGCGAGCACGATCGCGTGGGTGGCGCCGCGCTTGGCCGCCGCGACGACCGGCACCGCCTCCACGATGCCGCCGTCGAGCCAGCGCCGCCCGCGCAGCTCGACCGGGCCGCCGGCGAGCATCGGCAGCAGCCCGGAGGCGTGCAGGCTGCCGACCAGGTCGGCGCGGCTGGTGAAGTCGGAGAGCGCGACCGCCCGGCCGGTCTCCACGTCGGTGGCGACCATGGCGAGCCGGCCCGCCCAGTCGGTCCCGGCCGCCGCGCCGATGTCGAAGAGCCGGTCGACGTGGTCGACGATCCGGGTGCCGTCGATGATCGGCCGTCCACGGGCGACCCGGCGCACGTCGATGAACTCGGGTGAGGCGAAGACCTCGGCGTAGGAGTCGGCCATGGCGCCGATGGCGCCGACAGTCAGGGCGGCGGCGTTGACGGCGCCCGCCGAGGTGCCCACGACCATGTCGATCAGCGGGAGCAGGCCCTCGCGCTCGATCACCGCGGCCATCGCGGCGGAGACGATGCCGCGCATGCCGCCGCCCTCGATGACCAGCGCGACCGTCGCGCCGTCGTCGTTGCCGCCGGTCCGGTGGCGCTCGGCGAGCACGTCCCGGACGGGTTTCACGATCGCCAGCGTCATGCCGCACGCACCCCGAGGGCGCGGAAGCAGAACTCCCGGATCCCGTCGATCACCCGGGTCTGCTCCTCGGCGGAGGGTTCCGGGCTCTCCGGGCGCAGCCACCCGACCAGCGCCTCGGAGACCGCGCCCATCACCGCGGAGGAGGCGAGCCCGGGATCCTGCGGGACCAGCTGCCGGTCGGCGAGCCCGAGGCTGATGATCTGTTCGCCGATCGCGGTGTAGCTGCGGCGGTAGTCCAGCCGCTCGGCCTCGATCACCGGTCCGGCCGGCTCGAAGAGCATCGCCCAGGCCATCCGGCGGCCGTGCAGGGCGCGCGCGCCGAAGGTGTCGATCAGCGCGCCGAGCCGTTCCGCGGCGGAGTGCCCGGCGCCGGTGACGGCGGCGCGGACCACGTCGACCTCGTGACCGGCGGCACTGCGGAACACCTCGGCGAGCAGGCGGTCGCGGCCGTCGAAGTACGAGTAGACCGAGCCGACGCTGGCCTGGCACCGGTCGGCGATCGCGGCGACGGTGGCCGCCTTGAACCCGCCGGTCGCCACCAGGGCTCGGGCGGCGCGGAGTAGCCCGTCCCGCCTGTCCTCGGCGTTCTTCCTGGTCAACGCGGTCTGCCGGTAGGCCACCCGAACTCCCCCAAAGCTTTGAATCCGGATTCAGTGCTCAGTGAGAAGCATTGAATCACGATTCATAACTTGGGCGCCATGGCGAGCGTCACCGCGACCAGCACGCCCAGCCCGTTCGTCGCCCAGTGCAGCGCCGCCGACGCCAGCAGGCTCCCGCTCCGGCGCCGCAGCTCGCAGAGGAGCAGCCCGGCCACCGCGGTGAAGCCGACGGCGCCCGCCACGGCGAGGACCTGCCCGGTCCGGCCGGTGCCCAACATCTCGCCGACGCCCTGGTTGGCCTGGGCCAGGTGCAGCGACGGCAGGATGTGCCAGAGGCCGAAGAGCAGCGACGACGTGGTGCTCGCCCAGGTCGCGCCGCGGTGCCGGTGGACCAGGCCGAGCAGCACCCCGCGGAACGCGATCTCCTCCAGCAGTACGGTGCCGAGCGGGATCACCACGAACGCCGTCATCAGCCCGGTGCTCAGCGACGCGTGGTAGCGCACGTCGTGGAAGACCGGGCGGGTCGCCGGGAGCAGCGCGGCGACGGCGTAGACGGCCGCGACGGCGAGGACGGCGCCGATCGCGTACCGGCCGCCCAGCGAGCGCGGGGAGAGGCCGAGGTCGTGCCAGCTCAGCCCGGCCCGGCGGGCGAGCAGCACCAGGCCGAGCGCGACCAGCGGCCCGGCGATCAGACCGGTGCCCGGCGGGCCGTACTTGGTGGCGACGTTCACCGCCACCAGCGTCACCAGCACGGCGCCGAGGACCAGCGCGACTCTGCGGCGCGACGGATGGCTGCTCACAGCCGCCAGACGTTACTCGCCGGGGCAGCTCCCCCGTCCGGGTATCGGTGATTCGTGTGACTTACACCTCGCCGACCGCTTTAGCCGATCTTGACCGGATCGGCCGCGACAACCGGCCGACACCCGGCCGTGCACCCACCCCGCAACCCCCGCCGCCCAACCTTTGAGGTCCGCGCCGACCCCTGGCTGGCGCTCCGGGGTGTCTCGCCGCGTGTCAGGCACCCCGGAACGCCAGCCAGAAGCCGGCAGTGAGCGGGATCTTCAGACTTCGTACGGCCGACAGCAGGAAAGGAAGGAGGCGCCCACCGATGCCGGACCACCTGATGCCGTTGATCTGCTCGCCCTGGCTCTACCTGATCGTCTTCGTCGCGGTGACCGTCGACGGCTTCCTGCCGTTCCTGCCCTCGGAGACCCTGGTGATCGGCCTCGGCGCGCTCTCGGCGACCGGCGAGCCGAACGTCGCGGCGCTCGCCGGGGCCGTCGTCGCGGGTGGCGTCGCCGGGGACCGGATCTCCTACCTGCTCGGGCGCCGCGCCGGCCGCCGGATCACCAACGCGAAGTTCGCCGCCGCCCGCGGCAAGGCCGAGCGTGCCCTCACCCGCTACGGCGCCACCGCCATCCTGGTGGGTCGTTTTCTCCCGTACGGCCGGACCGCGACGACCCTGGCGGCCGGCTCGGTCGCGCTGCCGCTCCGCCGGTTCGGCGTGTTCAGCGCGCTGGCGTGCGCCGCGTGGGCGGTCTACGCGATCGGCCTCGGACGGCTGGGCGGCGCGGTCTTCTCGGAGTCGCCGCTGCTGGGCGCCGCGTGCGGGCTGGCCATCGGGAGCGCGCTGGCGGGTGTCCACGCGTTCATCGGCAAGCGCATCGAGAAGCGCGTCGAGCGGCGGCAGGCGATCCAGCGCGCCGCCGTCCGCCACCGCTGCCTGGTCGGCGTGGTCGCCCCGCGCCCCGAGTTCGCCACCCGCTGACCCCGACATCTGTTCAGCCTTTTCTGAATACAGCTTTCACTGTACGGTTGCGCCATGGAGACGGTGGTGCACGGGCAGGTACTCGCCCGATTCGGTCACGCGTTGTCGGACACGACACGGGCACGGCTGTTGCTGGCGCTGCGCGAGGCACCCGGCTACCCGGCCGAGCTGGCCGAGACACTCGGCGTGACCCGGCAGAACCTGTCGAACCACCTGGCCTGCCTGCGCGGCTGCGGCCTGGTCGTCGCCGTGCCGCAGGGCCGCCGGACGCGGTACGAGCTGGCCGGCGAGCGGATCCGGCACGCGCTGACCGACCTGCTCGGGCTGGTCCTCACGGTGGACCCGGCCGCCTGCCCGGAGAGCGCCGACAAGGGCTGCTGCTGATGACGACCGGCACCCGGCGAGCGACGCTGGAGCGCAGGGTGCGGATCCTGGTCGGCGCCACCATCGGATACAACGTCCTGGAAGCCGTCGTGGCGATCGGGGCCGGCGCCGGGGCGGGCTCCGCGGCACTGATCGGATTCGGGCTGGACTCGGTGATCGAGGTGTCGTCGGCGGCCGCGGTGGCCTGGCAGTTCGCCGGACCGGACCCACGGGCACGGGAGCGGACGGCGCTGCGGGTCATCGCCGTCTCGTTCTTCGCGCTGGCGGCCTACGTCGGCGCGGAGTCGCTGATCGCCCTGCTCGGCGGCGCCGAGGCGGAACACTCCACGGTCGGGCTCGTGCTCGCGGCGGCCTCCCTCGTGATCATGCCCGGGCTGTCGTACGCGCAGCGCCGCGCCGGCCGCGAGCTCGGATCCCGCACTGCGGTGGCCGACTCCCGGCAGACGCTGCTCTGCACCTACCTGTCCGCGGTACTGCTGATCGGGCTCGGCGCGAACAGCCTGTTCGGCTGGGGCTGGGCGGACCCGCTCGCGGCGCTCGTCATCGCGGCCGTAGCGGCGAAGGAGGGCCGGGACGCGTGGCGCGGCGACCCGTGCTGCGCCCCGGTCCCGGCAACCGCGCCGATCCCGGCGACCGCTCAGTCCTGCGACTGCTGCTCCGGCGCGGGGTAGCCGCACACCTCCGGGGAGCAGTCCGGCTCACGTTCGACGAACCACAGGTGCCGGTCGCGTCGGCGAGGTAGCGGATGCGCTCCAGGGCCTCGGGCTTCTCCGCGCGCGACCTGCGGGGCATCATCGCAGGGCGCTCAGCAGCATGCCGGTCGTGGCCACGGCGAGGACGGTGTCGATGAGGATCTCGTAATGGCGGACCGTCACCTTGCGGAGGATCCGGCGGGCGAGCAGCGAACCCATCAGCAATGCCGTACCGATCACGATGCCGCGGAGCGCGACCTCCGGGCCCAGCGCTCCCGCGGTCTGGAAGGTGGCCAGCTTGCCGGCGTAGAGCAGGAGAGCGCTCGCGGCCTCCGAGCCCAGGAAGACGCCCTCGGTCAACCCGTACGCGGAGAAGATCGGGACGCTGAGCGGGCCGGTCGACAGGATCATGCCGGTCAGGAAGCCGACGGCGCAGCCGGCGAACGCCATCTGCCAGAGGCGCATCCGCCAGCGAGCGCGGGCGGCCAGGCGTCTGACAGGGATCATCGTGGCGAAGAAGAGCGCGAGACAGCCGTCCATCACCCGGGGTGGGATGGTGAGCAGGGTCTGCGCGCCGAGGACCGCCGCCGGGATGCCGGGGAGGGCGTACGCGAGCACCGGAGGCCAGGCGATCCGGCCCCACCAGGCGATCACCCGGCCGATGTTGCCCAGCACCGCGGCGACCGCCATCACCGGGACCGCGGTGCGTGGGCCGTAGAGCAGGACCAGCGCGGGGAGCAGGACCATCGACGAACCGGTGCCGACCACGCCGCCCAGGACCCCGGCGGCCAGGGCGAGCGCGAACAGCAGCAGGAGGGTCAGCGGAGGTGGTACAGCGTCAGGGCGGCCAGCGACGACGCGTCCACCATCTGCCCGGTTCGGATCATCTCGGCGATCTCCCGGTCGGTGACCGCACGGTGGATCATGCCGTGCTCGGTGATCTCGCGGTCCGGTTCACCCTCGGTGAGGTCCTCGGCCAGGTAGACGTCGAAGCCCTGGGTGGAGTACCCGATCGCCTCGCAGAGGTGTCCGAGATGTGTCATCGTTCCGGCGCGCAGGCCGGTCTCCTCGGCCAGCTCGTGCGCGGCGAGCTCCCGCTGGTCGCCGGTGCTGCCCTCGGCCCAGCCGCCCTGCGGGAACTCCCAGCCGCGGCGGCCGGTGGGGTAGCGGAACTGCTCGACGAGCCAGAAGCCGTCCGCCCAGCGGGGCATGACCAGGGCGAAGTCCGGTTTCTCGACCACGCCGTAGATGCCGGGGCTGCCGTCGGCCCGGCGGATGCCGTCCTCACGAACGGTCATCCAGGGGTTCTGGTACACGACGCGACTGCTGATCTTCTCCATCGCTCGCCATACTGCCAGGCACTCCTCAGGTTGACGGTAGGCAGGATGCGCGAGACTACGAGGCGTGAACCTGGGGACCGTCGATCTCAACCTGCTCGTCGCGCTGCGTGCGCTGCTCGAGGAGGAGAACGTGACGCACGCGGGCGCGCGGGTCGGCATGGGACAGCCCGCGATGAGTGCGGCGCTCGGCAGACTGCGCCGGCACTTCGACGACGAACTGCTGGTCCGGGTGGGGCGGGAGTACGAGTTGACCCCGTTCGCCCGCTCGATGATCCCCGCGGTGCAGGAGGCGGTGCAGTTGCTCGGGGACGCGCTACGGGTGACCGAGGGGTTCGATCCGGCGAGCAGCGAGCGCATCTTCACCGTGACATTGAGCGACTACGCGATGTCGGTGCTGCACGAACCGCTGCGACGGCGGGTGAAGGCGGCGGCGCCGAGGGTGCGGCTGGCGTTCACCGACATGGCCGACGATCTGAGTGGGTCGGAGCGGGCGCTGCTGCGTCAGGACCTCCTCGTCGGGCCGCCGGGGTACGGGTTCGCGGGAGAGCATCTCCGACTGTTCCGTGACCGATACGTGTGTGTGGTGGACCGCGGTAACACGTACGTGGAAAACGGTCTTCTGAGCGTGAGCGCGCTGCGGGACATGCCGCACGCGGTCACGGTCTTTCGCGGACATCACCAGACGCCGGTCGATCGGGTGCTCGGTCAGACGGGCGTCGATCGGCACATCAGCATGCGCGTCTACGGTCACCTTCCGCTGCTTTTCGCGGTACGCCGTACCGATGCGGTCGCGTTCGTACCGGAGCGGATCGCGCGGGCGTTCACCGGGGACGGGAAGTTGCTGCTGGTGGAGCCGCCGTTCGCCGCGCCGGTGCTGCTAGAGGCGGCATGGTGGCACCCGAGCCGCGACGCGGATCCGGCGCACCGCTGGTTCCTCTCGGTCCTGCGCGAGGTGGCGGCCGAGCTGCGGTCGTCCGAGCCCGCCGGTCTGCCCCCGTCACCGGCAGCGTGAAGACATAAGGCCCGTTCACCGTCAGGTCATCTGAGGAACACCGGGCGTTGTCCGCTTCCGATCACGGTAGTGGTCATGGAGATCCGCTATTTCGGCATCAGCCGGGGCCACCTGACCGAGGCCGGCGCGCAGTCCTGGATCCGCTCGCTGGGCCTGCCCGCCGCCGTCGAGGCGCAGGTGCACCCGACCCTGACCCCGTTCCCGCACTACGCGATCAGCCTGGCCGTGCCGCGCGGCCTGGCCGTCGAGATACCGCCACTCGATCCGCGCTTCGCCGACGCCGCGCTACGGGCGAGCGCCACCCGCGCCGCAGCTCCCCACACCGCAGCTGCTCGTACCGCAGTTCCCCACGCCGCAGCTCCCCACACCGGAGCTGTTCACGCCGGAGCTGTTCACGCCGCAGCCCACGCCGCCGGGGAAGCGGGCCGGGCGGAAACGGTCAGGGCAGCGGCAATCCAGGCACCGGTTCTGCAGCCAGCGTGACGTCGAGCAGCGAACCGGCCGGGATCGACTCGCCGTCCGGGAGCATCAGCAGGTAGGAACCGAGCAGGTGCTTGCGGGTCGCCGCCACCGTGGCGCCGACGTCGCGTGCCTCGCAGCCGGCCAGGATGTCCGCGTGATCGGCCATCGCCCGACCGTGGCGTACGTCGAAATGAAGTCGGAACCGGTCAGCCTGGTTGGCCAGATCCTCGATCATCCGGAGCAGTGACGACGACCCGGCGGCGCGGTACAGCGCCAGGTGGAAGTCCTTGTTCAGCGCACGGAACGACTCCTGCGCGCCGTCGCCCCGCATCTCGCTCGCGAGCTGATCGTGCAGCACCCGCATGGCCGCCACGTCAGGATCGGTCAGCCGGGGCACCGCGGTCCGCACCGCGAGCGTCTCCAGCTGCAGCCGCAGCGCCGCGACGTCGGCCGCCCCGGCCAGGTCGATGGCGGACACGACGACGCCCTTGTAGGGCAGCCGGTGCACGAAGCCCTCGGCGTCCAGCCGCAGGATCGCCTCCCGCACCGGCGTCCGGCTGACGTCCAGGTCGGCCGCCACCCGGGTCGGGTCCAGCTTGTCGCCGGGCGCCCGGGCGCCGGTGACGATCTGTTCGCGCAGGCGCGCGTACACCTCGTCGGCCATCCGCCGATGAATTCCGGTCACATGGTCCTCCCTCGCTCTTCCCTCGCCGCGGCCAGAATATCCAATGTCACATCTGGCACGCCCGCCCCCTTGGCACCAAGAATATCCAATGTTTAGTATCCAAACATCAGTCGCACCACTCCCCCGAGGCGGCCCGCCGTGACCCTCTTCCTGACCGACACCGACGTCCGCGCGGCCTTCGACTGGCGTCCCGCCGTCGAGGCGCTGCGCGCGGCGTATGCCGTGGATGTCGACGACCGCCGCTACCCTCCGCGGAGCGTGGCGCGCGGCGAGACGAGTTGGCTACGGGTGCTCAGCGGGGTCGCGGCGGGCACCGGGTTGTCAGGTGCCGGGTTGTCAGGTGCCGGGCCGATGGGCGGCGGGCCGATGGGCGGCGGGCCGATGGGTGGCGGGCCGATGGGCGGCGGGCTGATGGGTGCCAAGCTCATCGCGGCCGCTCCCCGCCACGGCCGCGCCGCCTACCTGATCCCGCTCTTCGACGAGACCACCGCCGAGCTGACCGCCCTGCTCGACGGCCACGCGATCACCGGCTTCCGGACGGCGGCCACCTCCGCGCTCGCCGCCGGCCTGCTCACTGCCCCGAGCGACCGAGCGCCCGCCGCGGGACCGGACGTCGCGGTCATCGGGTCGGGCTTCGAGGCGCGGCATCACCTGAGGGCGCTTCTGACCTGCCACACCCCTTCCCGGGTACGCGTCCACAGCCCCAACGCCGGGAGCCGGAGCGACTTCGCCCGCGCGTTCCCGGGCGTCGAGGCGGTCCCCTCCGCCGAGGAGGCGGTGCGCGGCGCCGGGCTGATCGTCTGCGCGGCCCGGTCCCGGGACGAGAGCCCGACGCTGCTCGGGCGCTGGCTCAGCCCGGGCGTCACCGTGCTCTCGATCGGCTCCACGCTGCCCGAGCAGCGCGAGGTCGACCCCGAGGTGATCGCCCGCGCCGATCTCGTGGTCGCCGACATGCCCGCCGAGGTGGTCCACGACACCGGCGACATGATCGCGGCCGCGGCCGCCGGGGTCGACGTCTCCCGCACGGTTCCGCTGGCCGACGTGGTCGCCGGGCGGCACCCGGGTCGCACCGCGGACGGGCAGATCGTGGTCTACAAGTCCGTCGGCGCCGCGGTTCAGGACATCGCGGTGGCGGCCATGTGCGTCGAGCGGGCCCGCGAGCTGGGCCTCGGCACGACGCTGCCGGTCACCATCCGACCCGTGCAGAAGTGAGAGGACGAGACATGCCCGACTATGTGCGTACCGAAGCCCGGTCCTGGGCCCGGGAGAGGCTCGTCGGCGCGGTGAACTGCACCATCCCGTCGTTCACCGCCGACCTGCGCGGCATCAACGAGGCGGCGATCCGGCACGACACCCGCCTGGCGATCGAGCACGGTTTCATCGGCACGCTCGGTGTCTCCGAGGTCAACATCAGCGTGCCGGAATATGCGGACTTCCTCCGGATCATCAAGGACGAGGCCGGCGACCGCCTCGTCGTCACCCACCACGCGAGCTGGAGCAACCTGGCGCAGAACCTGGAGGCCCTGCGAGCCGCGGAGCGGGCCGGCGCCGAGCTGGTGCTGCTCTCCTATCCACCGAACTTCTACCCCGAGTCCGAGCAGGACATCTACGACTACACGCGAGCGGTCTGCGACGCGACCGACCTGGCGGTCATCCTCTTCCCGATGTTCCTCTGGGGCTTCAGTCCCCGAGTGCACCCCGCCGACATCCCGTCCCGCCTGATCCGCCGCCTGATCGACGACTGTCCGAACATCGCGGTGATCAAGGCCGAGGGCGGCTTCCCCGGCATCCAGAGCGTCATCGAGTGCCACCGCCTCTTCGGCGACGAGGTGGTCATCTCCATGCCGATCGAGGCCGAGCTGATCCCGCTCTCCCAGCTCATGCCGCTGCAGCTCTCCGCAACGAGCGACCACGAGTACTACGGCCCCACCATCCCCCGGGTGATGCGCCTCCTCCGCGACGGCCGATACGACGAGGCCACCGACATCTACTGGCAGCTACATCCCGCCCGCAAGATCAAGGCATGTCTGGCTCCGGCCCTGCACGGCGGCGCTTTCCTGAACCGCCAGGCGTGGAAATTCCAGGGCTGGCTCCAGGGCTACAACGGCGGCCCCCTGCGCCAGCCCACCCAGCGCATCCACGACGCCCAGATGACCGCCCTGCGCAAGGGCCTCCTCGACGCGGGCCTCTCGCCGAGCATGTCCCCGTTCCGCGAGTTCTTCACCGGCCGCCACCCCGCCTGACACCACATCGAACCGCAACCTTTCAACGCCGAGCCAGGCCGCAACCTTTCAACGCCGAGCCAGGCCGCAACCTTTCGAGTCATTTCCCCGGGACAACGGCCGCCCCGCACCATGGCGGCTCTTCGAAGTTGAGCGGGGTTCGCGGCTGAGTCCGGTCCGAGTGTGAGGGCTCGCAGCTCATCAGTGATCATCTGAGTGTCTAGATCGGAT
>NZ_JBFAYF010000108.1:0-18890 GCF_040681165.1 Actinoplanes sp. NPDC051851 | reverse complement strand
GGCAGGGATGACGTCCCCGCCGACGGTTCGTTCTTCGGGCTCGGCGGCGACTCGATCATGTCGATGCTGCTGGTCTCCCACGTTCGCAAGGCCGGGCTGGCGATCACCGTCCGGCAGGTCTTCGAACACCAGACCCCGGCGGCGCTCGCCGCCGTCGCCACCGAGGCCACCACCGGTCCCACGGCGGCCGTGGACTCCCCGGTCGGCGAAGTGCCGCTCACCCCTGCCATGCACGAGCTGCTCGACCGGACCGGAGCCGCCGCGATCGGCCCGGTGGCGCAGACCAGCCTGCTCGTGGTACCGGCCGGCCTGACCGGGGACGCGCTCGCCGCCGCGCTCGGCCGGGTCGCCGACCGCCACGACATGCTGCGCGCCCGCCTCGAGGTCGTGCCGGAGCGGCGTCTGCTGGTCCCCGAGCCCGGCGGCGCCGCCCCGGAGTCCTGGCTACGCCGGGTCGGCGCGTCCGCCGATCCGGCCGGGCAGACCGAGGCCGCGATCTCCAGGCTGGATCCGGTGGCCGGCGTGATGGTGCAGGTCGTCTGGTTCGACCGCGGGCCGGACACCCCGGGCCGCCTCCTGCTCGCCGTCCATCACCTGGTGGCCGATGCCGTCTCGCTGCGCGTCCTCGTCGGTGACCTGGCGGCCGCGTACGCCGGAACCCCGCTCCCGCCGGCGCCGGTCCCGTTCCGGCACTGGGCCCGCTCGCTCGCGGCCGAGGCGGTGACCGCCCGCCGCCGCGCGGAGCTGCCGCTCTGGCGCCGCCTGCTGGCCGGACCGCCCCCGCCGGAGCGCATCGACCCGGCCAGGGACGTCGCGTCCACCCTGCGCGAGGTGACCGTGAGCGTCCCCGTCCCGGTCACCGGGGCGCTGCTGACCACCGCGCCGGCCGCCTTCCACGCGGGCGTCGACGACCTGCTGCTGGCCGGCCTGGCCGCCGCGGTCACCGAGTGGCGCCGGACCCGGGGCCGGGCGGCCGGTGGCGGGGTGCTGATCGACCGGGAACGCCACGGCCGTGCCCCGGACGGGCCGGACCTGTCCCGCACGGTGGGCTGGTTCACCTCGGTGCAGCCGGTCCGTCTCGACCCCGGCCCGGTCGACCTGGCCGAGGTGCGCGCCGGTGGCCCGGCCGCCGGTGACGCTGTCAAACGGATCAAGGAGCAGCTGCGGGCGGTCCCCGGGGACGGCCACGGGCACGGGTTGCTCCGGCGCCTGGACCCGGAGTCGGCGCCCGTGCTGGCGGAGCTGCCGTCGCCGGGGATCGGCTTCAACTACCTGGGCCGGGTCGGCGGTGCGGCGACCGGGACCCGGGAGCGGGAGTGGACACCGGCGGGGGAGGGCGACCCGTCCGGTGGCGGCGCCGGGGACCACCCGGTGATGCACGCGCTGGAGACCCTGGCCGTGGTGCGCGAACGTCCGGACGGTCCGGAGCTGACCCTGGTGGTCGCCTGGCCGGAGCGGTCGCTGCCGGAGCGGGACGCCCGCGCGCTGGCCGACGGCTGGGCGGCGATGCTCACCGGCCTGGCCGGGCACACCACCGCACCGGGCGGCGGCGGGCACACGCCCTCCGACTTCCTGCTGGCCGGCCTCGACCAGAGCCAGATCGACGACCTTGAGAACGAGCTTGCTGACGAGAGGGGGACCCGGTGACGCAGGGACGGGTCGAGGATGTTTGGCCGCTGTCGCCGCTGCAGCAGGGGCTGCTGTTCCACGGCGTGTACGACCGGACCGGCGACGTCTACGTCGAGCAACTCGTTCTCGGACTGGACGGCCCGCTCGACGCCGCGGTGCTGCGCCGCTCCTGGGAGGCGCTGCTGGCCCGGCACGCCAGCCTGCGGGCCGGGTTCCGGGAGCTGCCGGGCCGTCCCGAGCCGGTGCAGGTGGTGCTGCGCCGGGTGGAGCTGCCCTGGCGGGACGCGGACGTGAGCGGGCTGGACCCGGCGGCGGCCGAGGCGGAGGCGGAGCGGATCGGCGCCGAGGAGCGCGGGCGCCGGTTCGACCTGGACACCCCGCCGCTGCTGCGGGTGCTGCTGGTGCGGACCGGTGCCCAGCGGCACCAGATGCGGGTGACCCTGCACCACATCCTGCTGGACGGCTGGTCGCTGCAGATCCTGATCCGCGAGCTGTGGGCCGTCTACGCCGCCGGCGGCAGCACCGCGGGCCTCCCCGCGGTCCCGCCGTTCCGCGACTACCTCGCCTGGCTCGGACGGCAGGACGGGGACGCCGCCCGGCAGGCGTGGCAGTGGGCGCTGGCCGGGCTGGAGGAACCGACCCTGGTCGCCCCGGCAGACCCGGGCGCGGCCGTGCCCGGCTCGTCGGCGACCGAACTGGTCCACGGCGACGCGGCGCTGACGACCGGGCTGACCGCTCTCGCGCGCCGCCTCGGCCTGACCCTCAACACCGTGGTGCAGGCGGCCTGGGGCTTGGTCGTCGGTCAGCTGGCCGGCCGCCGGGACGTGGTCTTCGGGGCCGCGGTGGCCGGCCGCCCCGGTGACCTGCCGGGCATGGCGGCCATGCTGGGTCTCTTCATCAACACCGTGCCGGTCCGGGTTCGCCTCGACCCGTCGGAGACCGTGGCGGCGCTGCTCACCCGCCTGCAGGCCGAGCAGTCCGCGCTCCTGGGCCACCAGCATCTGGGGCTCACCGAGATCCAGCGGCTGGCAGGACCGGGCGCCGGCTTCGACGCGCTGATGGCGTTCGAGAACTTCCCGGGCGAGCCGGAGACGCCGCCCGCCGCCGGGCCGGTGACGGTCACCGACGGCGGGATGCGTGAGTCGACCAACTTCCCGCTCTCCCTGGTCGTGGGTGCGGGCGACGATCTGCGGATGCGGCTCAGCTACCGGACCACCGTCCTGAGCGCCGAGCAGGCCCGCGCGGCCGGCGCCCGGCTGCTCGCGGTGCTGGGCCAGTTCGCGGCGGACCCGCAGGCGCCGGTCGCCCGGGTCGCGGCCCTGGCGGCGGCGGAGCGCTCGCGGGTGCTCGCCGAGTGGAACGACACCGCCCGCCGGCTGCCGGGCGAGTCGCTGGTGGAGCTCTTCGCCGCCCGGGTGGCCGAGACGCCCGGCGCGGTCGCGGTGGTCGAGGGGGCGCGTGTTCTCTCGTACGCCGAACTGGATGCGCTCTCGGGCCGGATCGCCGCGGGTCTCGCCGGGCGTGGTGTGTCGCGCGGCGGCCGGGTGGGCGTGGTGCTGGACCGGTCGGCGGACCTGGTGGCGGTGCTGCTCGGCATCGCGAAGTCGGGTGCGGCGTTCGTGCCGGTGGACGCCGGGTGGCCGCGGGCGCGGATCGACGCGGTCCTGGCCAGGGTCGACCTGACGGTCACCGCCGCCGACCTGCCGGGCCTGCCCGCCGCCACCGAGCTGGTGGTGCCGGTGTCCGGAAACGATCTGGCCTACGTGATGTACACGTCGGGTTCGACCGGTGTGCCCAAGGGCGTCGAGGTCCCGCACGCAGCGGTGGCGGGCCTGATCACCGACTCGGGGTGGAGTCCGGAGGCGCGGGAGCGGATCCTGCTGCACGCCCCGCACGCCTTCGACGCCTCCACCTACGAGCTCTGGGTGCCGCTGGTCCACGGCGGCCGCGTGGTGATCGCCCCGGCCGGACGGGTCGACGCGGGCGCCCTGTCCGACCTGATCACCACGCATGAGCTGTCGGCGGTGCACGTGACCGCCGGCCTGTTCGGGGTGGTCGCCGAGGAGTCGCCGCGTTCCCTCTCCGGCGTGGGCGAGGTGCTGACCGGTGGTGACGTGGTGCCGGTCGGCGCGGTCGCGCGGGTGATGGCCGCCAACCCGCGGGTGCGGGTCCGGCATCTGTACGGTCCGACCGAGACCACGTTGTGTGCGACGACGTTCGTGTTGGAGCCGGGTGCGGTGGTGCCTTCGGTGTTGCCGATCGGTCGTCCTCGGGACAACACGCGGGTGTTCGTGCTGGATGAGTTCCTGCAGCCGGTCCCGCCCGGTGTCACCGGTGAGCTGTACGTCGCGGGTGGTGGTCTGGCCCGTGGCTACACGGGACTGGCGGGACTGACCGCCGAGCGGTTCGTGGCGTGTCCGTTCGACGGTGGGCGGATGTATCGCACCGGTGATCTGGCCCGCTGGAACGGTGACGGGAACCTGCTCTTCGCGGGTCGTGTCGACGATCAGGTGAAGATCCGTGGTTACCGGGTCGAGCCGGCCGAGGTCGAGGCGGTGCTGGCCGCTCACCCCGGCGTGGGCCAGGTCGCGGTGCTGGCCCGCGAGGACAACCCGGGGGAGCGGCGCCTGGTCGCCTACGTCGCGCCCGCCGCCGACCCGGCCGAGCTCCGGGCGTACGCGGCGGCCCGGCTCCCCGACTATCTGGTGCCGGCCGCCTTCGTGGCTCTCGGCACGCTGCCGGTCACCCCGAACGGCAAGGTGGACCGGGCCGCCCTGCCCGCACCCGAGTTCGCCGGCACCGCCGGTGGTCGCGCCGCGGCCACCCCCATCGAGGAGATCCTCTGCGGCCTCTTCGGCGAGGTCCTCGGCCGGGCCTGGATCGGGGCCGAGGACTCCTTCTTCGACCTCGGCGGCGACTCCCTGCTGGCGATGCGGCTGATCGCCCGGGTCCGTGCGGTGCTGGACGCCGAGATCAGCGTCGGTGACCTGTTCACCCAGCCCACCCCCGCCGAGGTGGCCCGGCTGCTCGGCCGTGACGGTCCCGGCACGCGGCAGGCCCTCGCCCCGCGCCCCCGTCCCGAGCGGCTCCCGCTCTCCCACGCCCAGCGGCGGATGTGGTTCCTCAACCGCCTCTCCGGCGAGGGCGCCGGCGCCGCGTACAACCTGCCGCTCGCCCTGCGCCTCACCGGCGATCTGGACGTGACCGCCCTGGAGGCCGCGCTCGGCGACCTCGCCGATCGGCACGAGACCCTCCGGACGATCTTCCCCGAGCGGGACGGAGTGCCGTACCAGCTGGTCCTGGACGATGCGGCCGGCCGGCCGCCGCTGCTCGTGGTGGAGGCCGGCGAGGAGCGGGTCCCGGCGCTGATCGCGGCGCACTCCGCCGCCGGCTTCGACCTGAGCGTCGACCTGCCCTGGCGGGTCCGGCTGCTCCGCCTCGGCCCGGCCGAGCACGTGCTGCTGATCATCGCCCACCACATCGCGGTGGACGGCTGGTCGATGGGCGTGATCGCCCGGGACCTGAGCACCGCGTACGCGGCCCGGGTCCGCCCGGCCACCCCGGACTTCCGGCCGCTGCCGGTCCAGTACGCCGACTACGCCCTCTGGCAGCGGGACGTGCTCGGCGACCCGGGCGACCCGGGGAGTGTGACCGGCGCCCAGCTCGCCTACTGGCGTGAGGCGCTGGCCGGGGCGCCGCACGAGCTCACCCTCCCCGCCGACCGGCCCCGCCCGGCGGTCTCCTCGTATTCGGGCGCCACCGTCCCCGTCGAGGTCGGCGCGGACGTGCACGCCCGGCTCCTGGAGATCGCCCAGCGTGGCCGGGCCACCGTGTTCATGGTCATGCGGGCCGCCCTGGCCGTCCTGCTCGCCCGGCACGGCGCCGGACCCGACATCCCGATCGGCACCGTGGTCGCCGGCCGCGGCGACGTCGCGCTGGAGGACCTGACCGGTTTCTTCGTCAACACCCTGGTGCTGCGGACCCGGCTGGACGGCGACCCCACATTCGCCGAACTGCTCGCCCAGGTCCGGGAGACGGACCTGGCCGCGTACGCCCACCAGGACCTGCCGTTCGAGAAGCTGGTCGACGAGCTGAGCCCGTCGCGCTCGCTCTCGCGTAACCCGCTCTTCCAGGTCATGCTCACCCTGCAGAACGTGCCGCCGGGCCACTGGGACCTGCCCGGTCTGCGGATCCAACCGGTGCCGCCCGGCCCGCTCGCGGCCCGCTTCGACCTCTCCTTCGACCTGACCGAGCTCCGTGACGACGCGGGCGGCCCGGCCGGTCTCGGCGGCATCGTCTGCTACGCCACCGAGCTGTTCGACGAGGCGACGGTGCGCGCCCTGGCCGGTCGCCTGGAGCGGATCCTCGCCCAGGTCGCCGCCGACCCCGCCGTCCGGGTCAGCCACCTGGAGCTGCTCGGCGAGGCGGAGCGGACCACGGTCGTCGAGGAGTGGAACTCCACCGCGCGCACGGTGCCCGAGGGCACCCTCGCGCAGCTCTTCGAGGCCCAGGTGACGCGTACGCCCGAAGCAGCCGCCCTGATCGGCCGCGACCGCACCTGGACCTACCGCGAGCTGGACCGGACCGCCAACCGGCTGGCCCACGAGCTGATCGCCCGCGGCGCGGGCCCCGGCGACCTGGTCGCGGTCCTGATGGAACGTTCGCCCGAGCTGATGGCCGTGCTGCTCGCCGTCACCAAGGCCGGCGCCGGATACGTGCCGGTCGACCCGCGCTACCCCGCCGAGCGGATCGCGTTCCTGCTCGCCGACGTCCGCCCGGTGCTGACCATCGGCACGCCCGGCACCGCCGCCCTGCTCGGCGACCGGGCGACGGCGTCCCTGGTGTACGGCTCCCCGGAGGTGACCGCGGCGCTCGCCGGACGTCCGGAGACGGCGCCCTCCGACGCCGACCGCCGGATGCCGCTGCGGCTCACCCACCCCGCCTACGTCATCCACACCTCGGGGTCGACCGGCACACCGAAGGGCGTGCTGGTCACCCACGCCGGGGTGGGCAGCCTCGCGGCCGGGCACGCGGACCGGTTCGGCGCCCGTCCGGGGGAGCGGTTCCTGCAGTTCGCCTCGCCCAGCTTCGACGCGGCGTTCGCGGAGTTCTGCACCGCCCTGACCGCCGGCGCCGCCCTGGTGATGGTCGACGGCGACCTGCTCCCGCCGTACGGCTCGCTCGCCGAGGTCGCCGCCGAGTACGGCGTGACCCACCTGACCGTGCCGCCGTCGGTGCTCGCCGCCGCCGGCGACCTGCCGGACTCGGTGCACACCGTGGCGGTCGCGGGCGAGGTCTGCCCGCCGTCGACGGTGCGGCGCTGGTCGGCGGGCCGTCGCCTGCTGAACGCGTACGGCCCGACCGAGGCGACCGTCTGCGTGACGCTGAGCGACCCGCTCTCCGGGGCGATCGAGGACGACGGCGCCGTGCCGATCGGCCGCCCGCTGGAGAACGTCCAGGTCTTCGTCCTCGACGACTACCTGTGCCCTGCGCCCGCCGGTGTCACCGGTGAGCTGTACCTGGCCGGGCCGCAGCTGGCCCGCGGCTACGTGGACCGGCGCGCGCTCACCGCCGAACGGTTCGTCGCCTGCCCGCTCGCCGGCCCGGCCGGGCCCGCCGCGGCGGGCGAGCGCATGTACCGCACCGGCGACCTGGCCCGCTGGACCCACGACGGTCGGCTGGTGGTGGTCGGGCGCGCCGACGAGCAGGTGAAGATCCGCGGGTTCCGGGTGGAGCCCGGCGAGATCGAGGTCGCGCTCGCCGCGCATCCCGCCGTGGACCGGGCCGCCGTCGTGGTCCGCGAGGACCGGCCCGGCGAGAAACGCCTGGTCGGCTACGTGGTCCCGGCCGCCGACGGCACTGCCGCCGACGGCGCCGCGCTGCGCGCCCACCTCGCCGCCCGGCTGCCCGAGCACCTGGTGCCGGCCGTGGTGATGACCGTCGAGGCGCTCCCGGTCACGGTCAACGGCAAGCTGGACCGGGCCGCGCTGCCCGAGCCGGAGTTCGCCGTGGACACCACCGGCCGCGGCCCGGCCACCGCGGCCGAGGAGTTGCTCTGCGGCCTCTTCGCCGAGACTCTCGGCCTGCCCGGGGTCGGTGCCGAGGCGTCCTTCTTCGACCTCGGCGGCGATTCGCTGCTGGCGATGCGGCTGATCGCCAGGATCCGCGCGGTCCTCGGCGCCGAGGTGAGCGTGCGGGCGCTCTTCGCCGATCCCACGCCGGCCGGGGTGGCCCGGGTGGCCGCCGGCGCCGCCGGTGACGTACAGCTCCCGCTCACCGCCCAGGACCGGCCCGGCCGGCTGCCCCTCTCCTTCGGCCAGCGCCGGCTCTGGTTCGCCGACCGCCTGGAGGGCGAGGGCGGCGCCACCGAGGCGCCCTACAACCTGCCGCTGCGCTACCGGCTCACCGGCGACCTGGACCGGGACGCGCTCCTCGCCGCCCTGGCCGACGTCGCCGACCGGCACGAGAGCCTGCGCACGGTCTTCCCGGTCACCGACGGCGAGCCGCACCAGGTGGTGCTCACCGGAGCGGCCGGGCATCCCGCTCTGCCGGTCGCGGCGGTCACCGAGGAGCTGCTGGAGGACGCCCTCGACGCGGCCACCCGGGAACGGTTCGACCTGGACACCGGCCTGCCGTGGCGGGCCCGGCTCTTCGCGACCGGACCGGGCGAGCACGTGCTGCTGATCGTCGCGCACCACATCGCCGTCGACGGCCAGTCCCTCGGCATCGTCCTCGGCGACCTGCGGGAGGCGTACCGGGCCCGGCTCGACGGTGCGGCACCCACCTGGGCGCCGCTGCCGGTGCAGTACGCCGACTACGCCCTCTGGCAGCGCGCGGTCCTCGGCGACCTGGACGACCCGGCGAGCCGGATCAGCCGGCAGCTCGGCCACTGGCGGGACCGGCTCGCCGGCCTCCCGGCGGAGCTGACCCTGCCCACCGACCGGCCCCGCCCGGCGACCGCCACCTTCCGGGGCGGCGCGATCCCGGTCGAGGTGGACGCGGAGACTCACGCCGGGCTCGTCGCGCTGGCCCGGCGCGGCCACGCCACCATGTTCATGGTCGTGCACGCCGCGCTCGCCGCCCTGCTCACCCGCTCCGGCGCCGGCACCGACATCCCGGTCGGCACGGCCGTCGCGGGCCGGGGCGACGCCGCGATCGAGGGCCTGGCCGGTTTCTTCGTCAACACCCTGGTGCTGCGCGCCGACATCGGCGGCGACCCCGGGTTCACCGAGCTGCTCGCCAGGATCCGGGAGACCGACCTGGCCGCGTACGGCCACCAGGACGTCCCGTTCGAGCGGCTGGTCGAGGAGCTGAACCCGGTCCGCTCGCTGAGCCGGCACCCGCTCTTCCAGGTGATGCTCACCCTGCAGTCGCTGCCCGGTGCCGAGTGGACGCTGCCGGGCGTGCGGGCCGCCGCGATCCCGCCGAGCGCGGCCGCGGCCCGGGTCGACCTCTCGCTGAACCTGGCGGAGCACCGCGACGAGGCCGGCGACCCGGCCGGGATCGCCGGCGGCCTGATGTACTCGGCCGACCTCTTCGACGAGGCGACCGCGCGCGCCCTGGGCGAGCACCTGGTGCGCGTCCTGCGGCAGGTCGCCGCCGACCCCGAGGTGCGGCTCAGCGCGCTCACCCTGCTGACCGACGCCGAGCGCGACGACCTGCTGATCGCTCGGAACGCCACGGTGTGTCCGGTGGAGTGGGGCACGTTGCCGGAGTTGTTGGCGCGTTCGGTGGCGCGTTTTCCGGGGTCGGTGGCGCTGGTGGGTGCTGATCGTTCGTGGACGTTCGCGGAGTTGGATGATCGTTCGTCGCGGATCGCTGCGGAGTTGGTGCGGCGTGGTGTGCGGCCGGGTGATCGGGTGGCGGTGATGGTGCCGCGTTCGCTGGAGTTGTTCGCGTTCTGGCTGGGGGTCTCCAAGGCTGGTGCGGCGTTCGTCCCGGTGGATCTGTCGTATCCCCAGGAGCGGATCGATTTTCTGTTGGCGGATGCGGTTCCTCGTCTGGTGGTCACCGCGGAGGGCTGGGATGACCTACCGGTCGGTGTCGTGCCGCCGGTGACTGTTTTGGATCTGCCTGCGTATGTGATTTATACGTCGGGTTCGACGGGGCGTCCGAAGGGTGTGGTGGTGCCGCATCGGGGGTTGGCGAATCTGGCTGCGGCGCAGGTCGACCGGTTTGCTGTGGATGCTGAGGCGCGGGTGTTGCAGTTGGCGTCGCCGAGTTTCGATGCCGCGGTGTCTGAGCTGTTGATGGCTCTGGTCTCCGGTGCCGCTCTGGTGGTTGCTGATCCGACCGAGTTGCCGCCGCGTGGCGACCTGTCGGAGGTGCTGGCTCGTTACGGCGTGTCGCATGTGACGGTGCCGCCATCTCTTCTCGCGACGGTGTCCGATCTGCCGTCGTCGGTGCGGACCTTGGTCGTGGCCGGTGAGGCGTGCCCGCCCGCCCTGGTGGAGCGTTGGTCGGATCGTCGGTTGGTCAATGCTTATGGTCCGACGGAGACGACGGTGTGCGCGGCGATGAGTGCCCCGTTGGAGAGCCGGGCGCCGATTGGTCGTCCGGTGGCGAATGTGCGGGTGTTCGTGCTGGATGAGTTCCTGCGTCCGGTGCCGGTGGGTGTGCGGGGTGAGTTGTATGTGGCCGGCCCGAATGTGGCGCAGGGCTATCTCGACCGTCCGGGTCTGACTGCCTCGCGGTTCGTGGCGTGTCCGTTCGGTGGTGGCCGGATGTATCGGACCGGGGACCTTGTGTGGTGGGACGCGGCGGGGGATCTGTATTTCGCGGGTCGTGCGGATGATCAGGTGAAGGTGCGTGGGTTCCGGATCGAGCCCGGCGAGATCGAAGCCGTGCTGACCGGTCATGAGGGTGTGTCGCAGGCGGTTGTGGTGGTGCGGGACGACCGGTTGCTGGCCTATGTGGTGGGTGTGGCCGACGGTGGCGGGTTGCGGGAGCATGTCGCCGAGCGGTTGCCGGAGCACATGGTGCCGTCTGCGGTGGTGGTGCTGGACGCGCTGCCGGTGACCGTCAACGGCAAGGTGGACCGGGACGCGCTGCCCGACCCCGCGGCCGGCCGGGTCGTGGGTGGCCGGGAGCCGGTGACCCCGGCCGAGCAGATCCTCTGCGCGCTCTTCGCCGAGTACCTCGGCCTGAACCGGGTCGGTGCCGACGCCTCCTTCTTCGACCTGGGCGGCGACTCGCTGCTCGGCGCCCGGCTGATCGCCCGGATCCGGGCCGTCCTGAACGCCGAGATCGCGATCGGCACGCTCTTCGAGACCCCCACCGCGGCCGGCCTGGCCCGGCTCGTCGGCGAGCAGTCGGGTGCCGCCCGGCCCGCGCTGACCCCGCGGGAGCGGCCCGCGACGATCCCGCTCTCCTTCGCCCAGCAGCGGATGTGGTTCCTCAACCGGCTCGAAGGCGCCGGCGAGGGTGCCGCGTACACGATGCCGCTCACGCTGCGGCTGCGCGGCCCGCTCGACACGGCCGCGCTGACGGCGGCCCTGGGCGACGTCGCCGACCGGCATGAGAGCCTGCGCACCGTCTTCCCGGACCAGGGCGGCACACCCCGCCAGCACATCCGTGCCGGAGCCGACGGGCGGCCGCCGCTGACCGTGCTCGACGTACGCCCCGCCGAGCTGACCGAGCGGGTCGACGAGTTCCTGCGCCGCACCTTCGACGTCGCCACCGAGCTCCCCTGGCGGGCCGCCGTGCTGCGGCTCGCCCCCGACGACGCGGTGCTCGCCGTCGCGGTGCACCACATCGCGGGCGACGGCTGGTCGGTCGGGGTGCTCACCCGCGACCTCGGCGCCGCCTACGCCGCCCGCCGCGCCGGCCGCGCCCCCGCCTGGGCGCCGTTGCCGGTGCAGTACGCCGACTACGCCCTCTGGCAGCGCGACGTCCTCGGCGACCTGGACGACCCGGGCGCGCCGCTGAGCGCGCAACTCGCCCACTGGCAGGAGACGCTCGCGGGCGCCCCGCCGGAGCTCACCCTCCCGGCCGACCGGCCCCGCCCGGCCGTCTCCTCGTTCCGTGGCGCCTCGGTGCCGGTCGAGGTGGACGCGCGGACCCACGAGGGCCTGATCGCGCTGGCCCGGACCGGCGGCGCCACCATGTTCATGGTCGCCCAGACCGCGCTCGCCATGCTGCTGGCCCGGCTCGGCGCCGGTGCGGACCTGCCGATCGGCACGGTCGTCGCGGGCCGGGGCGACGCGGCCCTGGACGATCTGGCCGGTTTCTTCGTCAACACCCTGGTGCTGCGCACCGACGCGAGCGGCGACCCGAGCGCGGCCGAGCTGCTCGCCCGGGTGCGCCGGACCGACCTGGCCGCCTACGCCCACCAGGACCTGCCCTTCGAGCGCCTCGTCGAGGAGCTCAACCCCGACCGGATGCTGGGCCGTCATCCGCTCTTCCAGGTCTCGCTCACCGTGCAGAACCGCGCGGCCACCGAGCCGGGCTGGTCCCTGGACGGCCTGGAGACCAGTCCACTGCCCGGATCCGCGCCGGCCGCCCAGTTCGATCTCGCGGTCACCCTCTCCGAGCGCCGCGACGAGAGGGGCGCCCCGGCGGGCCTGATCGGTGGCCTGCTCTACGCCACCGACCTGTTCGACGAGGAGACCGCGCGCGCCCTGGCCACCCGCTTCGGTCGCGTGCTGGCGCAGATCGCCGAGGACCCGTCCCGACACCTCGGCGACCTCGACCTCCTGGACCACACCGAGCGTGATCTGGTGGTGTCGTCGCCTTCCGGCACCCCTGTCGGGGTGTCTTTCTTGGAGCGTTTTGCTGTTCAGGATCGGTCAGCTTTAGCTTTGCGTTTCGGTTCTTCTTCTCTCTCGTACGGTGTTCTGGACGCGCGTGCGAATGCTCTGGCGTCGCGTTTGACCGCTCTCGGTGTCGGTGTCGAGGACCGGGTCGGTATCTGTCTGCCTCGCGGCATCGAGGTGATCGTCGCTCAGTTGGCGGTGTGGAAGGCCGGTGCGGCGTGGGTGCCGCTTGATCTCGCGTATCCGCAGGATCGTCTCGATTTCATCGTGGCTGATGCGGGTGTGCGTGCGGTCATCGGTGATCGTGCGTTCGGTGATCTGCCGTTGCTGGTCCCGGATGATGCCGAGTCGTCGCAGGAGTTTCCGCTGCCGGCCGGGGATCACCTTGCCTATGTGATTTACACGTCGGGTTCGACGGGTCGTCCGAAGGGTGTGGCGGTCGAGCACGCGAGCGTGGCCGCTTTGATTGACGGTATGGGTCCGGTTCTGGGCCTGGGTGAGACGGTGTTGCAGTTCGCGGCGTTCAGTTTCGACGCGGCGGTCCTGGACCTGGCCGTGACGCTGGGTTCGGGTGGCACGTTGGTGATCGCTTCGGCGGAGGAGCGCACCGATCCTGCGCTGCTGGCCGAGATGATCCGCTCCTGCGGCGTGACGGCGGCGAGTGTGGTGCCGTCCCTGCTCTCGGTCCTCGACCCGGCGGCGGTGCCGGGGGTTGCGAACTGGGTTCTGGGCGCCGAGCGGCTGAGTGCTGACTTGGCGAATCGGTGGCTGTCTCAGGCGGTGGTGTGGAACACGTATGGTCCGACTGAGGACACGGTGATCACGACGGCGGTGCGGTTGTCCCCGGATTCGGTGGCCCCGCCGATCGGTGTCCCGCTCGCTCATGAACGAGTGTTCGTTCTGGACGAGTTCCTGCAGCCGGTCCCGCCGGGCGTCACCGGCGAGGTCTATATCGAGGGTCCGGGTGTGGCCCGCGGTTATGTCGCTCGTCCGGGGATGACGGCGGAACGGTTCGTCGCCTCACCCTTCGGGGGGCGGATGTATCGCACCGGTGACCTGGCCCGCCGTGATCGTGATGGTGTTCTGCATTTCGCGGGCCGGGTCGATGATCAGGTGAAGATTCGTGGTTTCCGGGTGGAGCCGGGTGAGGTCGAGGCGATCCTTCTCGGTCACCCCGACGTCTCCCAGGCCGCCGTGCTGGTCCGCGACGACCGCCTGGTCGCCTACGTCGTCGGCGGAACCGAGGGCCTGCGGGAGCACGCGGCGGCGAACCTGCCCGACTACATGATCCCCGCGATCGTCGCCCTCGACGCGCTGCCGCTGACGGTCAACGGCAAGCTCGACCGCGCGGCCCTGCCCGCACCCGGACGGGACGCGACCGCGGCCCGCGGTCCCGCCACCCCGGTCGAGGAGGTCCTCTGCGGACTCTTCGGCGAGGTGCTCGGCGCCACCGTGGTCGATCCGGAGGCCTCGTTCTTCGCGCTCGGCGGCGACAGCCTCGCGGCGATGCGGCTGGTCGCCCGGATCCGCGCGGTGCTCGGCGCCGAGGTCGGCATCCGCGCCCTCTTCACCGACCCGACCGTGGCCGGGGTGGCCCGCCAGGTCGGCGACCTCTCCGGTACGCCGCGACCCCCGCTGACCGCCCGTCCCCGGCCCGGGATCCTGCCGCTCTCCTACGCGCAGCAGCGGATGTGGTTCCTCAACCGGCTGGACGGCGCCGCCTACCACCTGCCCCTGGCCCTGCGCATGTCCGGCGAGCTCGACGTCGCGGCCCTGGAAGCGGCGCTCGGTGACGTGGCCGACCGGCACGAGAGCCTGCGGACGATCTTCCCGGTCGACGGCGGTACCGCGTACCAGAAAATCCTGAACGGCCAGGCGGCGCGCCCCTCGCTGAACCACGCGGCGGCCGGCGGAATGGCGGCCCTGGCCGCTCGCGGTTTCGATCTCGCCACCGAGCTGCCGTGGCGTGCCTGGCTGCTGGCGGACGGCCCGGGCGAGCATGTGCTGCTGCTGGTGGCGCACCACATCGCGGTGGACGGCTGGTCGATGGGCATCATCGGTCGCGAGATCGCCGTCGCCTATGCCGCCCGCTGCCGTGACACGACGCCGGAGTGGGAGCCGCTGCCGGTGCAGTACGCCGACTACGCCCTCTGGCAGCGCGAGGTTCTCGGCGACCTGGACGACCCGGCGAGCATGATCAATGGTCAGCTCGCCTTCTGGCAGGAGACCCTGGCCGGGGCGCCGGAGGAACTGGCCGTCCCGGCCGACCGCCCGCGCCCGGCGGCCTCGACCTTCCGCGGCGGCACCGTCCCGGTCGAGACGGGCGCCGGCGTGCATGCCCACCTGCTCGAACTGGCCCAGCGCAGCGGGACCACGCTCTTCATGGTGGCGCAGGCCGCGCTGGCGGTGCTGCTCTCCCGGCTCGGCGCGGGCACCGACATCCCGATCGGCACGGCGACGGCGGGCCGGGGCGACGCGGCGCTGGACGATCTGGCCGGCTTCTTCGTCAACACCCTGGTGCTGCGGACCCGGCTGGACGGCGACCCCACCTTCGGCGAGTTGCTGGGGCGGGTCCGGGAGACCGATCTCGCGGCGTACGCGCATCAGGATCTGCCGTTCGAGAAGCTCGTCGAGGTGCTCAACCCGGAGCGTTCCCTGGCGCGCAACCCGCTCTTCCAGGTCATGCTCGCCGTGCAGAACCCGCCGGCCGCCACCGGGGAGTGGGAGCTGCCCGGCCTGCGGGTGATGCCCGCGCGGGAGCAGGAGGGGTGGGCGGCCGCCAAGTTCGACCTGTCGGTGACGTTCGGTGAGCGCCGCGCGGAGGACGGTACGCCCGCCGGCCTGCACGGCAGCATCCTCTACGCCACCGATCTGTTCGACGAGGAGACCGCCCGATCGATGGCGGACCGTCTGGCGCGGGTGCTGGAGCAGGTCGCCGAGGATCCGTCGCGTCGTCTGAGTGAGATCGCGGTCCTGACGCCGACCGAGCGTGATCTGGTGGTGTCGTCGCTTTCCGGCACCCCTGTCGGGGTGTCTTTCTTGGAGCGTTTTGCTGTTCAGGATCGGTCAGCTTTAGCTTTGCGTTTCGGTTCTTCTTCTCTTTCGTACGGTGTTCTGGACGCGCGTGCGAATGCTCTGGCGTCGCGTTTGATCGCTCTTGGTGTCGGTGTTGAGGACCGGGTTGGTATCTGTCTGCCTCGCGGTGTCGAGGTGGTCGTGGCTCAGTTGGCGGTGTGGAAGGCGGGTGCGGCGTGGGTGCCGCTTGATCTTGCGTATCCGCAGGATCGTCTCGATTTCATCGTGGCTGATGCGGGTGTGCGTGCGGTCGTCGGTGATCGTGCGTTCGGTGATCTGCCGTTGTTGGTCCCGGATGATGCCGAGTCGTCGCAGGCGTTCCCGCTGCCGGCCGGGGATCACCTTGCCTATGTGATTTATACGTCGGGTTCGACGGGTCGTCCGAAGGGTGTGGCGGTCGAGCACGCGAGTGTGGCCGCGTTGATCGATGGTATGGGTCCGGTTCTGGGCCTGGGTGAGACGGTGTTGCAGTTCGCGGCGTTCAGTTTCGACGCGGCGGTGTTGGACCTGGCGGTGACGCTGGGTTCGGGTGGCACGTTGGTGATCGCTTCGGCGGAGGAGCGCACCGACCCTGCGCTGCTGGCCGAGATGATCCGTGACTCGGGGGTGACGGCCGCGAGTGTGGTGCCTTCCCTGCTCTCGGTCCTCGACCCGGCGGCGGTGCCGGGTGTCGTGACCTGGGTGCTGGGCGCTGAGCGGCTGAGTGCCGACTTGGCGAATCGGTGGCTGTCTCAGGCGGTGGTGTGGAACACCTATGGTCCGACCGAGGACACGGTGATCACGACAGCGGTACGGCTCTCTCCTGGGGAGGGTGCGCCGCCGATCGGTGTCCCGCTCGCTCACGAGCGAGTGTTCGTTCTGGACGAGTTCCTGCAGCCGGTCCCGCCCGGTGTGACGGGTGAGGTCTACATCTGCGGTGCCGGTGTTGCTCGCGGTTATGTGGCCAGGCTGGCGATGACGGCGTCACGGTTTGTGGCGTGTCCGTTCGGTGGTGGGCGGATGTATCGCACCGGTGACCTGGCCCGCCGTGATCGTGATGGTGTTCTGCATTTCGCGGGCCGGGTCGATGATCAGGTGAAGATTCGTGGGTTCCGGGTGGAGCCGGGTGAGGTCGAGGCGATCCTTCTCGGTCACCCCGACGTCTCCCAGGCCGCCGTGCTGGTCCGAGACGACCGCCTGATCGCCTACGTCGTCGGCGGAACCGAGGGCCTGCGGGAGCACGCGGCCGCGGTGTTGCCGGACTACATGGTGCCCTCGGCGATCATCGGCCTGGACGCGTTGCCGTTGACCGTCAACGGCAAGCTCGACCGGGCCGCCCTGCCGGATCCCGGCCTCGACGGGGTGAGCGGCCGTGGCCCGGCCACCGCCACCGAGGAGATCCTCTGCGGGCTCTTCGCCGAGGTCCTCGGCCGGGGCGGCGTCGCCGCGGACGCCTCCTTCTTCGCGCTCGGCGGCGACAGCCTCGCGGCGATGCGGCTGGCCGCCCGGATCCGCGCGGTGCTCGGCGCCGAGGTCGGCGTCCGTGCCCTCTTCGCCGACCCCACCCCCGCCGGCCTGGCCCGGATCGTCGGCGAACTGGCCGGCGTGGTGCGCCCGGCGCTGACCGCCCGCCCACGGCCCGAGATCCTGCCGCTCTCCTACGCCCAGCAGCGGATGTGGTTCCTCAACCGGCTGGACGGCGCGGCCTACAACATGCCCCTGGCCCTGCGGATCTCCGGCGACCTGGACGTCGCGGCCCTGGAGGCGGCGCTGGGTGACGTGGCCGGCCGGCACGAGAGTCTGCGGACGGTCTTCCCGGCCGTTGACGGCACGCCGTACCAGCGGATCGTGGAGGGTGCCGGGGGCCGTCCCGCGCTGACCGTGGTCGAGGCGCCCGAGACGGAGATCCCGGTGCGACTGGCCGAGCTGGCGAGGCAGGGCTTCGATCTGGCGACGGACCTGCCCTGGCGGGCGTGGCTGTTGCGGAGCGGCCCGGACGAGCACGTGTTGCTGCTGGTGGCGCACCACATCGCGGTGGACGGCTGGTCGATGGGCGTGCTCTCCGCCGACCTGAGCACCGCCTACGCGGCCCGGCGGCAGGGCGACACCGCCCATCGCCCGCCGCTGCCGGTGCAGTACGCCGACTACGCCCTCTGGCAGCGTGAGGTCCTCGGTGACCTGGACGACCCGGAGAGCCTGATCACCGGCCAGCTGGACTACTGGCGGACGGAGCTCGCCGGCGTGCCCGAAGAGGTCGCGCTGCCCGCCGATCGCCCGCGCCCGGCGGTCTCCTCGTTCCGAGGCGGCACCGTCCCGATCGAGGTGTCCGCGGAGACCCACCGCCGGCTGATCGACCTGGCCCAGCAGAGTGGGACCACGCTGTTCATGGTTGGTCACGCCGCCCTGGTCACGCTGCTGCACCGGCTCGGCGCGGGCACCGACATCCCGATCGGCACGGCGACGGCGGGCCGGGGCGACGCGGCCCTGGACGATCTGGCCGGTTTCTTCGTCAACACCCTGGTGCTGCGGACCCGGCTGGACGGCGACCCCACCTTCGGTGAGCTGCTCGGCCGGGTGCGGGAGACCGATCTCGCGGCGTACGCGCATCAGGATCTGCCGTTCGAGAAGCTGGTCGAGGTGCTCAACCCGGAGCGCTCGCTCTCCCGCAACCCGCTCTTCCAGGTCATGTTCGCCCTGCAGAACGCCGCGCCGGCCGGCCTGGAACTGCCCGGCCTGCGGATCGGCTCGGTCCTCGCCCAGGACGAGACGACGGCCCGGTTCGACCTCTCGGTGACGCTGGTCGAGCACCGGGACGGCGCCGGCGAGCCGTCCGGGATGGGCGGCGTGCTCCTGTTCGCGGCCGACCTGTTCGATGAGGAGACCGCGCGGACCCTGGCGGCCCGCCTCGCACGGGTGCTCGACCAGGTGGCGGCCGTCCCGACGGCGCCGTTGAGCCGGGTGGTGGTGCTCGATCCGGCCGAGCGTTCGCGGGTGGTCGGCGAGTGGAACGAGACGTCGCGTCCGGTGCCGGGTGTGTCGCTGGTGGAGCTTTTCGCCGCTCAGGTGGCGCGTACTCCGGATGCGGTCGCGGTGGTCGATGGCACGAGGGTTCTTTCGTATGCCGAGTTGGACATGCTGTCGGGTCGGATTGCGGCGGGTCTTGCTGGGCGTGGTGTGTCTCGTGGTGGCCGGGTGGGTGTGGTGTTGGACCGGTCGGCGGATCTGGTCGCGGTGTTGTTGGGTGTGGCGAAGTCGGGTGCGGCGTTCGTGCCGGTGGACGCCGGGTGGCCGCGGGCGCGGATCGACGCGGTTTTGGCGGATGTCGATGTGACGGTGACTTCCCCTGAGCCGGCTGCCGGCGAGTTGGTGGTGCCGGTGTCCGGAAGTGATCTGGCTTATGTGATGTATACGTCGGGTTCGACGGGTGTGCCGAAGGGTGTGGAGGTCTCGCAC
>NZ_JBFAYF010000107.1:0-18890 GCF_040681165.1 Actinoplanes sp. NPDC051851 | reverse complement strand
ACCATCGAGTGATCACTATCTACTGCGAACCAGGAGAATAATCTCCAAACGGATCCAAAACATCAATCAACTCAAATAGTTCGCAACCGCCCTCTGAGTCGTCATGACTTCGAGGCTACGAATCGTGTCGACCGGATTTCGGGCGGCTCAATAAGAACAGAAGATCAGTACGCGGCGTCACGCCTGCGAAGCCGCCCCCAAACGCAACCTGAACCGGGCGTGCGAACGCAGCAACCCGGCCGTTGCGGCCACCGCCTGGTGGGCGAGTTCGCGGAAGACGGTCCAGTAGGTGTCCGAGGTGGTGACCGCGCTGGAGTGGCCGAGGTCGTGCTGGATCACCTTCAGTTCGACGCCGGCCGCGCCGGCCAGGCTGGCCGCGCCATGTCGCAGGTCGTGAAACCGGACTGGTGGCAGGTCGAGCTCGCGGACCAGGACGTGGAAGCGGTGGGTGAGCCAGTCTGGCCGTACCGGGCTGCCGTCCGGGTTCGTGAATAGGTATCCGTACGGATTGCGGTCGGTGCCGGCGAACCGGTCCTGCTGGCGGCGGCGCTGCTCGCGCATGACCTGGTTGGTGAACTCGTCTAGTGCCAGCACCCGTACACCGGCCGCGGATTTCGGCGGTCCAAGCCGCATCGTGCCGTCGACGATCAACAGCTGCCGTTTGACGCTCAGCTCCCGGAACTCGGCGTCCAGGTCAGTGCTACGAAGAGCGGCCACCTCACCGCGGCGCAGGCCCCGTAGCGCGACAAGCCACCAGAGCGGGAACAGCGGATCGTCCTGAACCGCCTCCAGAAACCGTGCGACGTGTTCGACGTCCCACACCGCCACCGCCGGCCGGGCGCCGGTGGCCCGCCACAACGCCTCCCGCTCCCGCGTCCACGCCACCGCATGCGGACGACCGCCCCGTGGCAGCCGCAACCGCCACGCCGCGTTCGACGAGATCAGACCCTGCCGGCGCGCCTCGCTCAGCGCGCTGCGCAGCACCGCGACGATCCGGTGCACCGTGCCCGCAGAGATCAACTCACCGTCGGTGACCTCCTGCCGGCTAATCGCGTCGACCGCTCGCTGGACTATCGCCACTCCATGGCGCCCGTCCAGGTCGGCAAGCCGGAACCGGCCCAGCCACGGGATCAGATGCGTCCGCGTCACCGACCGGTACGCCCGCACCGTCGACGGGCGCAGCCGGTCTTCCAGTAGCGACAACCAGTACTCCAGCCACCGCTTCACCGTCCACGTCTCGGCCATCGCCTCCGGGCCCGGCAACTCCAGTATCTCCGCCAGTCCCTGCTCGGCCGCCGCTCGGGACAGGAACCCGCCTCGCCGCAATCGCTTCTGCCGGCCATCGGCGCCAGGCACATGCGCATCGACGTACCAGCGGCCATGTCCCACCTGGCCGCGCTGCGGGCACTGCGCACCCAACTGCTTGCCGGTCTCGGCCGACCGACACGCGCACCGGGAAAACACCGTCCCGTTGCTGGTAGCGGCCGTCATGACTGCTGGCCTGTGAGCTCAGCTGCGCCGTTCCGACCTTCATGACACTTCACCTTGGAGATCAAGTTCTAGCTCCTTACAGAGGAAGAACTTTCAACCCAAAGATCCGGAATTCTGAGCTCCGGCGGTCACTCACGTGTGGGGCGCGACCGTGCCTCACACGTGCCCCACACGGACTAGACGTGATCTTGATGTGGGGACGTTTGTCCTGCTCAACGTGGTGGGCCGCCGGGGATTCGAACCCCGAACCTAAGGATTAAAAGTCCTCAGCTCTGCCATTGAGCTAGCGGCCCGTTGATGTCTTGAGTCAGGGTACCGAGTCCTGACCGTCCCGCAATCATGCACCCGCCGTTCCCGGCTCGCCTCCGAATAATCCGGGAGGTGGTGGCCTCAGAGATCGGCGGTGAGGTAGGTGCGGATGTGGGTGCGGGCCTGGTGGATGCGGGCGCGGACCGTGGTTTCCGGGATGCTCAGGTGGTGGGCGATCTCGCGGTAGTCGAGCTGGCAGATGTCGCGGAGGACCAGGGGCGGGACGAGGTCGGCGCGGCGGGTCTCCAAGCGCTCCAGGGCGTCCAGCAGGTCCAGGCGGGAGCCGGCGATGACGCTGGTGGTGCGTGCGTCGGGGACGTCGATCGGGGGTGCCGCGTGTGCCTGCTCGGCGGCGCGGCGCTTCAGGGAGCGGTAGGTCTGGCGGGAGCTGTTGGCGATGACCACGTGCAGCCAGGTGGTGAACCTGGCGCGGCCCTGGAAGGTGCCGATGTTGCGGGCCACCTGGAGCAGGACGTCCTGGCAGGCCTCCTCGGCGTCCTGGTAACACGGTAGGAAGCGGGAGCATCGCCGCAGGACCCCGGGGCGGATCAGGGCGAGCAGGCGCTCCAGCGCGGCCCGATCGCCGGTCGCCGCCCTGCGGGCCAGTTCTTCCTGGTCGTCGTCGTGCACCGGTACTCCCCGTGTCCGTTCTTTATCGACCGCCATAATACGAACGTGTCGCCACCCGCCATGATCGGCAGATATCGCGTGACCCGGCGTCTGGGGTCGGGGGCGTTCGCCACGGTGTGGCTGGCCGAGGATGACGTGCTGGACTCCCTTGTGGCGATCAAGGTGCTGGCCGACAACTGGGCGCACCATCCGGACGTACGCGCGCGGTTCGAGCAGGAGGCCCAGGTGTTGCGCCGGGCCGATTCGGAGCGGCTGGTACGGGTCCACGACGTCGGCGAGCTGCCGGACGGGCGGCCGTACCAGGTGATGACGTACGCGGCGGGCGGGACGCTGGCGGAGCGGCTCGAGGAGGGGCCGATGTCGGTCGGTACCGCGCTGCGGACCACGGCCGACATCGCGCACGCCGTGACCGTGCTGCACGAGTCCGGGGTGCTGCACCGTGACCTGAAGCCGTCGAACGTCCTCTTCGACACGGTCCGCGGTACCGAGCGGGTGCTGGTGGCGGATCTGGGGCTGGCCAAGGCGATCGCGCACGCCTCCGGGTTCACCGTGGTCGCCGGCACTCCCGGGTACATGGCGCCCGAGCAGCACCTGCCGGGCGGTGGGCTGGACGTCCGCGCGGACGTGCACGCGATCGGTGCGATGGCGTACCAGATGCTGACCGGGCGGACGCCGAGGACCGGGCGGGGGCGGAGCGCGATCGCCCCGTCGAGGCTGCGCCCGGGGATTCCCCGTCAGGTGGACCGGGTGGTGCTGCGGGCGCTGGACGCGGACCGGGACCGGCGCTGGCCCACCGCGGCGGCGTTCGCCTCGGCCCTGGACCTCGCCCCGAAGCACCGCTCGTTGCGCTGGGCGGCCAGGATCGCCGGGAGCGGGGTGGCCCTGGCCGCGGTGGCGGCCGCGGGTGGTGCCGCGGTTCCGTACGGGACTCCGGTGGGGTGGGTGCGTGTCGCGGACGACACTGGTGCGCTCTCCGTGGCGGTGCCGGCGGAGTGGGCGCGTCAACTGCGGGATTCGGGCTGGGACCCGGCGGTGATCGGGCTGCCCGGCGGGTCGGCACCGGGGTTGCAGGTGGGCGCCGACCTGACCGGAGCGCCGGAGACCTCGGCCGGGCTGTTCGCCGGCCGGTGGACCGGCGACCCGGGTGCCGTCGTGCTGCCCGTCCATGACTCGTGCACCCGGCAGCCCGACCGCCGGGTGGCGGCGGCCGGGCTGGTCGGGCGGGAAGTCCTCTGGTCAGACTGCGTGGCGGCGTACTCGGAAGTGGTTCTGCCCGGCCTCTATCTGCAGATCCGGCAGACCGACGGGATCGACCGCACCGACGACGTGCTCCGGACGCTGCGGGTGGGTCACTCGTAGCAGTTCTGGCTCTCGTGCTCCAGCCAGAGGTTCTCGATCTTGTTGCTGGAGTTGAACTCGAAGCGGTAGTGGGCGTCGCCGGAGCCGCTCACGGTGGCGAAGGCCCGGCCGAACTCCGCCAGGATGTCGTCGTCGAGGTTCGGGTAGGCGGCCTTGACCTGCTTCACCGTGCTGCCGATGGCGATGCCCTCCGGCGTGTGCATCTTTCCGTACGCCTGGATCGCGATGATGCCGAGCGTCGGCGAGTGGATGACCGTGCCGTCGTCGCCGGTGGCGCCCTTGAGCTGGGACTGTGCGCAGCCCTCGGTGGCCTTGTAGTTCTTGATCTGGCCGGTCGCCTTGGCCTGCGCCACGGTCATCCCGATGTTCAGGCCGTTCCAGCCGACCGGCCCGAAGACCAGGCTGGTCGAGGTCGTCGCCGTCGTGACGGCGGTCGGTTCGGTGGTGGTGGCCGGGGGCTCGGTCGTGGTCTGCGTGGTCGCGGTGGCCGGGAGTGAGACGGTGGGAGCCGCCGAGGCGGAGGTGGGCGTACCGACCGGGGCCGCCGTTCCGTCGACCTTCTCCGGGGTTTCGGAGCACCCGGTGACGGCGAGGGAGAGAGCGACGGCGATACCGAGGACAACCGTGCGGCGCATTCGCGTAAACCTTTCCTAGTTCCTCTTTCCTCTGATGCGATGCGCGGGTGCCGAGGTTTGTTCGAGCCTTATCGGTAACGGGTTGATAACGCAGCACTCGTTAAGCCGGCGTCCACCAAAAAGATATCTTGCTGGGGAATCGTCGTGATCATGCAACGCACTACCGGAATCGCCGCGCTGGTCGCCCTCACCACCCTGGCCGCGGGTACCCCGGCGTTCGCCGGTGTCCGCCCCGAGCGTGAGGTGACCGCGGCCGTCGAGACCGCGGCGCTCTACGACGACGAGGCCGGTGGCGATGCCGACGCCGACGATCCCGCGATCTGGGTCAACCAGGCCAACAAGGCACGCAGCCTGGTGATCGGCACCGCCAAGAACGGCGGCCTGCGGGTCTACGACCTCACCGGGCGTGAGGTGCAGTCGATCGCGACCCCGGACGGCGGCCGCTTCAACAACGTGGACATCGTCTCCGGCTTCCGGCTCGGTGAGCAGCGGGTGGACCTGGCCGTCGTCACCGACCGCGGCCGGGACCGGCTGCGGGTCTACCGGATCAGCGCGTCCGGGCTGACCGACGTGACCGCAGCCGACGTACCGCTGCTCTTCGCCAAGGACGAGGCCGAGGTCGAGGACCAGGCCACCGGGTACGGGCTGGCCACCTACGGGCGGTACGCCGTGGTCAGCCGCCGGCACAGCACCCGGCTGGGCATCTTCCGGCTGGAGGAGAAGAACGGCAAGGTCACCTACCGGACCTCGGACACCCTGGACCTGCCGAGCCAGTTCCGGCTGCCGGACGGCTCCACCTGGTCACCCTGTGCGGAGCCGGGCGAGGGGCCGCAGGTCGAGGGCATGGTGGTGGACGCCGAGGCGGGCGTGCTCTACGCCGCGCAGGAGGACGTCGCGCTCTGGCGGATCAACCTGACCGGCGGGACCTTCAGCAGCGTTCCGCGGATCGTGGAGAAGGTGAAGGAGTACGGCGTACCGGCGACCTGGGACGCGAGCACCGAGGAGTGCGTGACCGACACCGCGGCGGACCCCGGGTTCGGCGGGCGGATCGCGGCCGATGTCGAGGGTGCCACGCTGTACCGGACCGGCGAGCGGGACGGGTACCTGATCGTTTCCAGCCAAGGGGACAGCCGGTTCTACGTGTACGACCGGCGTACCAACAGGCCCGTCACGCTCTTCACGGTCACCGACGGGCCCTCGATCGACGGCGTCCAGCACTCGGACGGTGCCGCGGCCACCTCGGTCGCCCTGCCCGGTTATCCGAAGGGGCTGCTCGTGCTCCACGACGGGGAGAACACGCCGGACGGCGGCCGGGTCAGCAGCAACTTCAAGTTCGTCGACTGGCGGAACCTCCGGCTCGCCCGGATCTGATCCGGGCCGACCTCTTTCGGGGTAGCCGGGAATGCCTGAGTGAACTCGCGCGAACGGGCAATTCACTACACCCTCCGCGTGTATTCGCTGGTCAGAGGCGTCGGGCCGTGCGAGTGTCAGGTCCGTCGCCGGTTCCGGTGGCGGACGGCGGGGATCGGAGACGGGTGTGTCGGAGTACGAGGAAGGGCAGCTGGCGGCCGGGTTCCGGTCCATGGTGCTGCTCGCCGCGCTGGTGGAGCGGGGCGGCCGCCCGGCCCCGGTGGCGCCGACCGTGGACCTGCGGCTCGGCGAGCACGAGTACGGCTGGTTCCCGGTCGAGTCGACCGGTGTCGCCCGCCGGCTCGCGGTGATCACGAACCAGCGGCTGATCGTCGGCTCGGACGAGTACGCGCTGCGCTCGATCGTCCAGCTGGAGCCGGACCCGGCCGCCTGGACGCTGGGTGTGCGGCTCCGCGGCCGGGCGTTCCCGCTGGTGCTGCGCGGCCCGTGGGTGCCGTGGCTGGGCGTGGTGATCTGCTCGGAGCTCTACGGGACGGCGTTCCCGCCGCCGGGACGATCCGGGGTGACGTTGCCGGCGCAGCGCCGGTGGCGGTCAGTAGACCCAGACCTTGGTCTTCAGCGGGATGGCGTCGTGTGACCAGATCCAGTTCATCGCGGCGATCGACACCCGGGCACAGCCGTGCGACGCCGGGTATCCGGGCACGCTGTACGCGCCGTGCACGGCGATGCCGCCGTTGAAGTACTTCGGGCGCCAGAGCAGGCCGAGCGGGGCGTGCCGCCAGCCGTCGATCTCGCGACCGACGGTGAACTTTCCGGCCGGGGTGCTGGCCAGGTGCGTGGAGCCCTCGGACTCGTAGTACTCGCCGGAGCCGGTGGAGGTGTTGAAGATCTTGGTGACCTCGCCGTCCTCCACGAGCATCAGCACCTGCTTCTTGAGACTGATCTCGACCACGGTGCCCTTGGACGACCTGGCCTTCGGGCGTACGCCGGAAGTGAGGGCCTTCCGGGTCTTGGGGCCTGCCACGCCGTCGCGGCTCAGGCCCGCGGCCTTCTGCAGGGCGAGGACGGCCTGCTCGGTGCTGTCGCCGAACACCCCGTCGGCCTTACCGTTCCAGTAACCCAGCTCGGTCAGGCGGGTCTGCAGGGCCAGGACGTCGTCGCCCTTGCTGCCGCTGCGCAGCTTCCGGGGCGTCGGCGAGGCGGTGGGCTCCGGGGCGGTGGGTGCCGGCGAGGCGGATGTCGAGGTGGTGGGCGCCGGGGTGGCCGGCTCGGTCGTCACCGGGCTGCTGGGGGCGGTGCTCGGCGTGGCGGAGGGGGCGCTCTCCGCGGTGGTCTCCTCGCCCGTGCCGCAGCCGGAAACCAGGGCGAGTGCCGCCACTGCGATCACCAGGGTCTTTCGCACGGTGCCTTCCCTTCGCCGGTGTGCGCGCCAGTGTAGATACCCATTCATAACCGTCCACCGCACGAGCGGGTGACCGGTGTGCTCCGGGGCGCAGGTGTGAAAAAGAGTCAAGTAGGCTTTGGCTATGTCGTGGAAGGCCAGTGCGCGGCACGGCGTACGGGAGGCTCCCGGTGGCTTCGCCCTGATCCAGGAACTCCTGAACACGCGTGCCGCCATGTCGTACAGCCCGGACCTGCTGGTCGGGCTGGACGACGCGCAGTGGTGGGTGACCGACGCGCTCGCCTCCTGGTCGCGGGTGTCCGGGCTGCCGGCGCCGACCCTGCTGCTCACCACGTCCGACCTGCGCTCGCTGCGGCGGCTGCGGGGGGCGTTCGAACAGGTCGTCTCCGCGGGGGAGAACCCGGAGGCGGCCGGTGGCGTGCTGCCCCCGGCGGACGTGCCGGTGACGCTGGCGCCGGACGGGTCCGGATGGGTCCGCGTGGTGCCGTCCGGGCGGGGGACCCGGTGGCTGGCGTCCGCGCTCTGGGCCGAGGCGCTCCTCGCCCAGCAGGCCGGGGTCTGGCCGCGACTCAAGCTCTGCCACAACGCGGCCTGCCGGGCCGCCTTCTTCGACACCTCGCGGAACAACAGCGGCGTCTGGCACGACGTCAGCACCTGCGGGAACACGGCGAACCTGCGGGCGTTCCGGGAACGCCGGCGGCTGCTCGGGGACACGGGGGCGCATGAGGTCGAAGTCGGCCGGGGTCCGGAGCTCATTTAGGGGGATTTGCCCGTCTGCCCGCCCCGGTGTGCGGTAAATCCGGGGGTACTGTCGGGAACCTGTGCGGGATCTCGCGCGACTATGGATGTATGGCGTGTGAGCGGTGGCGCGAGATGCTGTCGGCGCAGCTGGACGGCGAGGACGATCCGGCTCTGCGGCCGCTGGTCGACGAGCACCTGGCCGGCTGCGCGGGGTGCCGCGAGTGGCTGGACCGGGCGGCGGCGGTCAACCGGCTGACGGGTACCGGGCCGGTGATGGCGGTGCCGGACCTGAGCGAGGCGATCCTGGCGGCGCTGCCGGTGACGCCGGTGCGCCGGCGATGGCGGTTCCGGATTCCGGTCGCGGCGGTGCTGTACCTGGCGCTGGCGCTGGTCGGGGCGGTGCAGCTGATCCTCGGGCTGGCGCAGATCGGCGGCGGGGCGGCGGCCGGGCACGTGCACGACGGGCTGAGCGCGGCGCCGGGGCACCTGTGGAACGAGTCCGCGGCGTGGAACGTGTCGATCGGGGCGGGGTATCTCTTCATCGCGCTGCGGCGTACCCGGCCGGTCGGGCTGGTGCCGATGCTCACCGCGTTCGTCGGGATGCTGCTGCTGCTCTCGGTCAACGACCTGACCGGCGATCGGGTGGACATCGCCCGGCTGGTCGGCCACGGCTTCGTGATCGTGGGGTATCTGCTGGTGGTGGCGCTCTCCCGGGGCGTCGGCGGTGCCGAGCGGCCGCCCGGGGCGCGGGCCGGGACCGGATGGCGAGCCCGGTTCGAGGCCGCCGAGGCCGAGGAGGAGACGGTGGTGTGGCCGGGGCTGCGGTTGCTGCCGCCGCCGGCCGGGCCGCTCACCGCGCGCCATGAGGGAGACCGGGCCGCCTAGCGAGGGCTGGGCCGCCTAGCGGGATCGGGTCGCCTAGCGGGGCTGGGGGCGGACCGAGAGCTCGCGCCAGTCGTCGGTGCCGGCCAGGAGGGCGCGGACCGTGTCGAGGGCGGTGTCCTCGTCGTCGTACTCGAAGAAGTGGGAGGTGCCGTCGGAGCCGCCGGCGCGCTGCTCGACATACCACTGGTCGCCGCTGACGCGGAGGAAGACATCCTTGCGCGCGAGGCTGCCCCACTTGCCGTTCCACCAGTGCTTACGCTGCTCCATCCCGGCACTGTATCGAACATCTGTTCGAGCAGTGCCGGGAGGGCGGATCTTTTCCGGAAACTAGCGGGGCGGCTCCTGGCGGCGCTGCAGGACGTCATCGACCGCGCTCTTGTAGACCTGGCCCTGCGTGCCGTATCCGGCGGCGCCCTGGGACTGGGCGAGCAGCGCGTCGCGGATCTCGGTGAGCAGCTTGACCTCCTCGCTCGGGGCCTTCGGTGCCGGCTCCTCGCCGCGCGCGCGGCGCTCGGCGAGCTTGTTCAGCGGGAAGACCACGAAGAAGTAGAGGACCGCGGCGGTCAGCAGGAAGGTGATGGCCGCGTTGATGAAGGTCGCGTAGTCGAACGGGACCTCGTTGATGGTGAACGTGCCGGCGTCGATGCCGCTGCCGCCGCTGATCAGCTGGATCAGGGGCTTGAGGAAGCCGTCGGTCAGGCTGGTCACCACGGCGGTGAACGCGGCACCGATGACGACACCGACCGCTAGGTCGATGACGTTGCCGCGCATGATGAAGTCTTTGAAGCCTTGGAACATCTTGCTCACGGGCACTCCCGGGGGACTGAGGGTGTCATCCGGCGACGGGGTGCCCACCGCCGGTCGGCGACAAACTACGCCGACCGGGCGGGTCGTTGCACGTCAGGCGGGACTGTCAGTCGAGAGCCGGCTCCTCGGCCGCGAGCGCCTCGTCGACCGTGGGGTAGGTGTGGAGCACCTCGACCAGGCCGCTCACCTCGAGGATGCGCAGCACGCCGCGCTGCGGTGCGGCCAGGCGGACGGTTCCGCCGGCGTCGTCGGTGTTGTTCTTGGCCCGGACGAAGACCGACAGGCCGGTGGAGTCGCAGAACGACACCTCGGCCAGATCGAAGATCAGCCGGGCGCGCCCCTTCTCCAGCAGATCACTGATCTGATCCTGCAGTTGGGGGGCGGTGGCCATGTCGAGCTCACCGGCGACGGACACGACGACCATCTCGCCGCGCTGTTCCGTTTGTACCGTCAGGGACATTCGGGGAACCTCCAGTTATTGCTGAACGGTACTCCACGTACCGGGGGGATGCGCGCTGTGGGACGAGTGCCTTGACCTTGTCCGTTAGTTGGTCTACAGCAATTAACGGACATCCTGATGGTAAAGTCCGGCCGTTGCGAATGGATCGCGTGGTAGGGAGACAGCGGTGGCGCTGAGTCCGGACGAGTCGGGTCGCTTCGCAAGCCTGCTCGACGAGCACTCCGAGGGGCTGGTGGCGCGCTGGGCGGCGATCGTCACGACCAGCCTGCAGGGCCGGCTGAGCCCGGCCGAGTTGCAGCGGCAGACGAAGGACCTGCACAAGGGCTTCCACCAGGCGCTGTCGGCCGGTGCGCGGGACCTGACCGACGAGGCCGCCGCCGAGGTGCGGGCCCAGCTCAGCGAGCTCTCCAGCACCCGGGCCCGGCAGGGCTTCAGCGCGACCGAGACCGCGATCAGCGTCTACGCGCTCAAGGACGCGGTCCTCGAGGTGCTCGGCGACCAGAACGACGCCGCGACGCTCCGTGACTACGTGGCCTTCTCGGCCTTCGTGGACCGGGCCGCGCTCTTCACCTTCGACAGTTACGTACGCGTCCGCGAGACGCTCATCGCCGACCAGGCCGAGCAGCTGCTGGAGCTCTCCACCCCGGTGGTGAAGCTCTGGGAGGGCGTGGTGGCGGTCCCGCTGGTCGGCACGCTCGACTCGGCCCGCGCCCAGGTCGTGATGGAGCGCCTGCTGCAGACCCTGGTCGACACCGGGTCGCCGTACGCGATCATCGACATCACCGGCGTGCCGGCGGTGGACACCCAGGTCGCCCAGCACATCCTGAAGACCGTGGTGGCCGCCCGGCTGATGGGCGCCGACTGCATCATCTCCGGCATCCGGCCACAGATCGCCCAGACCATCGTGGCGCTCGGCATCGAGTTCGGCGACATCGCGACCAAGGCCTCGCTCGCCGACGCGCTGCGCTACGTGCTCGGCCAGACCAGCTACAAGGTCGTGGCGACCAAGCGGGCGGGGTACTGACGTGGAACGCGTCCCGGTCCTGAAGATCGGCGACATCCTGCTCGTCTCCATCCAGATCGACATGGAGGACCAGGTCGCCCTGCAACTGCAGGAGGACCTGGCCGAGCGGATCGTGGCCACCGGCTGCCACGGCGTGATCATCGACATCAGCGCGCTCGACATCGTCGACTCGTTCGTCGGGCGGACCCTCGCCACCATCGCCTCGGTCTCCCGGGTGCTCGACGCCGAGACGGTCGTGGTCGGGATGCGCCCGGCGGTGGCGATCACCCTGGTCGAGCTGGGGCTCTCGCTGCCGGGGATCCGCACCGCGCTCAACGTCGAACTCGGTATCGAGATGCTCGCCCGCAGCCGGGCCGCGTACGACATCGAGGCGGAGGACGACGAGGCCGGCTCGGCAGCGGTAGCCACGTCGTGAGCGACGACAGCCAGCGGCTTCCGGTCACCACCGACCAGGACGTGGTCCGCGTCCGCCAACTGGTGCGGACCGTGGCGGTGGCGGTCAAGCTCTCCCTGGTCGACCAGACCAAGCTGGTCACCGCCGCGAGCGAGCTGGCCCGTAACACGCTGGTCTACGGCGGTGGCGGCACCGTCGACGTGCAGCGCGTGCAGAACGAGCGCAAGGCCGGTATCCGGATCGTCTTCGCGGATCAGGGGCCCGGCATCCCCGATCTCGATCTCGCCCTGACCGACGGCTACACCACCGGTGGCGGCCTCGGACTGGGTCTCAGCGGCGCCCGCCGGCTGGTCGACGAGTTCGACATTCAGACGAAAGTCGGCGAGGGTACGACCATCACCGTTACCAAGTGGTGCCGATGAGCGGAGGAACGGTGGCTGTCGTACCCGAGGGGCTCCTCGACGAAGGGGTCTGGTTCCGGGTGGAAGCCGCCGGGACCGCCTCCGCCGTACGCCGGGCGGCCGAGCGCCTCGCCGCTGAACTGGCCATGCCGGAGCGCCGCGTCGCGGACCTCTCGATCGTCGCCGCCGAGGCCGCCGGCAACCTGGTCAAGCACGCCGAACAGGGCACCATCCTGGTCCGCCCGGTACGCACCGCCGACCAGGCCGGTGTCGAGATCATCGCGATCGACAGCGGGCCGGGCATGGCCGACGTGCAGTACTCGATGGGCGACGGGAACTCCACCTCCGGGACGCTCGGCATCGGGCTCGGCGCGATCCTGCGCCAGGCCAGCCGCTGGGACCTCTACTCGCTGCCGGGTAAGGGGACCGTGCTGGCGATGCAGGTCTGGCCGGACGAGGCGCCGGAGCAGCCCTGGGCGGCCGGGCTGACCAGGCCGATCACCGGCGAGACGGTGAGTGGGGACGCGTACGCGATCCGTGAGGTGGACGGGCGTCGCCAACTGCTGGTCGCCGACGGGCTGGGGCACGGGGGACTCGCGGCGGCCGCCTCGAACGAAGCGGTACGGGCGTTCCGCAAGGCTCCGGCGGCTTCTCCCGCGGCGGTTGTCGAGTCATTGCATCGTACGATAAATCACACACGAGGAGCGGCGGTCGCGGTCGCCGAGCTGGACCCGGCAGGAGGCCGCGTGCTCTATGCCGGTCTCGGCAACATCGCCGGAACGGTCTTCGGCCCGGACGGGACGCGGCGCGGCATGATCTCGATGCCCGGTATCGCCGGTCACCAGCGGCGACAGGTGCGGGAGTACGAGTACCCCCTGGCTGCGGGCGCGGTGGTGATCATGCACAGTGACGGTGTGGTGGATCGCTGGAATCCCGCGGAGTACCCGGGCCTGCTGACCCGGTCGCCGGAGATCATCGCGGCGACCGTGCTGCGCGACGCCGGTACCAGACGGGACGACGCCGGCGTGCTGGCGGCCCGGCTGCCATGACCGCCGAGAGCGAGGTCCTGATCCGCATGCGGCTCCGCGTCGAGCAGGACATCTTCGCGGTACGGCAGCTCGGCCGGGAGGTGGCCCGGGCGGTCGGGATGGAGTCGCAGGACCAGACCCGGGTGGCGACCGCGCTGAGCGAGGTCGGCAGGGTGCTGCTCGCCGTGGGCCCCGACGCGGAGGTGACGTTCGCCGTCGAGCCGTACGGGGTACCTACGCTGCGGGTGGGAATGGTTCATCCGGCGACGGCCCCGTCGTCCCGGTTGGCCGAACAGTTGCAGCAGGTCGGCCGCCTGGTCGACACGATGGAGGTCGACGATGGCGGTACCGGAACGGTGGTCCGGCTGGCTCGGCGTCTGCCTGCCGGACAGCCGAGACTGACCCCCGAACGCATGAAGGAGATCCGAGCCGGGCTGGCCCAGCACGTGCCGGGTACCCCCCTGGACGAACTGGCGGTGCAGAACCAGCAGCTCATCGCCGCTCTGGACGAGGTACGCGCGCAACGCGACGACCTGGCCCGGCTGAACGCCGAGCTGGAGGAGACCAACCGCGGCGTGATGGCGCTGTACCACCAGCTCTCCGAGGAGCTGGAGGAGACCAACCGCGGGGTGGTCGCGCTCTACGCCGAGCTGGACGAGAAGTCGGTGCAGTTGCGGGCGGCGAGCGAGGCGAAGAGCCGGTTCCTGGCGAACGTCAGCCACGAGCTGCGCGCCCCGGTCACCGCGATCATCGGGCTGGGCCGGCTGCTCACCGACTCCTCCTCGGACGACCTCACCGGCGAGCAGGAGCGCCAGGTGGAGCTGATCCGTACCTCGGCGAGCGACCTGCTCACCCTGGTCAACGGGCTGCTCGACCTGGCCAAGGCGGAGGCCGGGCGGATCGAGCCGAACTGGTCGGAGGTCGACCTCAAGGCGGTGTTCGGGCAGCTCCGTGGCACCCTGCGGCCGCTGGCCACCCGTCCCGAGGTGGACTTCGTGGTGGACGAGCCGGAGTTGCCCGCGATCCGCTCCGACGAGGTGCTGCTCGCCCAGGTGCTGCGGAACCTGCTGACCAACGCGCTCAAGTTCACCGCGGCCGGCTCGGTGCGGCTGAGCGTACGGCGTACCGGCGGGGACGCCGTGTTCGTGGTCGCGGACACCGGCACCGGCATCCCGCCCGAGCTGCACGGCCGGATCTTCGAGGAGTTCTTCCAGGTGCCCGGGAGCCGGCCGATCAGCGGCAAGGGGACCGGGCTGGGGCTGCCGTACGCGCGGCGGCTGGCCGGGATCCTCGGCGGCGGGCTCCGGGTCGACTCGACGCCGGGCGAGGGGAGCACCTTCACCCTCCAGCTGCCGGTCTCGGCGTCATGAGCCCGGCGGCCACCGTCCTGGTCGTGGACGACAGCGCGACCAAGCGATATCTCCTGGTCAGCTGGCTCACCCGGGCCGGGTTCACGGTGGTCGAGGCGGAGACCGGCGGCGAGGCGCTGCGCAAGCTCGCCGAGGAGGACGTCGACGCCGACCTCGTCGTACTGGACGTGAAGCTGCCGGACATGAGCGGCTTCGAGGTCTGCGAGCGGATCAAGACGGATTCGCGGTACGGCGTACTGCCGGTCATCCACGTGTCGGCGCACGCGGTCGACGTGGGCGACCGGACCCAGGGCCTGAACCGGGGCGCGGACGCGTACCTGGTGGAGCCGATCGAGCCGGACGAGCTGATCGCGACCGCGCAGGCGGTGCTCCGGTACTACCGGGCACGGCAGCGGGCCGAGCTCTTCGCCGAGCGGATGGTCCGGCTCGCCGAGACCACGCTGGCGATCAACTCGGCGTCCACGCTGCCCGAGCTGCTCGCGGCGGCGGCGGACGGCGCGGCGGTCATCTTCGGCGAGCCGGTCGCGGTGGTGGCCGAGACGTCCGAGGGGGAGAGCCTGGCGGCGACCCCGGCGGGCGTACGCAAGTGGGCCGTGCCGGGGCACCGCGTGGCGGTCGGGTCGCTGGTGCGTACCGACGAGCCGGACGACTGGGACGTGGTGGACTGGCCGGAGGAGGAGACGGTCGCGGTCGCCGCCGCCCGGCTCCGGGCCGACCGTCCCCCGGTCTACGTGGCCGCGCCGGGCAGCTCGCAGACCGCCGGGTTCCCGGTGCTGCGGCAGCTGGCCCAGGCGGTGGCCGCCGCGGTGGAGGCGCAGCGCTCCTTCGACGAGGAGCACCGGATCGCGGTCACCCTGCAGCGCAGCCTGCTGCAGTCCACGCTGCCGGAGGTGCCCGGCGTGGAGATGGCGGTCCGCTACGAGCCGGCCGGCGCGCAGACCGAGGTGGGCGGCGACTTCTACGAGCTGACCATGCTCGGCGGACGGCTGCTGGTGGCGATCGGGGACGTGGCCGGGCACTCGCTGCACGCCGCCACGGTGATGGCCGAGATCCGGCACGCGGTTCGGGCGTACGCGGTGGAGGGTCACTCGCCGGGCGTGGTGCTGGAGCTGGTCAACCGCTTCATGCGGACCGTGCTGCCCGCCGACTCGGCCACGCTCTGCCTCTTCACGCTGGACCCGGCCACCGGCATGATCCGGATGGCGAGCGCCGGCCATCTGCCGCCGCTGCTGCACGTCGACGGCGAGACCCGGTACCTGGCACCGCGCGGCGCGCTGCTCGGCCTGGACGCGCCGCCGCGCCGGGAGCTGGAGCTGGAGCTGCCGCCGGGCGGGACGCTGGTGCTCTACACCGACGGCCTGATCGAGCGCCGGGACACCGACATCGACGTGGGGCTGAAGGCGCTGGCCGAGTGCGCCGCCGAGGTCGAGCCGGATCTGGACGCGTTCTGCAGCCGCCTGCTCCACCGGCTCGGCGGATCCGGCGAGCAGGCCGACGACATCGCGGTGGTCGCGCTCCGGCGTGCCGCCTCCGCTTGATCTCTTTTTCTTTCCGGTACGCCCCTCCCGCGCCCGCCGCGCTCAAAAGGCAGACTTGACGTCGGCTATTCACTGAGTGAATAGTAGCCGCCATGTCCACGGCACATGTGATGCTCGGGCTGCTCTCCGGCGGGCCACGGCACGGTTATGACCTGAAGCGGGCGCACGACGAGCGCCTGCCGCAGGCGAAGCCGCTCGCGTTCGGCCAGGTCTACGCGACCCTCGGGCGCCTGGAGCGGGACGGGCTCGTCGAGCAGTCCGGTCAGGATCAGGAATCCGGGCCGGAACGCACCTCCTACGAGTTGACCGAGCTCGGCCGCGAACGGCTGGACACCTGGCTGACCGAGGTCGAGCCGCCCGCGCCGTACGTGACCAGCGCGCTCTTCAACAAGGTGGTGGTCGCCCTGATTGCCGCGGGCGCCGACCGGGCCCGGGAGTACCTGACCGCGCAGCGGGCCGCGCACATGGCCCGGCTGCGCGAACTGACCAAGGTCAAGATCACGTCCGGTGCGCCGGTCGGCGACGTCGTCGCCGCCGACTACGCGATCGGGCATCTCGACGCCGATCTGCGCTGGCTGGAGACCACCCTGGCGCGGGTCGCCGATCTGGAGAAGGAAGTGACGGCGTGAGCAGACCCCTGCTGACCGGCACCGGAGTGACCAAGAACTACGGCAGCACCCCCGCCCTCCGCGGTGTCGACATAACGGTCGGCGAGGGCGAGATCGTCGCGGTGACCGGGCCGAGCGGCTGCGGGAAGTCCACGCTGCTGCACTGCCTGGCCGGGATCCTGCGGCCCGACGAGGGCACGGTCACGTACCGGGACCAGGACCTGGGGCTCTGGTCCGAGGCGGCGCGATCCCGGCTGCGGCGGACCGACTTCGGGGTGCTGTTCCAGTTCGGGCAGCTGGTACCGGAGCTCACCGCCGCGGAGAACGTCGCGCTCCCGCTGCTCCTCGCCGGTTCGGGGCGGCGAGAGGCGAGGGAGACGGCGCTCGGCTGGCTCGACCGCTTCGGGGTGGCCGACCTGGCCGAGAAGCGCCCGGGCGCGATGTCCGGTGGTCAGCAGCAGCGCTGCGCGGTGGCCCGGGCGCTGGTCACCGAGCCGCGGGTGATCTTCGCGGACGAGCCGACCGGGGCGCTCGACCAGCTCAACGGCGAGCAGGTGCTGATCGCGATGGTGCAGGCGGTCCGGGAACAGGGGGCGGCGCTCGTGCTGGTCACCCATGAGGCGCCGATCGCGGCGTACGCGGACCGGGAGATCGTGCTCCGCGACGGCGCCGTCGACCCGAGCGGTGTCGGGGTCCACTCATGAGGCCGTCCACGCTGGTCCGGCTCAGCCTGGCCGGGAATCGTACGGACCGGCTGCGCACCGTACTGACCGCGGCCAGTGGCTCGCTCGCCAGCCTCGCCCTGCTCAGCGCCGCCACCGTCGCGGCGATCCGGGGTGGGGATTTCGTGCCGGTACCCGGGCAGCCGGAGGGCGTCTTCGTGCGGGCCTCCGGCTCGGAGCAGTACGCGTCCGACTATCTGGTCGAGGCGGGCCTGCGCCCGGGCGTGATCTTCGCGCTGGTCATGCTTGCCCTGCCGGTGCTCGCCCTGGCCGGGCAGTGCATCCGGCTCGGCGCCCCGGCTCGTGACCGGCGGCTCGCCGCGATCCGGCTGGCCGGGGCGACTCCACGCCAGGCGGTGCTGATCGCGGGGGCCGAGACCGCGGCCGCCAGCCTGCTCGGCTCTGCGATCGGGTTCGGCGTCTACCTCGTGCTGCGGGTGCTCCTGGACCGGCACACCCCGGACGGACGACTGGTCCTGCCCACCGACGTACTGCCGAACCCGCTGGTCATCCTGCTGGTACTGCTCACCGTCCCGCTGCTGGCCGGCGCGATCGGCATCCTGCTGATGCGCCGCGTCATGATCACCCCGCTCGGCGTGGTCCGCCGCCTCCGCGAGCGCGGCCCCCGCCCCTGGCCGGGCGTCCTGATCGCCCTGGGCATCCTCCTGTTCGCGATCCCCTCGATGCACCTGACCAGGCCGCACTGGCTGAGCCGGGTGACCCTCCCGCACTGGACGCCGTACGGGGTCATGGGCACTGGCGTGTTCCTCGTGATGATCGGCGTGGTGCTCGGCGTCGGCTGGATCTCCTACACCGTCGGACGCCTCCTGCGCCGCTACGGCCGTGGCCCGTCGACCCTGCTGGCCGGAGCCCGCCTGATGGCCGACCCGTGGAACGGCAGCCGCACCCTCGGTGCCCTGCTCGCCGCGGTCGTCTTCGGCGCCGGCACCCTCGGCTTCCGCGCCGACTTCCTCGCCGAGGCCGCCGCCGACGAGCGGTACAACGCGCTCCAGGCCGACGGCACCGGCGTCGGGTTCGGCGCCGATCCCGACTTCTACCTCAACGGCATCCGCCTGGTCATGCTCGCCATCACCCTCTCGGTGCTGGTCGCCGCCGCGGGCGTACTGGTCGCCTTCGTCGAGGGGATCGTGGCCCGCCGCCGCACCTACGCCGCGATGACCGCGAGCGGCGTCCCCCGCCGCACCCTCGCCGGCGTCATGTTCTGGCACACCTTCATCCCCTTGATCCCCGCCCTCCTGCTGGCCCTGGCCGCCGGCGTCTCCCTGATCCGCACCGTCCGCACCACCATCCAGGTAGGCGGCGACTTCGAAGCCTGCCTCGACCCCGAAGCGACCGACATCGCGACGTGCGTCAAGACAACCGTGATCCAGCCCCTGGTCCTCCTGAAGATCCCCATCCCCTTCGGCGAGCTGGCCCTGCTCGGCGGCGGCGCCCTGCTAGCCATGCTCCTGGTCGTCAGCGTGGGCCTGCTGGTTCTCCGCACCAGCACCGAACTAGAGGAACTTCGCACGGGCTGATCGCTGGCCTTTGCTTGCGCTGGGACGGGTGGGGCGGTGGGTGGGCACGCAGGGCGGTGGAGCGTCTATGCCCTGCGTGCCCCGGTGATCAGCCCGGAAACAACATCATCATCGATCCCATCCTGCTAACGTCCCCGATGAGCAGGATGGTGAGCAGGATGATGAGCAGGATAGGAT
>NZ_JBFAYF010000106.1:0-18922 GCF_040681165.1 Actinoplanes sp. NPDC051851 | reverse complement strand
GCCTCGCGGTGTTCCGCGGCATCCCCTCCGCCGCCGCGCCGATGGGGGACGCCCGCTTCCAGCCGCCCCGGCCCGCCCCGGCGTGGGACGGGCCCCGGCCCGCGGAGTCGTTCGGCCCGCCCCCGCCCCAGGATGCGACCATGTCCGGCCGCCGCGGCGGCGACCTGTTCCACGGCACGGGCGACGACTGGCTGACCGTCAACGTCTGGACACCGGCGCCCGACCGCGCCGCCCGCCTGCCCGTGATGGTCTGGATCCACGGCGGCGCCTACAAGCACGGCTTCTCCGGCAGCCCCGGTTACGACGCCCAGCACCTGGTCCGCGACACGGGAACGGTGTTCGTCTCGGTCAACTACCGGCTCGGCGTGGAGGGGTTCGCCCACATCGAAGGCGCCCCCGCCAACCGGGGCCTGCTCGACCAGATCGCCGCACTGCGCTGGGTCCAGGACAACATCACGGCCTTCGGCGGCGACCCCGGCCAGGTCACCGTCCTCGGCGACTCGGCGGGAGCCGGATCGATCGCCGCGCTGATGGTCATGCCACGCGCCCGGGGCCTGTTCCGGCGAGCCGTCGGCCAGAGCCTGCCCGGCACCTACCTCTCGCCCGAACTGGCAAGGGACATCACGGCGGCACTGGCCGCGGAGGCCGGGTGCCCGCCGACGGCCGCCGGCCTGGCGAGCACGGATCCGCGGCGGCTGCCCGCACACGGGCACACGGTGGAGAGCGCGATGCATCGGTACGCCGACCGGTGGGGCGTCTTCGCGCACACCCTGTCGCTGTTCTCCCCCGTCGTCGACGGCGACGTGCTCCCCGAGGACCCGTGGACCGGACTGCGGCGCGGCGCCGGACGCGACGTCGACCTGGTCGTCGGGCACAACCGCGACGAGTACCGCACCTTCCTGCTCTTCTCGGGACGGCTCGGCACGATCACCGACGAGCAGGCCGGACAGGCGCTACGGATCTTCGGTCCCGGCGAGCACGCCGAGCGGTCCTACCGTGCCGCGTTCCCCGACGCCGACGCCGACCGGCTGTACGAGCTGGTCCAGAGCGACTGGCTGTTCCGGATGCCGACCCTGCACCTCGCCGACGCGCAGATCGCCGGCGGTGGGCGCGCCTGGCTCTACGAGCTGACCTGGCAGCCGCCCGGTCAGGGCGGGGCCCTGGGCGCCTGCCACGGACTGGACGGCCCGCTGCTGTTCGGCACCTACGACGCGCACCTCGGTCCCGCCGCCATCGGGCCCGAGCCCACCGCCGACACGCTTCGCCTGACCCGGCAGATCCGCACGGCGTGGGCGGCCTTCGCCGCGACCGGCGACCCTGGCTGGCCGGTCTACGACCCCGATGACCGGCCCACCCGGGTCTTCGACGCCGCACCCGCGGTGGCGCCCTATCCGGAGGAGGCCTCCCGGCGGCTGTGGCGCGACCACCGATTCGGCGCGCTGCCACTGCCGCGCGGCTGAGAGCCCGCCGCAGGGACAGGCCCGGTGGCCGCAGAGGGTGCACCCCCTGCGGCCACCGGCACGGCTCAGGCGAGCTTGGCCGTCCAGCCTCCGTCGACCGGGACGACGGCGCCGGTGACGAACGACGCGAGGTCGGAGGCGAGGAAGGCGGCGACGTACGCCTGCTCCTCCGACCGCCCGCCACGGCCCAGCGCGGCCCGCGAGGTCGATACGCCCGAACACCTCGACCGCCCGGTCGATCATCGCCGCGATGTCACGCTCGTCGCGCATGTCTGCCCGGAACGGCACGGCCGCCTCACCCAGGTCGGCGGCGGTCTTCTCCTGCGCGCCGCTGACGTCGGCGACGAGGACCCGGGCACCCTCCGCGACGAACACCTGGGCACAGGCCCGGCCGATGCCGACGCCGGCACCGGTGATCACCGCGATCTTGTCCGGAAGAAGCCCGCCCGGCCGGCGCAGCACCGGGCCCGCCTGCTCGATCGAGGCCGTCATCAGTGAGCGCCTTTCGCGACGGCACCCCGTTGCCGGGGCAGGAACGAGGCGAGGACGAAGGCGACCAGGGCGGCGCCGGCGGCAACCGCCATGATCACCTTGAAGGCGTTCTCCGACGGCAGCGCATGCCCGCCGAAGGAGATCGTCATCTGGGCCAGGACGACACCGCAGACCGCACTGGCGACCGAGCCGCCGATCGAGCGCAGCAGGGTGTTGAGGGCGTTCGCGGCAGCGGTCTCGGAGACCGGGACCGCACCCATGACCAGCAGCGGCAGCGCGCCGTAGGCGAAACCGATACCACCGCCGATCACGCAGGAGACCAGGATCAGGTGCCAGATCTCGGTCATCAGCACCAGGTTGAGCAGGTAGCCGCCGGCCACGACGAGCGCACCGATCATCAGGGTGACCTTCGGCCCGAATCGCGCCGAGACCTTCGCGGACAGACCGGCCACGGCCATCACCACCAGACCCTGCGGTGCGAGCACGAGCCCCACGGTGAGCAGCGAACGGCCCAGGCCGTAACCGGTCTGGGCGGGCAACTGGAGCAGCTGCGGAATGATGAGCTGGGTGGCGAACATGGAGAAGCCGAAGGCCAGGCCACCGAGGTTGGCGAAGAGCACCTGCCGGCGCATGGTCGTCCGCAGGTCCACCAGCGGCGCCGCCGCCCGGGTCTCGTAGAAGCCCCAGACCAGGAGGATCACCACGGCCGCGGCGAACAGCCCGAGGGTGGTGCCGCTGGTCCAGCCCCAGGTGGCGCCCTTGGAGACCGCCAGCAGCAGGCTGACCAGCGCGGCGGACAATCCGATGGCGCCGGGAAGGTCGAATCGGCCACCGGTGCGACGGCTCGACTCCGGCACCAGTGTCAGCACCAGCGCCACGGCGCCCGCACCCAGCACGGCGGAGGCCCAGAAGAGCACGTGCCAGTCGAAGTTCTCGGCGACGAACGCGGCGAGGGGCAGGCCGATCGCCCCGCCGACGCCGAGTGAGGCGCTCATCAGCGCCGTCGAGGAGCCGAGCTTCTCGGCGGGCAACTCGTCGCGCATGATGCTGATGCCCAGGGGGATGACACCGGCGGCCAGGCCCTGCAGCGCACGCCCCACGATGAACAGCGGCAACGCGCCGCTGACAGCGCAGACGACCGATCCGGCGAGCAGGATGGCCAGGCTGACCAGCAGCATGCGGCGCTTGCCGTACATGTCGCCGAGGCGTCCGACGACCGGGGTGGCGACCGCGGCCGCGAGCAGGGTCGCGGTGACGGCCCAGGCGGTGTCGGCCGCGTCGGCGCCCAGCAGCCGGGGCAGGTCCGGGACGATCGGGATGACCATGGTCTGCATGAGCGCGACGACGATGCCGGCGAACGCCAGCACGGCCACGATCATGTTCGGGTTCTTCGCCGGCGACACCTGGTCGCTCTCCGGCGGTGCGGTGAGTATCTCAGCCATGCTCATCTCCATTAAATCAACTGGTTGATTTAAACTATCGGCGCGGGTCGCGCCGATTCAAGGCACTGTGGCGTTCCCGACTAGGCTCGACGGGCAGGAAACACGATCGTGGCGGGTGGGATGAAGAGGGAAGAACGGGTCAACGCGACCCGCGAGGCGTTGCTGGCCGCCGCGGAGCGCCTGTTCGCCGAACGCGGTGTGCACGCCGTGGCCAACCGGGAGATCAGCCAGGCCGCGGAGCAGGGCAACAACACCGCGGTCGTGTACCACTTCGGCACCAAGGCCGACGTCGTACGCGCCATCGTGCGACGCCACGCCGAGCCGATCGGCCGGCGCCGCGAGCAGATGATGACGAACGCCGCCGGATCCACCGACCCCCGCGACTGGGTGGCCTGCCTGGTCCGGCCCCTCACCGAACACCTGGAGGCACTGGGCAGCCCGACCTGGTACGCCCGGTTCACCGCCCAGGTCCGCGCCGACCCCACCCTCGCCGCCATCCTCACCGAGGAGTCGGTCGACACCACCCCGGCGCTGCTCGACCTCGCCGGCAACCTGGCCCGGTGCCTGCCCGGGATACCCGGCAACATCCGCGCCGAACGCGCCATGATGGCCCGGCACCTGGTGGTGCAGATGGCCATCGACCGTGAGCGCGCCCTCGCCGCCCACTCCCCCACCCACCACGCGACCTGGGCCGAGGCCGCCGACAGCCTGATCGACGCGATCACCGGCCTCTGGCAGGCGCCCGTCACCCTCCCCGGCACCGCGAAGGCGTGAGCGCCGCGCGACAGGACCGTCCGAGGAGGAACGTCGTGCAGGAGACCGGCGCATGCTGCTCGACGAGACGCCAGCGGCCCGGCACCGCCTCCGCCGGCACTGCCGTGCCGGCCGGAGCGGGCAGCCACCGGATCGAACAGTGCCCGATCCCCGCCGGGGCCTTCGCGATGGGGGACGGCCACGGTGACGGCCGGCTCCAGGACGGGGAACAACCGGTCCACCGGGTCGAACTGGACGCGTTCACCATCGACGCGACCACCGTCACCAACGAAGACTTCGCCGCCTTCGCCGCCGGCACCGGCTACCGCACCGACGCCGAGACGTTCGGATCCTCCGCGGTCTTCCACCGGGTGGTCGCGGCCGAGCACACCGACGTCCTGGGCCGCGACGCGCGGGCACCGTGGTGGTGGGACGTACGCGGCGCCGACTGGCGTCATCCCGAGGGCCCCCTGTCCGACATCGACGGCCGCAACGACCATCCCGTGGTCCACGTCAGCTGGAACGACGCGCAGGCCTACTGCCGGTGGGCCGGACGTGCCCTGCCGACCGAGGCCCAATGGGAACGCGCGGCACGCGGCGGCCTGACGGCGGCCCGGTACCCCTGGGGCGACGAGGCGCCCGGATCCGGCGGCGCATGGCGGGCGAACATCTGGCAGGGCCGGTTCCCGGACCACAACACCGCCGAGGACGGCTGGGTGACCACCGCCCCGGTCCGCACCTACCGGCCCAACGGACTCGGGCTCTGGCAGAGCGTCGGCAACGTCTGGGAGTGGTGCGCCGACTCACACGACCCCCGGGCGTACGCACGGCGCGCTCCGGGACCCGTGGCGAATCCGGTGTGCACCGCCGAGACGGGCGCGAGAGTGCTGCGCGGCGGCTCGTACCTGTGTCACGACTCGTACTGCAACCGCTACCGCAACGCCGCCCGCTCGGCCAACACCGCCGACTCGTCGATGGCCAACGCGGGATTCCGCACGGTGGCCGCCGGCTGACCCGCCGCTCGTCCGGCGGGTCAGCGAACGGCGGTCAGCTCGACGCGGCCACCCGATGGGCGGGCGCAGAAACAGCCCGAGGGCACGCACCGGAGATCACGGCCACGGCGTGAAACCCTCGTGCCGCACGGTCCAGCCCTCGGCGGGGAAACCGGGGCAGTCCCCGGAGCCGTCCCAGCCGGCGGCCATCAGCGACACGGCGGCGAGCAGGCCGCCGTTGGACGGCAGGTAGACCGGGAGCAGCGCACCCATCTGCGGGGTGTGGCCGGCCACCGTCCACTGGTTCTTCGGGGTGTCCATCAACAGCGCGTCGACGGCCGTCCCGGGTTGCCCGGTCCGGGTGGCGGTCATCGCCAGGACCGGGAAGTCCCAGCCCCACGCGGTGTCCCAGGCCCAGTCGCCGAGCACGTCGTTCAGGGTCGCCGCCATCACGGCCGGATCGATCAGCGGCGTCGCGGGCAGGACACCGAGTGCGCACAGCAGCGACGGATGGTCGTCGCGGGTGAGGTACGGCTCGGTGGCGACGGCCGCGTAGCAGCCGCCGTCCTGGCGGGGGCGGGCCAGGCTCTCCTGAAGGTGCTTCCACCGCTGGTCGCGAGCCAGACCACGGCGTTCCCGCCAGCGCTGCGCGATCTCCAGGCCGTACCACCAGTACGCCACCTCGAACGTCGGGTCCTCGACCGTGGTGGCGTCGTAGAACTCCTGTGCGGCCAGCAACGGCGGCAGCAGGTGGAAGGCGCCGTCGCGTTCCTGGGCGAAATCGGCCATGAACGCCGCGGTCTCCTCGACCAGGACGGCGAACCGCTCCACCAGCTCCGCACCGGCCTCCGCACCGGCCGAGCGGTGCAGCAGTTCCAGCAGGTAGAGCGGATGCGGTTGCTGCCAGACCAGGAAGGCCCCGATCGCCGACGGGCTCTCCCTGCCGTCCGGCCCGACGTGTTTGGGCCAGCGGGCGCCGGCGTACCGCTGGCGGCGCGCGGTGTCACGGGCCACGTCGAGGGTGGACAGGTACCAGTCCAGGCTGCGTTCCATCAGCTCGGACCGGCCCCAGGTGGTGAAGTGGGCCGCGTGCCACCAGTGCATCTCCAGGTGGAACTTGCCCTGCCAGCTGTTGGTGATCAGCCCGGTCTCCTGCGGCGGCAGGCTGCCGGAACAGTTCACCGCGGTCAGGTACTGCGAGAGCACCACCCTGCGTTCCAGTTCGGGGGCGCGCTCATCGGTGCTGCCGGCGAAATCGACCGCGGCACCCGACATCCAGAAATCCCGCCACCGTACGGCCGCCGCCCGCCGGATCTCGTCGAAGGTGGCGAGCTCCCCGGGCCGGTCCGCCGGTGTGAAGTCGACGACCACGTCCATCGTCTCGGCACCGGTGTACCGGACGAACTGGTGCGGCTGCGCGCCCGCCGCGAACCGGCCGCTGAGGTGCACCGCGTACCGGGTGCCGTCCACGGTGCGGTCGATGCGGGTGTCGTACACCTCGGGATGGCGGGCGTCGCTGTGATGCCGGTCGGGAAGCGACCAGTCCGAGGTGGTGAAGAAGCCGTCGCTGGCGTACGGGAAACGGATCGCGACCGCCGCCCGGCCGTCGGCCAGCAGCCGTGACGCGATCCGGAACGCGACCCGCGACCGTACCGGGTCCGCGACCGTGCTGACCCGCACCTGATGGCCCGCGTAGGTGAAGACGCTGGTCAGCTCGCCGGTCCACAGGTCGAGGCGCTGGTGTGTGCCGGTGAGCGCCGCCGGGTCGGTCTCCGGCTCGGCGTCGGTCTCACGGCGCAGCAGCAGGCCGATCCGGCCGAGATCCAGCCGTTGCGGGTTCTGGTGCAACCAGGTGCCGGCGCGCAGCCGTTCCGGGATCGGCGCCCCGGTCATCGCGGCGGTCATGTCGTAGCGGTCCGGGTAGTGCACCGTTCCGCGGGCCGTCTCGTACGCCGTCATCGCGTCCGCCAGCACGTGCCCCCGCGGGTTGGGCATCTCGTGCCAGCCCCAGTTCGACAGGGTCGCGGTGTTCACGGCCAGCCGCTGCCGTGCCATCGCGGCCGTCTGGTCGTGGAAGCCGGTGAACGTCTGCATGCCGGTGATGTCGGCCGTGTACGCGAAGTCGCCGTTGCCGACGGTGAGCGGAGTGCCGGGGTCGGGCGCGGTCACCTCGACGGTGTGCCGCCGGACGACGGCCTGCCGGTCGATCGGGCCCTTCATCGCTTGATCTCCAGGACCGTGGTGAGCTCGGCGGCCGAGCTGCCGCCGACCCAGATGTCGAGCGTGGTGGGATCCTGGACCACACCGCGGGCGGCCGCGTTCCAGTACGACAGTTCCCGCGGCCCCAGCGGGAAGGTGACCGTCCGGCTCCGTCCGGGTGCCAGTGTCACCCGCTGGAAGCCCTTCAGCTCGCGGACCGGGCGTGAGGCGCTGCCGTGGCGCTGGTGGAGGTAGAGCTGTACGACCTCGTCGGCCTCCCGGCCCGAGGTGTTGGTCACCTCGACCGACACGGTCGTGCTCTCCCCGACCGCGATGGTGTCGTGCGCGACGCGCAGGCCGGTGTAGGCGAAGGTGCCGTAGGACAGGCCGTGCCCGAACGGGTACAGCGGCGTGCTCTCCTCCTCCCAGTACCGTCGTCCCTGATCCTGCGGGGCGAAGGTACGGTGGTGGGCGTAGATCATCGGCACCTGGCCGGCATGACGGGGCCAGGTGAACGGCAGCCGCCCGGCCGGTGAGACGTCGCCTGCCAGCACCGCCGCCACGGCCTCGCCGCCACGGCTGCCCGGGTACCAGGCCTGCACGACGGCGGGCAGGTTCGCGTCGGCCCACCGCAGGTCGAGGGGGCGCCCGGACATCACCACGAGCACCACCGGTGTGCCCGTGGCGGCGATCCGCTGGAGCTGCTCCAGCTGCCGGCCGGGCAGGTCCAGGGTCGCCGACGACGCGTTCTCCCCGATCTGGTTCTGCCGTTGTCCCACCACGACGACCGCGACGTCCGCCCCGGTGGCCGCCTCGACGGCCCGGGTGATCTCGGCGTCGTCGTCGCGGTCCGCGTCGGCGGCGACGACGGTGGGATCCATCTGGTCGAACACCGACGCGAACGTCCGGTCCGGGATGCCCGCGCCGGGCGCGTACCGGAGGGTGACCTCGTCGCCGAGACGGGTGCGCAGGCCGTCGAGGATCGTCACGGTCTCGCCGGTGTCGTGCGCGAAGACCCAGGGGCCCAGGGTGTCGCGCCCGCTGTCGGCCAGTTCCCCGATGACCGCCACGGTGGTGAGCCCCGTGGTGTCCAGCGGCAGGGCGCCGTCGTCGTTCTTGAGCAGGACGATGCCGCGTTCCGCTGCCGTGCGGGCCGCCTGCCGGTGCGCCGCGGGCTCCCAGGACGCGGTCTCGTCGGCGTACGGGTTCTCGAACAGCCCGAGCCGGAACTTGACCGTCAGGACGCGGCGCAGCGCCTCGTCGATCGTCGCCTCGGTGACCAGGCCCTGCTCCACCGCCTCGGGCAGCCGGGAGAACGCCGGGTCGACCATGCACATCTCCATGTCCAGTCCCGCGGTGACCGCGCGGGCGGCCGCGTCGGCGAGATCCCGGGCGAAGTGCTGGACCTCGAGCGAGCGCACCGCGTTGGCGTCGGAGACGACGAACCCGTCGAAGCCGAACGTCTCCCGCAGCACCTCGGTCAGCAGCCAGCGGTTGCCGGACGCCGGAACCCCGTTGAGGTCCATGTACGCGCTCATCACGTTCAGGGCGCCGGCCTCGACGGCCGCCTGGAAGGGCGGCAGGTACACGTTCCACAGTTCGGAGTCGGAGACCTCGGCGTCGTCGTAGTCGCGTCCGCCGCGGGCGGCGCCGTACCCGGCCAGGTGCTTGGGGCCGGCGACGAGGCGGCCGGGTCCGAGGTCGCCCTGGAAACCGCGGACCTGCGCGGCCGCGACGGCCGCTCCCAGGTAGGGGTCCTCGCCCGGGGATTCGATGATCCGCCCCCACCGCGGGTCCCGGGAGACGTCGATCATCGGGGCGAACGTCCAGTGGACGCCGGCGGCACGGGCCTCGCGGGCGGCGACCGCCTGTGCGCCCTCGATCGTCACCGGGCACCAGGTGGCGGCCAGCCCGATCGGTACCGGGAAGACGGTTCGCCATCCGTGGATGACGTCGAAGCCGAACAGCAGGGGAATCCCCAGCCGGCTCTGCCGCACGGCCAGGCGCTGCAACCGGTTCGCGGTGACCGCGTCCTTGACGAAGAGCACCGATCCCGCACGCCCGCTGCCGATCGCCTCCTCGACCATCGCCGGCTGTCGTGCGAACACCTGATGCTCCGGCGGCAGCGACGCGATGTCGAAGTCGTCCGGGACCTGCTGCTGCATGCCACCGAAGTAGAAGAACTGGGTGATCTGCCCGGCCTTCTCCTCCAGGGTCAGCCGGGGCAGCAGGTCGGCGACGCGCTCCTCGACGGGCAGCGCGGGATCCAGATAACGAGGCTCAGTCACGGTACGAATCTTTCGGGTCGGAGAGCGGGATGGCCGGGGAGCGGGTGGTTCTCAGCGCGACGGGGTCTCGTCGACGGCGATGAGGACCTCGGCGGGATCACAGCCGGGCGCCGTGGCGAGCAGCCGGATCTTGCCGGGCCCGGTGGGCCGGAGGACGGCGAGCACACGGCCTTCGTAGCTGGTGCGGGTGGTGGCGTCGAAGCGTTCCGCGGTGCACGGGTCGGCGCTGCCCAGGCCGATCAGTTCGCCGTCGCCGGTGACCTCGACGGTGATCGGCCGGTCGGCGGCGGTGTGCACGACGCCGCCGGCGTCGGTGAGGGTCAGCGCGACGTAGGCCAGGTCACCGCCGCCGACCGCGACCGCGGTCTGTTCGGCGACGGCCCGCAGGCTGAGCGGTCCGGTCGCGGTCCGCAGCCGGTGGCGGCCGATCTCCACCCCTTTCTCGTACGCGACGGCGACGAGCTCGCCGGGCTGGTAGACGACGTCGAACGCGGTACGGTGCTCGACGAGCCCGCGCCGGCCGGTGGACTCGCCGTCGACCAGCAGTTCGGCCTCGTCACCGGCGGAGTACACCTCGACCGTGGCCGGCTGCCCCTCGGAGCCGGGCCAGGTCCAGGACGCGATGGCATCCGACCATGCCCACGGCGTACCCGAGAAGGTCTTGCCGAAGTGCTGGGGCCGGCGGACGGCGAGGTAGGGCAGTGACCGCAACCCGAAGACGATCTCGCGGTAGTACGACGCCGGGCGCCGGTCGCCGAGGATGTCGATGTCACCGGTGCCGGCGAGCAGGTAGGGGTAGGGGCCGTTGAAGGCGGGGACGGCGTCGGGGTCGTGGTACTGCGGGCGGCCGATGCCGACCTCGCCGAGGTAGTCCCAGCCGGTCCAGGTGAAGTCGCCGATCACGTGGTCGTGCCGCAGGACCTGCGCCCACAGGTCGGCGATCCGGGTCGGGAAGGTCTCGGTGCCCAGGATGATCCGGTTCGGGAAGAGGCCGGCGTCGAGGGGGTAGCGGGCCTCGGAGTAGTTCATGCCGGCCACGTCGAGCAGCGCGTAGGACTCGGCGGTGCGCTGGGTGACCAGGTCGGAGCCGGCGATGGCGTTCATCATGTCGCCGGCGTTGCCGGCCATCGCGGTGTTGATGCCGCCGCCGTCCTGTTCCTGCTGCGCCCGCATCGCGGCCAGGTCCGCCATCACGGCCAGCATGTTGTTGACGCCGTTGGTGACGTACCGGGTCGGGTCGAGAGCGCGGATCCGCTCGGCGAGAGCGCGGCCCTGGACCGCGCCGGCCGGTGATCCGGCTTCGGGGATCTCGTTGCCGATCGAGTACATGATCACGCTGGGGTGGTTACGGTCGTTGGTGACCATCGCCTCGATGTCGCGTTCCCACCACTCGGCGAAGTTCAGGTGGTAGTCGAACTCGGTCTTCCCGCTGGTCCACATGTCGAAGGCCTCGTCGATGACGAGCATCCCGATCCGGTCGCAGGCGTCCAGCATGGCGCGGGCGGCCGGCTGGTGCGAGACCCGGACGGCGTTGAACCCGGCGTCCTTGAGCCGCTGGATCCGGCGGTGCTCGGCGCGTGCCGTGCTCACCGCGCCGAGCAGCCCGTTGTCGTGGTGCACGCAGGCGCCGCGCAGTTTCACGGTCGTGCCGTTGACCCGCAGACCGCGGTGCGGGTCGAGGCTCAGCGTGCGGATGCCGAAGGTGGTCGTGTCGGTGTCACCGTCGCCGAGAGTCGCGGTCGTGGTGTACAGGGTGGGGGTGTCCGGGCCCCACAGGCGCGGGTCGGCGACGTAGAGCCGCAGGCGGGCGGTCGCGGGTTCGCCGGGGCGTACCGAGACGGGCGTCGCGGCGGTGGCCACGACGTGGCCGGCGGCATCGCGCACGTCGACCGTCAGGTGGGTGGTCCGCAGCAGCGTGGTGTCGTTGCCGACCGTGACGGCGACCTCGACGACCGCCCGGTCGGCGTCGACCTGCGGGGTGGTGACGTGCAGGGATCCGGGGGCGATCCGGACCGGGCCGCCGGTCAGCAGCCAGGTGTCGCGATAGATGCCCGCGCCGGTGTACCAGCGGGAGTCCTGGTGGCTGCGGGCCTCGACACGGATCTCGTTGTCGGCGCCGTAGCGCAGCAGGGCGGTGGCGTCGACGCGGAACGGCGAGTATCCGTACGGGCGCTGCCCGGCGTAGACGCCGTTGACGTAGACCACGGCGTCGCGGTAGACGCCCTCGAACTCGATCAGGATCCGGTCGCCCTCGCCGGCGGCGGGCACCGTGAACGTCTTGCGGTACTCGTAGGTACCGCCGGGGAAGTAGGCGGTGGCGGGGGTGCCGGTCTCGCTGCGCTGCTGGGCGAGCATCGCGTCGTGCGGCAGGGTCACCGGCTGGTAGGGCACACGCACCCCGGCCAGTTCGGCGAAGGGATTCACCTTCGGCCGGAACTCCCAGCCGTGGTTGAACGACGTGCGGATCATGATCTCTCCCCTGGTGCGCAAGGAGTGCGGGCGGCTCACGGCGTGGCGCCGGCTACGGCTCGGGCCCCACCCTAACCCCTAATTTTTTTGAACGATAGATTTTCGGGATGGAAACATCACCGTCACCGGGAGCCGCACCCACCCGTCCGAGCGGCGCACGGCGCCACCCCCGCGGTGAAGTACGGTCTGACGGGTGACGAACCGCAAAGCCCGCGGCCCGTACCGCAAGAGCGCGGAACGACGGGAACAGATCCTGCAGGCCGCCTACGAGGCCATCGACGAGCACGGCGAACGTGTCTCGCTGCAGGACATCGCCGACCGGGTCGGGGTGACGCAGCCGGCACTGACCTACTACTTCCCGACCCGCGACGATCTGCTGCTGGCCGTGCTGGAACGACGCGATCTGCTGGGCAAGGCGACCGCCGAGACCGTCGACGAGAACCGCACCATGGTCGAGAACATGGTGGCCAGCACCCGGCTGACCACCGACCACCCGGCGCTGGCCAAGCTCTACGTCACGCTCTCCGCGGCCGCCACCGACCCGGACAGCCCCGCCCGCAGCTACTTCGCCGAGCGTTATCGAAGCCTCACCGACGAGGTCACCAAGGACTTCGCACGCGAACAGTCGGCCGGCCGGATCCGCGCCGACGAGCAGGCCGCGCATCTCGCTCGCGCCGTGCTGGCGGTCCTGGACGGCTTGCAGATCCAGTGGATGCACGACCCCACGGCGGACATCGCCGCGGTTGCCGAGGCCTTCACCCGGATGCTGGCCCCGCCCTCCCCGGCCCCCCACCCCACCGGAGCCGACGGATAGGCACGCGGGTCGACCCTCCTCAGCGGGTGAGAACCCCGCCGGGGCCGAAGACGGCGGGTTCGAAGCGTGCGGCGATGCGCTGATATCCGCGGCTGCTGGGATGCAGCCCGTCGGGCAGGTCGGCGGCGTCCGCGGGCCCGAAGAGCGTGAGCCCGTCGACCAGATACAGGTTGGTGTCGCCCTCGGCCACGCGCCGTCGTACGTGGTCGCCCAGCAGGCCCCGGACGGCCGTCAGCGACAGGGCGCCCTCCGCGAGTTCCGCCGGCCGGTCGACCGTACGGGTCGTCAGGTCCGCGGCCAGGCGGGTCGGGCCGGGGTGCTCCTCAGCGGCCGGGCAGACGATCGGAGTGATGACGACGACGGGTGTCCGCGGGTGCCCGTCCCGGATGGTGTCGAGGAACCCGTGGAACGCCGAGACGAACGCCCGCGTACGCATCGAGTCGGCGTTGACGACGTTGATGCCGAGTTCGAGGCTGACAACGGTCGCCGGCAGGTCCCGGATCGTGCGGGCCACGGCCTGGTCCAGGTGACACTGGCCGCCGAGAGCCAGGTTGAGCAGCCGGTGCCCGGTGCCCCGGGCGACGATCGCGGGCCAGGTCCCGGTGGGCCGGTCGGCTTCGGAACACTGGCTGATCGAGCTGCCGTGATGCACCCACAGCGGGCCGGGCGACGCGGCCGGGCGCAGCGTCGCGCCGTCCGGGATGCGCACATCACGGAGCTTCAGCATCGTCGACGCCGGTAGCCAGATCTCGATGGCGCGGGAGATGCCGGGCGCACCGATCTCCAGCCGTACCGTCGTGGGACCCGCGGGCACGAAGGTGGTCGCACCGCTGACCGGGTCCATGACGATCAGCGTCTCCTCGGTGGTGACCACGGGTGCACGCAGTACGCCGTCGACCACGAGGTCGAAGGCCGCGCCGGCCGAGGTCGTGCCGGCCAGAAGCACCTTGGTGAGCTCGACGTCGAGTTCGATGACGTGCGCGTCGGTGTCGGCCTCGATCCGGACCCCGGACGGCACGGCACTCATGAAGTCGAAGCCCGGATCGGTCAGCCGGGACCGGGTCGTGCGTGACGACCGGTGCAGGACAGCGCCGTCGGGGCCGGGGACGACCTCCAGCGCTCCGGCGGCGGCGTCGAGCACGGTGGTGAGGACAGATCGCACGCCGTCACGCCTCCCGCAGATCGTGGGCGTCCGCTGCGGTGATCCGTAACCAGTCGCTGTTCACGTTGTTGTCCTCGGTCTGATGCGCGGACGTGGAGGGGCCCCAGAGGAACGGGTCGGGAAAGGTCACGGCAGGTTGCTCCTAGGATGATCGGTACGTGTTCACGGCCGGGCGACCTTCCCGGTCCGGCCCTCATCGGGACACCGGCACCGTCCTCGCCGGCCCCGGTTCCGGCCAGGGCTTCGCGCCGTGCCGGAACCGGGGCCGGCGAGGAGGCACACGGGTCAGGCGGACCGGCCCGCATCCACCTCGTCGAGCGGCTTGGCCTTCGGGATCAGCACGACGAGCAGGGTGGCGACCGCTGCCACTCCGGCGAAGAACATGAAGCCATGGGTGTAGCTGCGGTCGACGTAGAACGCGGTGCCGTTCACCGTGTGGCTGCCTCGCGCCACGATCACGAACGCCAGCTGGGTGAGCACGCCCTGCATCACGCCCTGCATGAGATTCTGGGCGCCGTTGCCGAGCGCCTGCTCCTCCGGCCGCACCGATTCGATGATCATGATCGGCACCACGGCCACGACCGTGCCCATGCCGAGGCCACTGAGCAGTCCGATGGCGATGAAATGCCCGGGCTGGTAGTGGAACTGCGAGGTGAGCCCCACCGAGGCGACCACCAGGGCGCCGCCGGCGGCGAGCAGGATGCGGGAGTCGACACGGCGGGCCAGCGCACCGGCGGCGACGGAGGTGGCGATGAGCACGACGCTGCCCACCGCTCCGACCGTGGCGTTCTTCGTGGCGGTCCAGCCCAGCCCGTCCGACAGGCCCGGGATCTTCGGCATGAGCACCAGCAGGTACGCCACGGTGCCCTGTGCGTAGACCGCGCCCATGGCCAGTGAGGTGACCAGGAACGTCGCCCACACCCGGCGGCGCCCGAGCAGGGAGATCGGAAACAGCGGGTGGGCGACCCGGCGTTCGAGCATCAGGAATGCGATCACCGCGATGAGGCCACCGCCGATGAACCCCAGAGTCCTGCCGTTGGTCCAGCCCCATTCAGCGCCCTTGCCGACGCCGTAGATGACCGAGGCGAAGCCGCCGCCGAGAAGAATGCCGCCCGCCCAGTCCATCGGCGTGCGGCCCTCGCGCACCGGGCTCTCGGGGACCATGAACTGCACGGCCAGCAGGCTGATCGCGGTGGCGGCGGCCATGAACCACAGCACGCCGCGATAGCCGAAGTCGTCGAGGATCCAGCCGGTCAGGAACGGGCCACCGAGCGCCAGGACGCCCATGCCGCCGCCGAGGAAACCGCTGGCCGGACCGACCAGCCGGCGCGGGAACACGTCGCGGGCCATGGCGTAGACGAGAGCGATCGACGGTCCGTAGAAGCCGGCGAGGCCGCGGCCGATCAGCAACGTCTCGTAGTTGGTGGAGACGGCGGCGATCAGGTCGCCGGCCAAGCCGAGCACGGTGATGACGACCAGTACGCGCTTCTTGCCGTACATGCCGGCGGCCTTGACGGTGAACGGCGTGGTGAAGACGCCCACGAGCAGTCCGACCTGACTGAACCAGGCGATCTGGGTGGTGTGGAAGTGGATGGCGATCGCGGACTGGGCGCTGCTGGCCATCAGGCCCATGAGGCCGTTGAGTTGAGAGGCCCACAACAGGGCGACAAGGACGAGCGCGAAACGAGCGCCGAAACCGGACTTCTCTGTCTCGGCGGCATCGTGCGGGGAGTTGAGTTCAAGGGTCATGCGGCAGCCCGCCTTCCGTACGGGTGAAGCCCTGTGCTTCTCGGCGGAGGCTAGCTTTTAATTTTTGTGAGCGATAGATTTTCAGGGCGGAAACATTCTCGTGACGCTGCGGAACCTTCGACCAGGACATCCGCCGCTGAAACACGCCCACACCGCCCCCGAAGAGAGCTCCCATGCGCGCCATCATCCTGATGTTCGACAGCCTCAACCGGCACATGCTCGCCCCGTACGCCGACACCCTCGTCGACGCGCCCCACTTCGCCCGCCTCGCCGCCAAGGCCGTCACCTTCGACAACTTCTACGCCGGATCCATGCCCTGCATGCCGGCCCGCCGCGAGATGCACACCGGCCGGTACAACTTCCTGCACCGCAGCTGGGGCCCCCTCGAACCCTTCGACGACTCGATGCCCCAGCTCCTCGGCGACGCCGGCATCCACACCCACCTCGCCTCCGACCACCCCCACTACTGGGAGGACGGCGGCGCCACCTACCACACCCGGTACACCACCTGGGAATTCTTCCGCGGCCAGGAGGGCGATCCCTGGAAGGGCGTGGTCGCCGACGGTGTCGCCGCCACCGGCGGACCGGCCAGAGCCGTCCGGCAGGACGAGGTCAACCGCAGGTACCAGCCGACCGAGACGGACCACTCACAGACCCTCACCGTCGACGCGGGCCTGCACTTCCTGGAGACCAACGCCGCCGCCGACCGGTGGCTGCTGCAGATCGAGCTCTTCGACCCGCACGAACCGTTCTTCTCCCACGACACCTACAAGAAGAAGTACCCGCACGACTACGACGGCCCCCGGTTCGACTGGCCCGGCTACGAGAAGGTCATCGAACCCACCGGCCAGGTCGAACACGCCCGTCTGGAGTACGCCGCCCTGGTCTCGATGTGCGATCACTCCCTCGGCCGGGTCCTCGACGCCATGGACGAACACGACCTGTGGGACGACACCCTGCTGATAGTCAACACCGATCACGGGTTCCTGCTCGGCGAACACGGCTGGTGGGCCAAGAGCGTCCAACCGTGGTTCAACGAACTGGTCCACCTGCCGATGTTCCTGTGGGACCCCCGCACCCGCGGCCGCGACACCCGCCGCGGCGCCCTCGCCCAGACCATCGACATCGCCCCCACCGTCCTGCGCTTCTTCGGCCTCGCACCGACCGCCGACATGCAGGGCCACGACCTGGCCGCCGTGCTCGCCGACGACCGGCCGGTCCGCGACGGCGCGCTCTTCGGCATCCACGGCGGCCACGTCAACGTCACCGACGGCCGCTACGTCTACATGCGCGGCGCCGCCGAGCAGGCCAACCAGCCCCTCGACGAACACACCCTGATGCCCACCCACATGCGGGCCCGGTTCGCGGTCCACGAACTGAGCGGGTGGCAACCGGCCGAACCGTTCGCCTTCACCAAGGGGCTGCGGACCATGCGCATCCCGACCGCCAGCCAGCTGATGAACCCGTGGCACCACGGCACCCTCCTCTTCGACCTGGAGAGCGACCCCCAGCAGCTGAGCCCGATCGCCGACGACGAGGTCGAACTGCGGATGCTGCGCCTGCTCGCCCGGCTGATGCACGACAACCACGCGCCGCACAGCCAGTTCCAGCGCCTCGGCATCCCCTACACCGGCGAACCCGGCGCCGATCATCTGCTCGTCCGCGACCAGGCGGACCGGGCCGCCGCCGTCGCCGCGCCCCTTCCCGAACTCGCCGACCTGCCCGCCGCCGACCTGCTCGCCACCCCGCTGGCCGCGCTCCTCGCCGATCGCCGTCACCGCGCCGTCGTCGCCGAGCACCTCCCCGAACTCGCGGCCGTCGAACTGCTGACCCTTCCACCCGGCCTGTCACTGCTGTACATGGCCCGGTTGGCGATCATCCCCGCGATCATGCTGTGCGCCATCGGCACCGACCTGGCCCGCTGAACACTGCGCGGAGGGCCGCTCGCCGCGGAGCAGCCGCCTGCCCTGCCGCCACGTCCCCCGCCCGCCGTCATCGGCCTCGCCGGTGAGGTGGGCTCGTTCGCCGCACGGCCCTCGGCGAACGAGCCGTATCGGCCGGGCTTGTATCCAGGCCTCCGTCCGGCGTCGTGGCCGGTCCGGCGTCGCGCCGGTAACCCGCGTTGCCGACACCGGGCGGGCCGCGAGAACAGACCGCGTCAGTGCCGTGTGCGTGCGGTGTCAGTGGCCTGGTGGAATCTCGCCTTCTTCGCGAACCGTAGGAGGCGACGTTGATCGACATCCGACCGAAAGACACCAGATCCGAGGCGACTGCGGACCGTACGCCCGGACGCCGCGCCGCCGGAGCAACGCTCGCCGCCGCGGCGGTGCTCTTCTTCCTCGCCGAGTTCGTCGCCTCGGCCGCGTGGACGGAGCACCCCTACAGCTACACGTACCACTACATCAGCGACCTGGGTGTACACGGCCCGCTGACGGCGCTGGGCCAGTACATGTACTCGCCGCTCGACGGGGTGATGAACACCGGCTTCTTCGTCTTCGGTGTCCTCACGTGTGCCGGCGTCACCATGCTCACCGGACTGCGCGGCTGGCGACGGATCCCGGTGCAGGCCCTGGCGATCCTGGTCGGCGTCGGCGGTGTCGTGCTGGCGTTCTTCCACGGCGACGGCAAGGCCGACAGCCAGGGCACCGTCGATTACCACAGCCTCGGCGCCATGGCGGCCATCGCCGGCGGCAACGTCCTCATCATCGTCCTCGGTCGCCTGCACCACCGCATCGGCGTCGCCCGTAGGCCCGGCCGTGCCATGGTCCTGCTCGGCGTGTTCGGACTCGTCTCGCTGGTGGTGTTCGTCTCCGTCGCCGGCGCCAACGTCCTGGTGGGCCTCGTCGAACGCTGCGCCGTCTACCCGGTCCTGTTCGGACTCATCACCGCCGGCACCTCGATCTGGCGCCGCCCGGTAGAAGACACGGCCCGCTGAGGTCGCCTGCCCGGGGCGTTTCGCCGAGTTGGAGCGCGTCCGTCCGGAGCAGCAGCGGTTCCGGCGCCCGGCACCGTTCACGAACGGTGCCGGGCGCGGGCCGGAACAGTCGCGGGCCACCCCGGCCACCAGGCCCGTCAACGCCCCCGCCGCGACCGACGGGCGGG
>NZ_JBFAYF010000105.1:0-20325 GCF_040681165.1 Actinoplanes sp. NPDC051851 | reverse complement strand
ATGTATGGCCGCGCGAACACCGATTTGCTCCGCCACCGGATCATCCTGGCCGACTGACATCAACAACCACCGATCACCACGGCCGTGCCAGAGCCGAATTTTCCACATCATTGACTTTGCTCGATCCGCTGGGCAGTCTGGGCGCACAGCACTGCCGCCGGAGCCACGCGGTCGCGGAAGCACGGGCACCTTCCGCCGTCCCGCCCCCGGGCCGCCATGTCCGAACGTGCGCGGCCACGACTCACGGAGTGCTGAGAACCATGCGAAAGATCCTGATATCCGCGCTGGTGGCGGCGGTCGCCGCGACCATCACCGTGCTCGCCGTCTCGGGCGGGCCCGCCGCCGCGCACGGCAACGTGCTCAGTCCCGCCTCGCGCAACTACGGCTGCTTCGAGCGGTGGGGCGACGACTTCCAGGCGCCGGAGATGGCGACCGAGGACCCGATGTGTTACCAGGCCTGGCAGGCCGACCCGCAGGCGATGTGGAACTGGAACGGCCTCTACCGGGAGGGCGTCGCCGGCGACCATCAGGGGGCGATCCCGGACGGCCAGCTGTGCAGCGCCGGGCTGACCCAGAACGGCCGGTACGCGGCGATGGACACGATCGGCGACTGGAAGGCGGCCGACGTCGCGAACTCGTTCACCCTGCAACTGTTCGACGGCGCCCGGCACGGCGCCGACTACATCTGGGTCTACGTCACCAAGCCGGGGTACGACCCGATCACCGAGCCGCTGGCCTGGTCCGATCTCGATCTGGTCAGCCAGGTCGGCGACACCCCGGCCGACCAGTGGACCGAGCAGCTGAGCAACGGCGTGCAGATGGACATCCCGGTGAGCGTCTCCGGGCGCACCGGCCGGGCCATGGTCTACACCATCTGGCAGGCCAGCCACCTGGACCAGTCCTACTACTTCTGCAGCGACGTCAACTTCGGCGGTACGACCACGCCCACGAGTTCCCCGACGAGCTCCCCCACCACGTCGCCGACCACCACGACACCGACCACGTCGCCCACCACCACGCCGCCGTCGACGGGGAGCGGCTGCTCGGCCGCGGTCGCCGTCGCCTCGCAGTGGTCCGGCGCGTACCAGGCGACGGTGACGGTCACGGCGGGCAGCGCGGCGATCAAGGCGTGGGCGGTGACGCTCACCTACGGCGCGGCGCAGACCGTACAGCAGTCGTGGAACGCCACGGTGCTGACCAGCGGAAACGACATCCAGGCGACGAACGCGTCGTACAACGGGGCGCTGAGTGCCGGAGGATCCACCACCTTCGGCTTCATCGCCGCGGGCACACCGGCGGCGCCCACGGTGAACTGCGCCTCCGCGTAGACCGGTAACAAACCCGCAATCTCTGCTACAGTCCGGTTAACTGGGAGCGCTCCCAAAGTACGATCCGTCCCCTACGAGAATCGAGAGGCAGCAACATCCCCCGCGTGGCAACGGCTCCGTCCACGCAGTGCTGCACAACCCGGACGGGGAGCGAGGCCGGCCCGCCCCGCTCCCCGTCGCCAGCCGATGGTCCATCGGGTCCCCCGATCGACCATCCGGTGTGGACCATTGGGCCCCTTCACCGCGGACCGCCCCATGCGACACAGTGGGTGACCTTCCAGGCGCAGAGGGGGTCGGCGGGTGTCCTTCTTCATCGGCCGCGGACATGAGCTCGACCTGCTGGGACAGCGCCTGGCGGACGCCGGGCGCGGGCATGCCCGGACGGTGCTGATCGGCGGCGAGGCCGGGGTCGGCAAGAGCCGGCTGCTGGCCGAGTTCGCCGCCCGGGCCCGCGCGACCGGCGCCCACCTGCTGACCGGCGCGGCCGAGGAGCACTTCGGCGACCCGATGCCGTACGGACCCCTGCTCGACGCGCTCGAGGGCTTCGGCCACGAGCACGGCCAGGCCCGCGCCGAGGAGCTGGGCGGCGAGGCGTACACCCGGCTCAGCGCGTTCTTCGACTTCGGCGGCGACCCGATGGGCGCGCCGCAGCAGGTCTTCCTCGCGGTCCGCCGGATGCTCGACCGGATCGGCGCGGACGCACCGGTGGTGCTGATCCTGGAGGATCTGCACTGGGCCGACGAGTCCACCCTCGACCTGGTCCGGCACCTCGGCCAGGCCCGGCAGGACGACCGCCGCCTGCTGCTGGTCTGCAGCTACCGGTCGAACGAGCTGGGCCGCGGCGACCCGCTGTGGCAGCTGCTGGCCAGCTCGGCGTTCCTGCGGCGCACCGAGCGGATCGCGCTGCGCGGCTTCGACCTCGACGAGCTGCGCTCGTTCCTGGACAGCGACGATCAGGATCTGGTGCGCCGGTGCCTGGAGTGGTCGGACGGCATCCCGTTCTACGCGGAACAGCTGATGGCCGCGGGCGCCCTCGACGACCCGGAGGACGTCCGTCTCCCACCGGACATGAGCTCGGTGGTCCTGGCCCGGCTCGGCGATCTCGGCCGGGACGCGATCAAGGTGCTCCGGGTGGCCGCGGTGGCGGGCCGCGCGATGAGCCGCCGTCTGCTGCGCACGGTCAGCGACCTGCGCGGCGAGGCGCTGCACGAGGCTCTGCAGGAGTGCTTCGACCGGCAGATGCTCACCGGCGCCGAGCGGGAGCCGGACGTCTACCGGTTCCGGCACGCGCTGCTGCGGGAGGCGGTGTACCAGTCGACCGTCCGGGACACCCGGGTCGACCTGCACCTGGCGATGGCCCGCGCCATCGAGGCCGACCCGCGGCTCTGCCTGGACGAGCGGTCGGTCGCCGCCGAGCAGGCCAGCCACTGGTACCACGCCGGGGTCTGGCCGCAGGCGCTCGCCGCGGCGGTGCAGGCCGGCGACGCCGCGACGCGCACCCTGGCGTTCCCCTCCGCCGCGGTCCAGTACGGGCGCGCGCTGGCCCTCTGGTCCCGCGTCGACGACGCCGAACGGGCCACCGTCGAACCCGGCGGGCCCGGCGAGCGACGCGGCGGTGCCGCGGAACGGGCGGGGCTGGACCGGGTGGAGCTCCTGGTCCGGGCGGCGAACGCGGCGCGCTGGTCCGGCCACGTGGACCGGGCGGTGGCGTACGCCGAGCAGGCGCGCACCCTCGCGGACACCCCCGAGCTCGACGAACGGCTCGCCAACCACCTCTGGGAGGCGGGCCGGCGGGCCGAGTCGGTGGCCGTCTACGAGCGCGCGTGGGCGGCCCTGGAGCCCCGGGCCGCGTCGGCGGCGAAGGCCCGGGTGCTCGCCGGTCTCGCGCTCGCCCGGCTGCAGGCGGGGCAGTACACCGCGGGCGGCGACCTGGCCGCCGGGGCACTCCGGCTGGCCCGCGAGGTGGGTGCGCGCACCGAGGAGGGGCGGGCGCTGAACATCTCCGGGCTCGCGCTCGGCATGCGGGGTGACCCCGAAGGGGAGCGCCGGCTGCGGCAGGCCCTGGACGTCGCGCGCGCCGAGCAGCACATCGAGGACCTGCTCCGGGCGTACGGCAATCTGGGTTTGATCCTGGAACACGCCGGGCGGCTGCGCGAGGCGGCGGCGGTGACCATGGAGGGGCTGCGGGAGGCCCGGCGGCTCGATCTCGCGAACACCCGGCAGGGCGCCGTGCTGGCGAACAACGCCAGCGCGGTGCTCGTGCTGCTCGGCGAGTGGGACGAGGTCGAGAAGATCATCACGGAGGTCTCGCTGGCCCGGCCGCCACGGGAGAGCCTCTACCCCCGGCTGACGCTCGCCGAGGTGACGGTGGGGCGCGGCCGGTTCCCGCAGGCACGCGAGCTGCTCGCCTCGATCGAGCACGTGGAGCACGGCAGCGATCCGCGGTTCCTCGGGCCGCTGCACGCGGTCCGCGCCGAGCTGGCCATCGGCGAGGGTGATCCGGCCCGGGCGGCCCGGGAGGTGGCCCTGGGGGTGGCGGCGGTCCGGGACGGGGAGAACACCCTGGAGCTGCTCCGGCTCTGCGCGGTGGGCTACCGGTGCGCGCCGGAGCGGGCGGACGCCTTCGCGCTGGAGGCCGGTGCCGCGCTGCGCGGCGAGGAGCAGCCGGCCGAGGTGCGGCAGCTGATCGCACTGGGCGCGGCGGAGCGCCGGCGGATCGCCGGGCGGGACGAGCCCGCGACGTGGAAGCGGGTGGCCGACGGCTGGGTGACGCTGGAACGGCCGTTCCCGGCGGCGTACGCACGCTGGCGCGAGGCCGCCGCGGCGCAGGCGGCCGATGATCCGGTCTGGGCGCAGCGGGTCGCCCGGGAGGCCTACCGGGAGGCGGAGGCGCTGGGTGCCCGGCCGCTGCTGGAACAGGTGGCGGCGCTCGGTGTCGACCTCGACGAGCCGGCCGACCCGGTCCGGCCGCACGGTCTGACCCGGGCCGAGCTCGAGGTCTACGCGATGCTCTACCAGGGCTTCGACACGGCCCGGATCACCCGCGCGCGAGGTGTCTCGCGACGCACCGTGGAGACCCAGTTGAGCAAGATCTATAAAAAGCTTGCGGTACGCAGCAACCTGGAGGCGGTCACCCTCGCCCGCCGCGCGGGATGGTTCGGTTAGGGCGGCGACCTGTCCGTCAGGAACGGGCATGACGCGAAAAGCCCTCCTGATCGGTGCGGAGACCAACGGCCTGAGCGGCGTGCTCCACGACGTCACGGCGATGGACGCGGCGCTGCGGTCCCGCGAATTCCTCGTCGAGCGGCTCGTCACCCCGAACGCCACCCGCAACGGGATCCTGGAGGCGTACGAGCGGCTCATCGCGGACGCCCGCCCGGACGACGCGGTCGTCCTCTACTACAGCGGGCACGGCGGCCGGCTCCTCGGCGACGGCCCGGACATCCCGTTCATCGTGCCGGACGACTGGACCGACACCCCGGACGACTTCCGCGGCATCACCGGTGTCGAGCTCTCGGTGCTGCTGGAGCGGCTGACCCGGGTCACCCGGAACACCACGGTGATCCTGGACTGCTGCCATGCGTCGCACATGTCGCGGGACGTGCGGCTGCGCATCAGGTCGATGCTGCGCGAGGTGCCGGCGTACGACCGGGTCCGCGAGCACCTGCGCGGGCTGGTCCGGGACGGGCTGGACGTGAGCCGGCGGCACCTGATCAGCAATCCGCACGCGGTCCGGGTGGTCGCCTGCGCGCCGGAGCAGGCGGCGTGGGAGGGCGCTCGCGACGACGGGCTGCGGATGGGGCTGTTCACCGACGCGCTGACCCGGGCGCTGCGGGACAGCGCCGGGATGCGGGTGAGCTGGGCGACGCTGATCGACGCGGTCCGCCGCCGGGTGCAGGACTTCGCGCCCGCACAGCGGCCCGAGGCGGAGGGCCCGGGCAACCGGCTGCCGTTCTCGATGGAGCCGTACGACCCGGTCGACAGCCTGCCGATCGCGGTCGACCGGGCGGACCGGGAACGGATCCAGGTGCTCGGCGCGCCGCTGCTCGGGGTCCGGGTCGGTGACGAGTTCGCCGTACGGGCGGCGGGCGGGACCGGGCCCGACCTGGGCACCGCCGTGGTCGACGGGCTGCTGCCGACGGCGGCCCGGGCCGCGTTCCGCCCGGCCGGCGCGGGGGAGCTGCCCGCCGACGCCCGGGCGTACCGGACCTGGGCGGCGGCGCCGGCTCTCGCCGTACGCCTGCCGCACGCGCACCCGGCGACCGCGGACCTGGAGCGGGAGATCCGGTCGCGCCCGCTGCTGCGGGCGGCGGCGGAGGGCCGGCGGGTGATCGCCGAGGTGACCGCCGAGGACGGCCTGCTGGTGGTCCGGGACGACGCCGGGCCGCTGCACCATCCGTGGCCGGCCTACCCGCACGGGATCGGCGTGGTCGCGGACAACCTGCAGCGGGTCGGTCAGGCCACCGTGCTGCGGCGGCTCGCGGGTGATCCGGAACGGCCGTTGACGCACGGCGTGATCGTCGAGTGGGGCCGCGTCCGGGACGGGCGGGAGGAGCCGCTTCCGCTCAGCGGCGGGATGCTTTTCGCGTACGGCGGGGAGCGCGTCTTCATCCGTCTCCGCAACGACGGCGAGCAGGCGATGTACGTGTCGCTGATCGACGTCGGGGTGGCCGCCCGGGTCTCGGTGCTCACCGCGAGTGACCTCAGCGGCATCCGGCTCGAACCGAAGTCGTCGTACACCCTGGGCTGGAACGAGGACACCGGGCGGCTGGACGGCATCGTCGTGGACTGGCCGCCGGAGACGCCGCGCGCCGCCGCCCGGCCGGAGACGGTGCTGGCGCTGATCAGCGACGGCCCGGTGGACGTCGGCGTCCTCCAGCAGACCGGGGCCCGCACCTCCGGCACGCGGCTCACCGGCGCCGTCACCCTGCAGAGCATCCTCGCCCAGCTGACCTTCGGCGGGCTCCGCGACCTGGGCCGGGGCCCGGCCGGGGCGATCCGGTACGCGGTCCAGCCGATCGACTTCACGGTCAGCCCCACCGAGCCGCCGGCCGGCGAGCGGGCCGTCTTCCTGGTCGACGACCGCCCGGCGGCGCAGATCCGGCTGCTCGTCCCGCGCGGCGGCACGCCCGGCCGGGTCGCCGTCCGGATCGGCGAGCTGATCGTGCGCCACAACCGGGCCCTGCTCGGCGCGGACATCCGGGTGGACGCGGTGGTGCTCACCGGCGGCGCCGGGGACCAGGCCGTCTACCGGGCCGAGACGCTGCGCTTCAGCAACGTCCGGGACGGCGACCGTCTGCCGCTCGACGACGTGCTGATCTATCACGGTCCCGCGGTCGACTTCCTGGACATCGCCGTCTGGGTCTCCCGGGACACCGCGGGCAGCCTCGCCCTCGGCGACCTGCTCGAGCAGAAGCTGACCAGCCCGGCGGTCCAGGCGGCCGGCAGCCAGGTGGCCGGCCTCGCGCTGGCCGCGCCGCAGGCCGCGCTCGCGGTGGCCGTGGTCGGCGCCGCGGCGGTCCTGATGAACACCGCGTACGAGCTGCTCACCGGGGTGGTCGGGCCGAACATCGGGCTCTACCGCACCTCGCTGCTGGCGGCCGAGCGGTTCGGCGCCGGCGAGCACCGGCGCGACCCGCAGGACTTCTCCTTCACCTTCTCGGTCACGCCCGTGGACTGAGACAACCCCTCAAGGATGGGAGCACACAGATGGCCAAGAAGATCGTCATCGGACAGACGGAATGGATCATCCCCGACGCGGGCGCGGAGGCCGTCGTCGCCCAGGTCCGCGCCGCGCTGAACAGCGGGACCACCGTCGAACTGCAGCTGGAGGACGGCACCGGGCGGGCGGTCACCGTCTTCCTCAACGGCGCCACCGTCCCCGTCGTCGTCCTCGACCTCGACCAGGGCCCCCGCCCCAGCGAGATGTCCTGACCCACCCCGGGCCGGGTCCGTACGTACGGACCCGGCCCGTACGTATTTCCCGGTATCTCTCCCGCCGAGCATGGGAACGGGCTCCCGCTCCGCCGACGATCGACACGTCGACGAGGGAAGGGGAACCACCGTGGCCCACACCGAGGACCTGGTCCGCGAGCTGGCCGGCCGGGGACGGCTCAGCGCGTACGCGCGGACCGCGTCCGAGAACGACCGGCGTGACCTCCGGGCCGCCGCCACCGGGATCGTCTACCCCCTGGTGTTCCTCCGGGTGACCCGGCAGGTCGAGCGCCGGCGTGGTCACCGGCTCTGCGCCTCCGCGGTCCAGCGGCTGGCGCCGGAGTGCCTGGACCGGTTCCACGACGACGTCGAGGCGGTGGTGGACGACCTGTTCACCCACGCGGACGTGCCGATCGCCAACCTCGAGGGCTGGCTCGTGATGCGGATGCCGCGGGCCATCGTGGACGCGTACCGGCGGCGGCGGGGCGAGCGGGGCGCGCCGCAGAAGCCGCGCCCGCCGCAGTGGCTGCTCCGGGAGGGCCTGGGCGGGGACGCCTGGCTCGGCGAGCTCGCCCGGCTGATCCTGGAGTGGGTCGGCGTCGAGGCCACCGCGGGCGCCACTCTCTGGCCGCTCTCCGAGTGGACCGAGCGGCGGGCCCGGCAGACCGGCGACACGTCGGCGGACGAGCGTACGGTCGCGGGCGAGATCGAGCACGTGCTGGCCGCGATGCGCCGCCGCCGCTCCTGGTACGACAAGTACGTGGAGCGCCCGCTCGGCCGCAAGCAGGCGCCGGTCTGGTTCCCCGCGCCCGAGGCCGAGGGCACCCCGCTGGTCCTGGTTCCGGCGTACGAGCGGGAGGACGCGCTGCTCCGCGAGCTGGCCGGACTGGCGATCACCCTGATCCGAGAGCGGATCGGGGCCGGCGAGAAGCCCGGTGACGTGGTCCCCGGCGTGCTCGCCGCGGTCTTCGGCTCGCTGCCCGCGGAGCCCGGCCTCGACGAGGTGACCGCCCTGATCGACGACCCGGCCCGCCTCGACCGGATCGTCACCGTCGCCCTCACGATCGTCAACGGTCCGTCAGAACGCTGAGTCATTCCATCGGGGTGTCATCCAGCGGGGGCGGGAGAGGTCAGGACAGATCATGGACGAGATCAGAGACGCGGCGGCCTTCCGGGAACGGGTCGCGGCGGAGCACGCCCGCCGGGATCCCGGACGCTACCCGGACCAGGACCGGGAGAACGCGGCACGCTACGCCGGCTGGATGCTCGCCGAGGGCCGGGCCGAGGAGGCCTTCCTCGCGCTGGAGACGGCCGCGGCCCTCCGCCTGGGCCACCACCAGCCGGTCCCGTCCGCGCCGGAGGTCGCCGCGGCGTTACGCGCTACGGGCGCGGCCGCGCTGCTCTACCTGCACCCCACCGACGACGCGGCCCGCTCGGCCGGCGTCCTGCGCCTCGACCCGCTCACCGACCGCCTGGAGGTGCTCGCCAACATCCCGGTCACCGATCCGCTGACCTCCGACGACCCCGGCTGGCCGGCCGTCTTCGCCGCGGTCTCCACCGGTCTCGCCACCGGTCTCGCCACCGGGCCGCCGCACCTGGTCATCGCCGCGACCGGGCCGCTCGCCCGGCTGGCGCTGCCGGCGATCCGCACCGACACCGGCCGCTACCTGGCCGAGGAGGTATCCCTCACGCACGTGCCGTCCGGCACCGAACTGATCGCCCTGGACGGCCACTCCGGCGTCCTCGGCTGGCTCTGGCCGGTACCCGCCCCCGCCGCCGGCCTGGCCCTCTTCCTGACCCGCCTGATCTTCGCCGAGCAGGGCCTCTCCCCCGCCGCCACGGTGAGCGCCGTCCAGCGCTGGTTCCTCGACCCGGACCGCACCCTGCCACCGTCCCTGCCCGCACCGCACCGCCACACCGCCACCACGACCGACCTGACCCGCCCGGACCTGTGGGCCGCGCTGGCCTGCCACGGACGCTGACCGGGAGGTCGCCATGCACGAGCGTCAGCTGCACGCCCTGCTGCTCGGCGAACTCCGCCGCGCCCTCGCCGCCGCCCGCCGCGAGGCCACCGCCCCGGCCGACCTCACCACCGCCCTGACCCGGCGCCTGCACCACCTCCGCCGGGCCGCCCGCTCCTGAGCCGGGCCGACAGCGCCGCCGCCCCGTCCGGCGGCCACCGGATCCGGTGGCCGGCGGCGCTGTCAGCCGGCCGGACCGAGCATGGGAGCCGTCTGCGGCGCACGGTCCAGGGTGACGCGGCGGCCGGGGTCAGCGGCGCCAGGCGGTGAGCAGGTCGGCGGGGCCGTACGCGGCGTGCAGACCGGTCGTCTGCACGCCCGCACGGCTGAGGGCGATCAGCGGGACCGGGGCGTCGGTCACGGCGGTGCGGTGACGCTGGAGGGCGACCAGGTCGTGGTCGTCGAAGGCGGCGTTCTCCAGCCACTTGATCGAACCCAGGAAGAGCAGCTCGCGCGCGATCAGGGCCCGGTCGGCGCCGACCACGTCGATCTCCACATTGTTCGAGCGGGTCCAGTAGGAGCCGACCACCGAGGCGGAGGGCAGGTGGTCGTCGGGCAGCAGACGGGCCAGCGAATCACGGAGCAGTGGCTCGATCGCCCGGCCGCGCCAGCTGGCCCAGCCCACCCGCACCCGGTTCAGGACCAGGTCGCCGCGGAGACGCTCGATCTCGGGTAGGTACGGCCGCCCGAAGGTCAGCCAGAACCGCAGGTAGGGATCGGTCACCCGGTACCGCTTCTCCCGGGACGGCCGGGTCGCGACCGGGATCTCGGCGGCGACGATCCGCTTGTCGACGAGCGTCTCGGTGGCCCGGGTCAGCGTGGAGTGCGAGATGTTGCCGGCGGCGCGAGCGATGTTGGTGAAGGTCCGCTCGCCGCTGCCGATCGCGGAGAGGACCGTCGCGGCCATCGCCGACTCGGGGAACTCCGCGGCCAGCGAGCGCTCCGCGGAGACCAGCAGCGGCGACACCGGGTTGCCGAGTTGGGCGGCGAGGAAGTCCCACAGTCCCGCGCCCGGCTGCCAGGCGGCGCAGATCAGCGGCAGACCGCCGGTGACCAGTGCGGCGTCGAAGGCGGCGGGCGGGTCGAGACCGATCATCTCGCCCACCTCAGCCGGGTTGAGCGGCCCGAGCACCATCTCCCGGCCGCGCTGGTGGAAGGGACGGCCGTACGAGCCGAGCGCCTCCATCATCGACAGGTCGGAACCGATCAGCACCAGGAGGACCGGCTTCCGGCACAGTTCGCGGTCCCACGCCCGCTGCAGGATGCCCTCGAAGGCGTCCACCCGGTCCATCAGGTACGGCACCTCGTCGATCACCACGACGCTCGGCCGGTCGTCCGGCAACACCCCGGCGAGCTGGCGGAACGCGGCACTCCAGTTGCCGGGCAGCGCGTCGGCGAAGACCTCCCGCTCGGGCAGCGCCGAGGTGCTCACCGCGTCGGCGAACGCCTCCAGCTCGACCGCCTCGGAGGCACCGGCCGCCGTGAAGAAGACCGCCGGCGTGCCGGTCCGTTCCACGAACGCCTCGACCAGGCTCGACTTGCCGATCCGGCGGCGGCCCCGGATCAACAGGCACTGCCCCGGCTTGGCCCCGCTCGCGGTGTTCCGTACCTCGGTGAGCAGGCCGTCGAGGATGCCGAGTTCCTGTTTCCGCCCGACGAATGCGACCATCCACACCCCGCAGTGTTGGTTCCATCAGCGATACTATCCGTAGAGATAGTATCGCTGATGGAACCAGCTAGCTCCAGCCTTTCGTGAGGTGGGCGGCGACGGCGTCGCGGACGGCCTCCTCGGTGGGGAGCGGGAGGCCGCCGGCCTCGGCGATCCGCCGGAGGGACGTCATGGTGACGCCCTCCAGGCGGCAGGCGGTGAAGCGGGTGAAAGCGGTCAGGTCCGGGTCGATGTTGAGGGCGAAGCCGTGGCTGGTCACGCCGCCGCGGATGCGCATGCCGATGGAGATCAGCTTCTCGTGGGTGGGGGTCCAGACACCGACCAGGCTGGGCGAACCCGGCGGGGTGTCCCGGCGGACCGCCTCGACGCCGAGGTCGGCCAGGGCGGCGATCAGCGAGAGCTCCAGCCAGCGGACGACGTCGGCGGGTCCACGCTCGCGGAGGTTGACGACCAGGTAGCCGATGAGCTGGCCGGGCCCGTGGTAGGTGGCGTGGCCGCCCCGGTCGACCGGGACCAGCGGGAGCCAGGGCTCGCTGGGGAGGTCCGCGGGCGGGGTGTGCCGACCGTATGTGATCACGGGTGGGTGAGTGAGCAGGAAGAGGCGGTCGGGGGCCAGCCCCGCGCGGCGCTCCTCGGCCCAGCCGGCCATCCGGTCCAGGGCCTCGGCATACGGAACGGTCCCGAGATCGACGCGGTCAAACATGGGCCGGGAGCCCGAACAGGGGGAAGAGGCGGGCGGTGTCGAGGAAGTTGGTGACCGACGTGATCCGGCCGGCGCGGGTCTCCAGGACGATCAGGGACCACGGGGTGCGGCCGCCGTCGCGGTACTGGGCGAAGGCGGGCAGGCCGTTCGCCGCGACCGGGACCAGGCGGGAGTCACGGCAGCCGCTGCCGGTGCCGGACATCCACGCGGCGATCTCGGACGGGCCGCGCAGCCAGAGCGGCAGCGGCGGCATCGAGAGCGTCGCGTCCTCGTGGAGGAGCGTGGTGAGCGCGCGGAGATCGTACGTCTGGAAGGCGACCGTGTAACGCGCCAGGAGGGACCGTTGCACCTCGTCGAGGGGCTGGAAGGTGTCGCCGGCCGACGGCGACGCGGCGGCTAGGGTGGCCCGGGCCCGCTGCAGCGCGCTGTTGACGCTGGGGACCGAGACGCCGAGCAGACCGGCGACCTCCTGCGCCGACCAGGCGAGGACCTCGCGCAGGATCAGGACCACCCGCTGGCGCGGCGGCAGGTGCTGGAGCGCGGCGACGAAGGCCAGCCGGATCGACTCGCGCTCGGCGACCAGGTGAGCGGGGTCGGCGCCCTCCGGCAGGACGCGCGCGTCCGGGACCGGGCCGAGCCAGACCCGGTCGGGACGCGGCTCGCCGGGATCGGTAGCGTGACCGGAGCCCGACGGCCCGAGGTCCATCGGCCGGACCCGGCGCTGGGCGGCCGCGAGCATGTCGAGGCAGACGTTGGTGGCGATCCGGTAGATCCAGGAGCGGACCGAGGCACGGCCCTCGAAGTCCTGGTAGCCGCGCCACGCCTTGACCATGGTGTCCTGCACCGCGTCCTCCGCCTCGAACGCCGAGCCGAGCATCCGGTAGCAGTATCCGGTCAGTTCCGCCCGGAAAGTGTCGAGCTCCGCCGCCATGTCGTCCACGCCGCCGAAAATACTCCGGGCACCACCGATGAGTTCCACCCGGCGGGGCCGTCTACCTGGGAAACGACCGTCAGGAGCAGCTCATGTACGCCGCGGTGAACGGCATCGACCTGTACTACGAGGAGCACGGCGAGGGGCGCCCGCTGGTGCTGCTGCACGGCGGACTGGGCTCCGGCGAGATGTTCGCGCCGGTCCTGCCCACGTTCGCGGAGAAGCGCCGGGTGATCCTGCCCGACCTGCAGGGACACGGCCGGACCGCGGACGTGGACCGGCCGCTGGACATCCGGACGATGGGCGCCGACATCGCCGCGCTGATCGAGCACCTCGGTCTGGAGAAGCCGGACGTGGTGGGCTACTCGCTGGGTGGCGGGGTGGCGTACCAGGTGGCCTTCCAGCACCCGGAGCGGGTCGGCAAGCTGGTCGCGGCGTCGGCCGGGATCCGCCGGAACGCGATGTACCCGGACATCCTGGCGCAGCAGGGCCAGGTGAACGCCGCGGCGGCCGCGTTCATGAAGCAGACCCCGATGTACGAGCTGTACGCCCGGGTGGCGCCCCGCCCGGAGGACTTCCCGCGGCTGCTGGAGAAGATCGGCGCGGCGATGGCGGTCGACTACGACTACACCGAGGAGGTCCGGGCGCTGAGCATCCCGACGCTGATCCTGGCGGGAGACGCCGACATGTGCCCGCCGAGCCACTTCGTCGAGGTGTTCGCGCTGCTCGACGGCGGCCTGCGGGACGGCGGCTGGACCGGCGAGGGACGGCCGAAGGGCGGCCACGCGCTGGGCATCCTGCCCGGCGTGACGCACTACGACATGTTCCTGTCCCCCCACTTCGTCAGCACGACACTGGCGTTCCTGAAGTAGCGATGGGTGGGGAGCGAGGCGACAGCCTCGCTCCCCACCTACAGCGCCATCGGCCGGTAGGCGAGACCCTGCTCGACGACCTCGTCGTCCGGCAACTCGGGAGTCCGATAGAACATCAGATCCGACCAGTGCGGGTTGGGCTTCAACCGTTGCAGCTCCCGGTAGCCCGCGTCACCGTCCGCCTCGGATCCAGCACCCGAACGGATCAGCCGGACCAGTTCGAGGCACCTCGCCCGCAACTCTCCCTGCTCCATCGGTCACCTGCATCCGTGATAGTCCGGGTCGAGGATGTCGGCATGATATCTGGGTGTCACGACCACGAGGTTGCCGAGATCATAGACCCCGCCGCCCTGAGAGATCGGAACGACGTGGTGCAGTGAATAGCGAGTGGCGCCGCGATACTGCTGGATCTCCGCCACCCACGGGGATTTCCCGTTACGCATGTTCGACTGACCGCTGGGTTTGAACTGCGAGGACAGCGCCGGGTCATTGCCGACCGCCCTCCAGAACGCCTCACGGAACTCACCGAAGTCACTGAAAGAACGTCCCCGCAACTGGTCGGCGATCTGAGCCGGAAGCATGCCGGCGTTGCCGTGAGAACCCCGGAGCCACTGCCCACGGATAAACGGAAGGTTCTCGCCTCCGGACGCGACCCCCGGTGAGTTCCGCAGCTGGGTCGCAGTCGGGTAGTCCGTGTTGTGGACGAGGATCGGGGTGGCGGCGGCGAGGACGTAGTACGTGTGGAGGTTGGCGACCGTGAGGTTGTGGGCGTACGCGAACTGGCGCAGCGCGTGTGTTCCCGCGACCCGGACCAGGCGGCCGTCCGACGTGCGCAACCACTGGCCCTGGCGGAGCTCCGCCGCGTCGACCCAGTCGCCGCCCGGCGTGGACGGGTCGCCGTCACGGTCGACCCAGAACGGGTGGCCGTCGGTGGCCGTGAGCGTGCCGCCGTCCGTCGTCGTGACCGCGATCAGGGTCTTGTCGCCGTTGCCGGTGATGTGGGCGGTGACCGTCTGGGCGCTCCGCTCCCCCGTCGACGGGTCGCCGGCCAGGACCCGGTCTCCCGGGTGGACCTGCTCGATCGGCTTCGTGGTGCCGTCGGCCATCAGGACCGGGGTGCCCGCGGCGAAGCTGTTCGGGGAGCCGCAGGAGCCCTGCGGCTTGGTGCCCATCGGGTCCACCAGCGTGGTCGGCTGGTTGTAGACGTACGCGTACGGGTTCGTATCACCCGACGCCAGGCCGAGCGGGTCACGGCTCAGGAAGCGCTGCCGGGCCGTCGAGTAGTAGCGGTTCCGGTAGTAGTAAAGCCCCTCGCCCTCGTCCTCCCGGCCGGTGAAGCGGACCGTGTTGCCCGCGTCGTCGCCCTCCACCGTGGTCGCGCCGAACGGGTCGTACGTGTATTCCGCACCGACCGTGCCGGCCGCGGCCGTGGCGACGGTGCTACCCAGGGCATCGGTGAGCAGGGCCTGGGTGCCGTCCTCCGTGGTACGGGCGAAGACCTCGTCGAGCCCGCCGGTGAGCGACGACGCGGTGACCGTGCCCGCGACCGACTCCCGCACCGCGTTCAGGCCGTCGAAGAGGTAACCGGTGGTGGTGCCGCCGGTGCTGCGGCTGGACCGGCGGCCCAGTCCGTCGTAGCCGTAGTCGACGCTCAGCGACGGGGTGTCGTACCCGGTCAGCTCGCCGCGGGCGTTCCAGGTGTAGGTGGCGGCGCCGTCCGAGGTCAGGTTGCCGTCGGCGTCGTACGTGTCACCGCCGACCTGATCGGCGGCGTCGTACGCGACCGGGCCGTACTCCTCCGGCAGCGCGACCCGGGCGTAGCTGCCGGCCAGGCGTACCGGCTGCCCCACCGCGTCCAGGGTGTAGGCGATGTTCCCCAGAACCGTGCCGCCGTGCTGGTAGGTGATCCCGGTCAGGCGGCTCGCGTCGTCGTACGCGTAAACCTGCGCGATGGAGCCCGGAAGGGTGACCGACGCCCGCCGACCGGCCGTGTCATAGCCGACGGCCGCGCTCTGAGCGCCCCGGGTGACCGAGACCAGCTGGTCGGCGTCGTTGTACGCATACCCGGTGTCCTCCCCGCCCGCGGACATCGTGGTGCGCCGGCCCGCCCCGTCGTACGCGTACCCGACCGTGCCGCCCGGCGAGACCACCGTCACCGGCTGGTCGAAGTCGTCCGGGGTGACCGTGGTGGTACCACCGGCCGAGTCGGCGACCGTGCGTACCCGGTCCCCCGCGTCGTAGGTGATCGCGGTGCTGCTCTCCTGCGCCGTGTCACTCGTGACGCCGTAGCGGACCAGATCGAGCCGGTCGAGGTCGTCGTAGCGGTACGTGGTGCGGGTGCCGCTCGCGCCGACCCTGCCGACCACGTTGCCGTTCGTGTCGTAGGTGAGCGTGGTCGCCCGGTTCAGCGGATCGGTCACGGTGATGAGCCGGTCGCTGGTGTCGTACGCATAGGTCGTGGTGTGCTGCCGGGCGTCGGTGACCGTCCGCAGGTTGCCGTTGGCGTCGTAGGCGAGGGAGACCGTCCGGCCCAGCGGATCGGTGGTGGTGGCGGGCTGCCCGGACGGTTCGTACGCGACGGCGCTGACGTTGCCCTGCGCGTCGGTGACGCGCCGCACCTGGCCGGCACCGTCGGTGAAGGCGCGGGTGACGTTCCCGAGTGGATCGGTGACCGTCGCCGGATCGCCGAGCAGATAGCCGACCGTGGTGGTCTTCCCGGCGGCGTCGGTGACCGCGGTGGGCCGGCCGCTCTCGTCGGTCGTCAGGGTGACCGTGCGGCCCAGCGCGTCGGCGGCCGTGTGCAGCGCGCCGTCGGCCTGATAGCCGTACGTGCCGGTGTGCCCGAGCGCGTCGGTGACCCCGGTGACCTGGTCGTACGGCCCGGCCCGCGCGATCGTGGTGGTCCGCGCGTGCCCGGAGCCGGCCAGCTCGGTGACTGCGGTGATGTTGCCGTACGCGTCGTACGTGAGCTCGGTGCGCCGGTTCAGCGCGTCGGTGTACGCGGTCGGCAGGTTGGTCGTCGCGTCCCGCGTGATGACGACGGTCCGCGCCGACGCGGTGCCGTGGGCCGCGGTGTCGCTGACGAGGTAGCCCGCGCCGTTGAACTCGACGCGCCGGGTGTGGCCGCGCGGGTCGGTCAGCTGGGTCGCGGTGACCCGGCCGGTGGCGTCGGTGGTGTAGGCGAGCGCGTAGGTGGCCCCGCCGGGCATGGTCTGCCGCGTGACCCGGCCGTTCGCGTCGTACTCGTTGGTCAGATAGGTGGTACCGCGCGGATCCTTGATCGTGGTGAGCAGCCCGGACCCGTACGCATACGTGGTCACGCCGCCGTTGACATCGGTGACCGTGGCCAGGTGCCCGGCGCTGTCGTACGTGTAGCCCACCGACCGGCCGAGCACGTCCTCGGCCCTGGTCACCCGCTCCTCGGCGTCGTACGTGAACCTGATCCACTTGCCGTTCGGGGAGGTGACCTGGGTGATCGGCCCGCGGGCCCGGGTGATCCCGTCGACCCACGGCTCGGAGGGCGCGCGGGTGATGGTGACCGTGTTGCCGTACCGGTCACGGATGGCCTGCAGTGGTGACTCGTCGCCGAAGATGTAGGTGGTGCCGTCGCTCAGCCGCAGGTCCCAGCCGTCGCCGTTCCAGGCCAGCACCGAGCCCGCGAACTCGGTCGGGGTCGGATCGGCGGCGAGGACCGAGTTGAGGTATCCGTTCGGCGGGGCGCCACCGTCACTGATCCGATGGAACCTGATCCGGCCGCCGTCCGGCAGGATCAGCCAGCACTCGTAGAACCGGTTCTCCGAGTAGAGGTCGAGCCCGTAGGTGAAGTTGACGCCGACGCCGAAGGCCCGCTTGCCGGTGTCGTTCTGCTGGTAGGTCCTGGTCAGGTCGAGCGGGACGACGTCGTCGACGGTGAGGTCGGTGTGCCGGTCGACGAGCAGCCCGGTGCCGAGATCGACCGGGTCGGCGTCGTACGCACCACCGCCCGGCTGGGGTGCCACGTCCGGCGGCGGGGCGGCGCCCGGCGTGATCAGCATGGCGCCGGTGAACCGGTAGACCTCGGTGCCCTCGTCCGGTACGACCTGCTTCCCGTCGGCGGTGACGGTGCCCGTGCCGTAGACGAACCAGCCCTTGCCCTCCGGGTCGTAGTGCCAGAAGTCCATCGTGGCGCCGGGCCGGGCGTGGGTGAAGTTCGGGTAGATCACCCGGGCGCCCTCGGGGAAGACGTACGCGCTGCCCGGCTGGACGGTGAAGTAGCTGGGCACCTGCGAGCGGGGCAGCGGGAACGGTGTCCGGTCGACCGGGATCGCGGTGATGCCGAGCTCGGTGACCACCCGCCCGGCGGTGTCGCGGACCACCGCACCGGCGGGGAGGCGTACCTCCAGCCCGGGGATGGCCGGGGTGGTGATGGTGACCTCGCCGGTGGTCGGCGAGGGGAACGTGACGGTGTGCTCGCGGTCGAGCCGGCTCAGCCAGATCGGGTAGGAGAGCACGGTGGTCTGCCCGGCGGAGGCGTCGACGCCGATGTCGTAGAGCCCGAAGTCGGCGCCGCCGTCGACGCGCAGCACCCGGTGGCCGGGCTTGACGCCGGCGAGCAGGAACCGGCCGTTCTCGTCGGTGCGGGCGGTGACCCCCTCGATCGTGACGGTCACACCGCTCAGCGGCCTGTCCTGCAGGTTGAGGACGCGGCCACTCACCGCGGTGGTCGCGGCGGCCGCGCGCAACGGCTCGGGGGAGCTCCCGGTGAAGCCGCGCCCGGTGTTCCACCCCTGGCCGTCCAGGTCGGCGCTGGTCGGCTTCCAGCTCTCCCCGGCGGTCGTCCCGGGCGGCACGTCGGTGGCGGCCAGGCCCGCGCGCGGCTCCTTCCGGGTGGCCGGCTTGCGCAGCGTGCGGTGCGGCACGGCGGCTGCCTTCGGCGCCGCTCCGGCGGTGGTCCCGGTCAGTTCGCCCGGTGCGCTCCTCCGGGCGTACGGCGAGAGGTACGCGTCGTCGCCGGATGCGGCCGCCGTGCGGGTGACCAGGGTGGCGACGGCCGTGCCGGTGTAGGAGTACGGGCCGATCAGCAACTCGTACGTGCCGGTGGTGGGCAGTGCCGGGATGGTCACCGAGGCGTTGCCGCTGAGCGAGGCGAGGACGCTGCCGTCCGGGTTGCGCACGATGACGTACGGGTAGTACGGCATCGTCACCGACGTGAGGGTGAGCGCGAGGGTCTGGCCGGCCGTGCCCGCGTACGTGACGTAGGTGCTCTGCCCGACCCGGCTCGCGGTGATCGTCTTGGCCGTGCCGAGCGTGAACGAACCGCCGTTGACCTGCTGCGACAGCGTCAGCGCGACCGCACCGGCACCGCGGTCCGCGGCCATCACGCTGAGCCGGTAGGTGCCGGCCGCCGCCAGTGCCCGGGTGTCCACGCTGTAGCTGCTGGAGACGTACCCGTCGAGCAGCACGGTGCCGGACGGGTCGACCAGCCGGAGCCAGATCGAGGTGCTGGCGAAGGTCCAGCCGGTGAAGCCCATCGAGAGGCGCTGCCCGGCGGTCACCGTGAAGGTGGTGTCCGCATAGCGGTTGGCGCTCGGCGCGGTGAGGGTCTTCGCCGCCCCGCCGATGGTCGTGGCGCCCGCGTCGATCCCCTCGTACGGGGTGAGCACGAGGGTGCCGGTCTGCGCCACCGGCTCCAGCACCAGCTGATACGTGCCGGTCGCGGGCAGGGCACCCAACGCGGCCCAGTAGTCCGTGAGCCAGCCGCTGAACACCGTCGCCCCGCTCGGCTGGGTGAGGGTGGCCCAGACCGCGTACGTGTAGGTGTAGGTGCTCAGGTAGAGGCTGATCCGCTGGCCGGCGGTGCCGGCGAGGGTGAGCCGGGTGGCCTGGCCGACCCGGGGCGAGCTGGTGGTCTTCGCGGTGCCGATGGCCAGCGCCCCACCGGCCTGTACCGGCGAGACGGTGACGGTGACCGCACCGGTCGCGCCGTTCAGCGGGGTCAGCGTCGTCCGGTAGGTGCCGGTCACCGCCGTGGTGTACCGGAACGTCTGGAGGCTGCCCACCGCACCGTCGATGACGGGCGTCCCGGCCGGGTCGGTGATCCGCACCCGCAGAGATCCGGTGGCGGGCAGGGTCCAGCCGCTGAACGCGAAGGTGATCTCCTGTCCCGCGGTCCCGGCAAGGGTCGCGTCGGCGGATCGCCCGGCTGTGCCGAAGGTGACGGTGGTCCCCGCCCCGGTCAGGCTGAGCGCGCCGGCGCTCTGCCGTTCCAGCAGGGTGAGCGAGAACGTCCCGGAGCTGGAGTACGGGCTGATCCGCAACGTGTACGTGCCGGTGCTGGGCAGGGTCGGCAGGTCCACCCAGAGGTCGTCGACGTACCCCGCGGCGAGCACGGTGCCGTCCGGCCCGGTCAGCGTGAGCCGCGGCAGGTACGCCGGGGTGTAGCTCGCGAAGGAGAGGCTCAGCGCCTGATTCGCGGTGCCCGCGAAGGTGACGATCGCGTCCTGGCCCGGCCTCGGGATGCTCACGGACTTCGCGGTACCGAGGGTGAGCGCGCCCGCGGCTACCGGCGCCGAGGCGGTCACCGTGATCGAGCCGGTGGCCAGATCCTCGGTGCCGAGCAGCACGGTGTACGTCCCGGCGAACGAGGTGGTGAAGTCCAGGTCACCGCCGGGCAGTCCGGCCCAGGTCCGCGGGTACGAGTACCCGTCACCGCCGTCCCAGAGCACCGGGGTGCCGTTCGGTTCGAAGACCTGCACGGTGATCAGGTCCGAGGACATCGTCGCGCCGGTGAACCCTAGACGAGTGATGACTGGGGTCACCTGCGTGGACGTGGGTGGTTGCTGAGTGAACAGATGAGGGTCTCCAAGATCGACGTTGCTGAGCAACGAT
>NZ_JBFAYF010000104.1:0-20866 GCF_040681165.1 Actinoplanes sp. NPDC051851 | reverse complement strand
CGGGGTGCCGCGGCCGGTCGGCTGGTGGTGCGGGGTGTGTCGAGCGCCTCGAGACACCCCGCACCACCGGCTCGTCACAGCGTTGAGAGGGTGGATCAGACGGTGGGCTTGAGGCCACCGTCGATGACGAAGTCCGCGCCGGTCACGTTGGCGGCGCTCTCGCCGGCCAGCAGCAGTACCAGGGCGGCCACCTCGTCGGGGCGGGTGAAACGGCCGGTGACCGAGCCGGAGGCGGCGGCCGCGGCGATCTCCTCCGGGGTACGCCCGGCGGCCTGCCCGACGGCGGCCGCGACGCCGCCGTCGCCGAGCCAGAGCGCGGTGCTGACCGGGCCCGGGCTGATCGTGTTGACCCGGATGCCGCGCGGGCCGACCTCCTTGGAGAGCGCCTTGGAGAAGTTGACCAGGGCGCTCTTGGCCGCGCCGTAGTCGATGACCAGCGGGTCGGCCAGCGTCGCGTTGACCGAGGCGACGGTGATCACGGCGCCCGCGCCGCGCGACAGGAAGTGCGGGAGGACGGCTCGGGTGGCCCGTACGGCGGACAGGAAGTTGATGTTGAAAGCGGAGAGCCAGTCGTCGTCGGTGACCGAGAGGAACCCGCCGGTCCGGGGCGTGACCCCGCCGACGTTGTTGACCAGGACGTCCACGCCGCCGAAAGTGGTCAGCGCCTCCTCGACCAGGGTCGCCGGCGCGTCGGCCGAGGCGAGGTCGACCTTGACGGCGTGCAGTCCGAGTTCGATCAGCTCGGGGGTGACCGTGCGGGAACCGGTGACGACGTTGGCACCGGCACCCACGAGCGCCGCGGCGACCGCCAGCCCGATGCCCTTGCTCGCCCCGGTGACGATCACGGTCTTCCCGGCGAGACCCGCCACAACCCCGGTCATCGGCCCTGGCTCCGCAGCCACGAGAGGGACGCGCCGGCCACCTCACGCCACCCGTGATCGATGGTCAGCGAGTGCCCCCGGTCGGGGAAGTCGAGGATGTCGGTGACCGCCTCGGAGTGCCGGTACTGCTTCAGCGTCGCGCGGGTAACGGCCTCCGGCACGGTGTGGTCCTTGCCGCCGGTGATCAGCAGCAGGGGTCCGCGCAGCTCGTTGGCGGTGTCCACCTTCGCCGGCGAGTGCGGGTCGAAGTTCGCCGCCGCGGCCTCGAAGAGCGGCTTGCCCGGCGCCGGAATGGTCCACTGGTCGAACAGCTCCTGAGATTCCTCCTCCGGTACGGCGTTCCCGAAGGCGAACCGGAACTGCTCCGCCGTGAGCGAGACGGCCCGGTGCCGGTTCGCCGGGTTCTTGAAGACCGGCAGGGTGGCCCGCAGCGCCGACAGCGGCAGCGGCAGCACGCCCTTGATCTGCGCCGCGTCGATCGCCACCGCGGCGTCCGCGAGATCCTGGCCGAGCAGCTTCTGGGCGATCATCCCGCCGAACGAGTGACCGATCAGGATCGGCTTCTCATTAAGCGTGGAGATCAGCGCGGCGTAGTGGGCCACGACGTCGTCGATACCGTGGTCGGCGATCGACTCCGGGTTGGCCCGGGCCTCCGCCACGGTCCCGGGGTCGCCGGGCCAGCCGGGTGCGAGGGTGTCGTACCCCTCGGCGGTGAAGTAGTCCTGCCAGGGCTGCCACGACGTCGCGTGCAGCCAGAGCCCGTGGATGAAGATTACTGTCGGCATGCGCACAGCTAAGCATCGACGGGCCCCACTTCGGACCGGGGAAACACCCCAGTCTTCTACAGTGCCGGCGCCGGCTGCGCTGGGAGGTGACCCCGATCTTCCGCAGGCCCGCCTCGACGGTGCCGGCCAGCCGCCGGTTCGTCTCGCCGCAGGGCAGGTCGTCGGCGAAGAGGTGCGCCCCATGCCGCGCCTCAGCCCGACGTCGACCCCTGACCAGCCAGAACGACCAGGTCCTCGGTACGTGCCGTCAACGACCCGGTATCCCCGTCGATGTGTACGTGGTAGGCGACCGGGGGCGCCGGCATCGCCCACACCGCCCCGACGATCGTCGCCCGCCGCCCCTGATACGGCTCGGCGAGCATCCGCACCCGGGTCCCCGGCGCGTGCCCGTCCTCCGCGATCATCAGCACCGCGTCGAGGATCTGCCGGACCCCGGTGAACGGCGGCCGCCCGACGTACGGCTCCCCCTCCGGGGTCTCCCCCGGCGCCCAGAGCACCCGGGACACCCCGGCGAGACGCACGGCGGGTTTGCGCAGGTGCCAGTCCTGGGTCCGCCCGCAGATCTGGAGCGCCCGGTCGAGAACGGTCCCGAGCTCGGCGGGTTCCCGGTCGAGCAGCAGCCGGGCCGCCCGGTCGAGCTCCGCGCAGGCCGTGTCGAGGGCCGTCTCCTCCCCCAGCTCCGCACTCCAGGCCAGGTCACCCCGGTCCGGGAAGAGCCCCGGCGAGTCCACGGCGACCGCGAGGTACAGCATGGACAGCAGCTCGGCGCGCCCCTCCCCGTGGTAGAGCGGCCCGACCTTGGACCCGGCCCGCCCCCGGCTCGGCGGAAACCGCTCGACCAGATGCCGGGCCCGCCCCTCGGGAAGCACCGCGGCCCGCCGGGTGTCCTCGAGCCGCTCCGCGAACGACCGCCCGTTCCGCGCCTCGACGAGCCGGCACCGATGTGGATCGTTCCCGGCCGGATAGATGGTCCGCCCGTACGTGGCCGGCATCTCCCCACTGCGCAGCGCCACGGCGTCGAGCTGCCGCGCCGCGACGGAGTACGCGACACCGGTGCGGGCGGCCTGAGCGCGGATGGCGCGCTTACGGGCACGCCCGCGTCGTGGAGTGGAAGTCGTCCGGTCCTGTTTCTCGTTCATAGGAGCCTCCGGCACAGCCCCACGCCCTGCTCCGAACGGACGGCGAACACGCCGAACACCGATCCATCACCATCACGCCGAGTCAGCGACTCTTGGCCCAACAGCAGAGGCCGACGTGGGCAACCTCAGAGGACACAGGCAGGCGCACTGCCCACCCCATCGTATCCCCGACGCCTCCCCTCTGCTCACTCCGCAGAGCGCGTCACCGTCCTCAGCCACCGCAGATCATCCAACTGACGGCTCGTCAGCCGATCCTCAAGATCATCAATCGATTCAGCCCGCAAACTTGACAAAATATCCTGAAAACTGAGCATATCTCGATGACTCGGTGGGCTAAATGATCCACGAAGACGGGCAATCCGCACGAAGGCCAGAATGTACTGAAGGCCCTGCCTCCCGCCAGCTATTTCCATCCGCAGCCATCCGCTACCTGGAGGTGTATCGAGAAGACCATGGACGGCGAGGGCAAGGGTGGGTGGCGCGTCCCTCTCATGACGACGATCCCAACGATAGCCGACATAGCGTTCCACCACGGCGGTCATACTCGCCGCTGACTGCGGAAAACGATCCGGCTCGGCCAGCAGAAGGATCAGCCTGATCATGGACTCTTCGGGCAGCACACGCAGTTCCTCGTAGGATCCGAGCGACCGCGCGAACAGACCATCGGCCACAACACGTCCCTCGGCGCTGTCACTGCTGATCAACAGCTCGGCCGCGACGTCCGCCGACAGGGTCTCCGCACGCCTCCACAGCGCCGCGAGCAGCAAACCGATACCCCGCCGAGCCTGAACCTGCTGAACTCGCCCTAGGCGAAGCACATCAGCCAGGATGGCAAAATCTCCAAGACGATCTCCGTCGACCAGCATCGCAAGCTTACGAGAAAGATCGTCAATCCATCGTGGTTCCAGCCTGCCTTTCACCGAGAGCACACGCTTGGCGTAATAGATCGGGAGTTGAAGAAAATCCTCGACCTTCTCGGGGCCAATACCCCCGAAGGCCTCGATCGCTTCCTCCGAGGCCTGTTCGACATCGAACAGCTCCAGGATGTGCAGGCCCACACCGATCTTGAAATTCCGCAGCGAATTCGCAAACCCGGGGTAGGTGCGCACCGAGGGCAGCCCGTTGGGCGAATCGGCGGATATACGTTGCTTACTGATCCGCGCATCCAGCAGGTCAGCGAGAGCCACGCCACCTTTAGACAGGGCGGACTTTGCAACCTCAATATCGTCAGCGACGATCGGCGCAAACTCGGCGAGCGCCAGAATCGAGGTTCCCTCGCCCAAGTGATCACCAAGTAGTTTGGCGACTGTGGCCCTGGTCTCCAGAGGTGATCCGCTGCCCGGTGTGGCGAATAGGGGCCGCGACATCATCGATACCCTGTCATCCGTCACCTTGGTGGCGAGAATCGCGGACGCGGCGAGGAGACTCACCTCCGTGAAGGCACCTCGCCACAGGTGCGCAAGAGTCCCCCAGTGATCACCAGAAACGGGCAGTCGGTATGGGGCCGAGGTGGCCACCGCGCCGATCACGACGAGGTTCAGCGTGTAGGTCGCCAGGTGGTACAGAAGCGACCGGGTCTCGTTCGGTGCTGTGTCGATCCCCTCGTAGAACCATGTCGACGGTCGGTTCGTCGCGATGTCGAGCAGTTGCCGGTCGATGATCCGGCGCACTGCGGCGGCCACCGTCTCGGGCGCGAGCCCGGCCCGCCGACAGCGGTGCGGCAACCAGCTGCGGACCATGTCGACGATCACTGGACGGCCGTGCAGCGGGGCGAAGGCGTACGTCGCGCACCAGTCCTCGCTCGGCTTGGCGAGGTGTTCGTCGAGCTTCGGACGGAGACGCTCCCGCCCGTCGAGGTCCACGGCGATCCCGGCGGCCTCCACGAGACCGGAGACGATGAAGTCGGCGGCGAGGAACTCGCCGAACGTGTTGTGCAGGAACTCGAAGGACGAGGAGATGCCCGCCGACGGGCCGTCCGGATCGCCCGTCTGCCCCTGCGAGTGATGCATGAAGAAGAAGCTGCCCAGCAACAGGTCGGCCGGGGACAGCAGCGCTCCGGTCGTCGGGGCTCCGCTCGCCCGCTCTGCCTTGAAGTAGGCGAGGTCGGCGCCGATCTCCTCCCGCCGGGCGGAGACCGAGAACCGGTTGACCATCCCGATCGCCACCACGCCGAGCCGGCGCATGTCCGCGTCGACCGCCGCCTGGAGATCGGCGCCGTCCCGGGCGGTGCCGTGCTTCTCGTGTTCACGGCGGACGAACCTGGTCAGCAGGTTGTAGTAGAGCTCGGTCCGGTCGATCCCGGAGCCGGCCAACTCGTTGGCGCTGGAGTCGTAGAGCGCCAGCATGAGCAGCAACAGCGGCTGCTCCGCCAGCGGCGACAGGCGCGCCGAGGCCGGCACCTCGAAGGGCCGCACCCCGGTCTCCGCGAAGTATCCACGGTTCGCCGTGTTCCAGATCTCGGCCCACTTCCGGCGACGGTCCTCGTCGAATTCGAGGAGGCGGATCACGGTGGCGCCGAGCGGCACGGTCGCCTTGTCGATCAGGGTGATCCGGCTCGTGATGATCACACGGACCGGGCGGCGCTGCACCCGCTCCCGCTCCTGGAACCGCCGCACGTTGGTGAGGTAGCTCGCGTGCACCTGGCCGGTGGCCTGGAGCAGTTCGTCATATCCGTCGAGGATGATCAGTGGCGGCTCGCTCCGCAACTGGTCCGCGAAGTCTGCCCAGTCGACCCGGCGTCCGGTGTCCCGGCGGATCTGATCCTCGATCTGGGTCTGCAGGTCGGTATCGGGGTCGATGAAGCGCAGTTCGATCCGGACGACGGTGAACACCGGCGGCATCAGGCGGGCGGCCAGCACCTGGGTGAGCAGTGACTTCCCCGACCCCGGGTGGCCGAGCAGGACGAGCGGCTGGTCGACGCTGCGATCGGACTGGAGATAGTGGACCAGGAACCCACCGAGGTCGCCACGCTCCGGAGCCCCGGCCCACGTCTGTTCGTGTTCCAGGCGCAGGTTCTCCCGGTCGTACTCGACGGCTTTGAAAGACTGCGGAACGAACGCGTGCTCCCGGGCGGGGAAGACCAGGCGCGGGCCGTCGCCGGGGTCCTCGTCGACGATGACCGGCTTCTCGATCTCGCTCTGATAGTGCCGTTGCAGAGCATCGGCGACGCGCCGGGCCTCGGTCTCGGCCGGATCCACGTCGGTGAGGACGGTCAACGCCGCGGCGAGGTTGGTCAGTCCCTGGTCGATCCCGGACAGCGCGTGCTGAACCCGCTGGATCTCCGCCCCGGTCTCGGCGGCGAGCGCGATCCCGAGTTCCTGCGTCTTCTGGAACTCGTAGAGCAACGCGTACCCGAAGAAGTCCCGGTATTCGAGGAGGAGGTCGAGGTACTGGGCGTGGTAATACTCGACCGCGGCGGCCGGCAGTCCGTTCCACTGCGGGACCGAGAGGTTGCTCGGCGTATCGGCGAGGAACATCTGAAGGTTACGGTGGACGTGCATCATCCTCGTGTAGAGATCCAGCCGGTCCTCCGCCTCGGTCCGGAACGACGATGCGGGATGCGGCAGGGAGACCGGCGGCAGCGCCGCGTAGTCGGAGTCCGATAGAGCCCTGGGCTGAGCGGAGTCCACGGGCCTGACGTCGGGTCCGGAGCCGGGATGATGCTCCGCCACATGGGACCGGGCCGCGTCGATCACGGCGGCCGGCGGGGCGACGCCGGCGATGCTCTTCCAGGCCTCGAAGTAGGCCGAGTACGTGATCAGCCAGTGGGCCGCGGCGAGGGATCGACTGCGGTCCAGGAAGTCGCCCTTCGTCCCGGCCAGGCGGTGGGCGAGGTCGGTCGCCTGGCGGATCAGGTCGCTCTTCATGTCGAAGAGGGCCAGCAGTGGAATCGCCGCGATCGGGCCGAGGACCACCGGGGAGAGGATCAGGACCGCGGAGAAGAGGCGGTCGACCACCTCGACGGCGCCGCCACCGGGCTCGACGCTCTCGACGATCCTGCGGACCGCCTTGAAGCCGATCTCGTTCTCCGTCTTGCGCTGTGCCTTCGCCATCGGGCTCTCTTCCGCAGCAAGGGTGCGAGGTCCCGACATGCAAGCACAGCCGCCTCTCCCCCGGCCAGACCCGTCACCCCTCGGCGTCCACAAAGGCCATCGGCGCCGGCCGATCGGTTCGAACGCGTCGTCCGAAAACCGCCAGCGAAGCGCCGGTGTGCACCGGCATCGTGGCATGCGGCGCCCGGACCGGACGCCGTCGTCGGCGAGACGCTGGAGAGAGACAGATGCATGTCGTACCCGGACTCAAGGTGCTGTACTTCGGCACGCCCGTGGTCGTGGTGAGCAGCCGGAACGAGGACGGGAGCACCAACCTGGCGCCGATGTCGTCGGCCTGGTGGATCGGACAGTCCTGCCTGCTCGGGTTGAGTGACCAGAGCCAGACCGCCGCCAACCTCAAGCGGGACGGCGAGGCCGTGCTGAACCTGCCCGGCGCCGGCATGGTCGACGTCGTCGACCGGCTCGCCATGACCACCGGGCGCCGCGACGTGCCCGGCTACAAGTACCGGCAGGGCTATCGGCATGTAGCGGACAAGTTCGCCGCCGCCGGCCTCACCGCTCAGCCGTCGAACCTGGTCGGGCCGGACCGGATCCTGCAGTGTCCCATCCAGCTCGAATGCCGTCTGGTGGCCGCCCATCCGTTCGGTGGGACGGCCCTCGACGCGACCGCGTTCGAGGTCGAGGTTCTGCGCACCCACGTCGAGGAGGAGCTGCTGATCCCGGGTACGGCGTACGTCGACCCGATGCGCTGGGATCCGCTGATCATGAAGTTCACCGAGTTCTTCGGCGACGGGCGCAACGTCCACCCGTCGCGCCTGGCGACCGGCTGGCAGATGCCGCACCGCATGCCGACCGCCACGGCGTGAACCCGGCGGCGCGCGGGGTCGTGAGGGGGTGGGGTCACGCAACCGGGTGTGGGCGGGACGGGTGTGGGCGGGACGGGTGGGGACGGGACGGGATGCGCGCCGTGAACCAGGGCAGCGTCCGGTTGCAGAGTGGGCCGATGAGCAGCGCGAACGCCACCGTGCCGACGCCGATGTCGCCGCCCAGGTACCAGCCGATCACGGCGGCGGTGACCTCGACGGCCGTACGGCCGAGCCAGAGCGGGATGCCGAATCGGCGCTTGAGGCCGGTCATCAGGCCGTCGCGAGGGCCCGCGCCGAAACCGGCCGCGATGTAGAGGCCCGAGGCGACCGCGAGCAGGAGCAGGCCGGCGACGTAGAGGGTGATCCGGACCGGCAGGGTGGCGACCGCCGGGACGATCAGCAGGCCGAGCTGGGCGATCGTGCCGACCAGGAGGATGTTCATCACCGTGCCGAGGCCGGGGCGCTGGCGCAGCGGGAACCACAGGGCCAGCACGGCCGCGCCGATCAGGTTCGCCACCAGGCCGAAGCTCAGGCCGGACCGCATCGACGCACCCAGGGCCAGGGCGGTCCACGGCTCCACCCCGATGTGTGCGCGGACCATCAGCGACATCGCGAACCCGAACAGGGCGAGGCCGCCGATCAGCGCGGACAACCGTACGGTGAAAGCCTTCATCTCTTGATCTTCAGCCGGAGTGGATCTGGAGAGACAGAGCCAATCACCGGAGAATGGCTCCCATGATCGACGTGCGGTACAGCCGGCGGGCGGCCCTGAGGCACAGCGCGGTGAACCCGCGCGGGCTGCCGCCCGGAGCCCGCCGGCCGGAGACACCCGAGCCAGGCCCGGGTACGCCGGTGGTCCTGGTGCACGGCACGAACGGGCGGTCCTCGTCCGACTGGTTCACGCTCGCGCCGCTGCTGGCGAACCACGGGCGGGCGGTCTACCCGTTCGACTGGCGGCGCGCGAAGCCCGGCGAGCACGTCAGCGCCACCCACCGGCACGCCCTGGAGCTCGCTGTCTTCATCGACGAGGTGCGGGCCGCGACGGGCGCGAAGCGGGTCGACGTCGTCGGGCACTCGTGGGGTGCCGTGCTCGCGCACTACCTGGTGCGATGCCTGCCCGCCACACCGGCGGCCGGTGCGGTGCGCACGCTGGTCGGGATCGCGCCGACGTACGGCGGAACCACCCTGCACGGAGTGCTCCGCCGCCCGCACCGGCTCCCGGCCGGGCTCCGGCTCTGGCTGGACGCGAAGATCCCGACCTGGCGCGAGCAGCTGCCCGGCTCGGCGGTGCTCACCGCGATCCGGGACGCGCCCCCGGCGACCGGCACGAACCTCACCACGATCGTCACCCGGTACGACCAGATGGTGACGCCGTACACCGCGTCGCTCGCCGCCGCCCCGCACGCCACCGCGGTCGTGCTGCACCGGCGGATCGTCGTCGGCCATCTGGGCATCCTGCACCACCCCACCGCCCTGGCCCGGGTCGTGACGGCACTGGGTTAAAGGCAGCTCACCACGATCTCGGCGACCTGCCGGATCGCCGGGGACGACTCGCCGGCCCGGGTCGCCAGGGCCAGCTCGACGGCCGGCGCCGAGGTCAGGGGGACGTACGAGACGCCCTTCAGCGCGAGGCTGCGTACCGGAGAGGGCACCAGGGCGACGCCCAGCCCGGCCGCGACGAAGACGACGAGCGTCGCGGTCTCGCCCACCTCCATGATCGATACCGGGCGGAAGCCGACCGCGGCGCAGGCGGCGAGGACGTGCTCGTGCATCGACGAGCGGTCGCCGGAGAAGTGCGTGACGAACGGCTCGGCGGCCAGCTCGGCCAGGTCGAGCGACGGCCGCCCGGCCAGCGCGTGCCGGTCCGGCAGCACCGCGACCAGCGGTTCGGCACGCAGCACCCGGACGTCGAGCTCGGGGCGCCGGGCCCGGTCCGGCCGGAGCACCACCAGGTCGTACGTGCCGTCGAGCAGCCCGTCGACCAGCGCCGGGCTGAGCAACTCGCCGTGCAGCTCCAGATCGATCCCGGGCAGCAGCCGCCGGACCTCCCGGGTGGCGAGCGGCAGCAGGTCGTACGTCGCACTCCCGATGAAGCCGACCGACACCCGCCCGGCCCGGCCCGACGCGACCAGGGACATGTCGGCCGACGCGCGGTCCGCCGAGCCGAGTACGGTCCGGGCGTGTTCGGCGAACCGCTGCCCGGCCGAGGTCAGCTCCACCCGGCGGGTCGTGCGGTTGACCAGGGCCACCCCGAACTCGCGTTCGAGCTGCTTGATCTGCTGGGAGAGCGCAGGCTGGGCGATGTGCAGACGCTCCGCGGCCCGGCCGAAGTGACGCTCCTCGGCGAGCGCCGTGAACGCCCGCAGGTGCCGCAGTTCCATGCATCCACGTTATCAATCGGACCTAATTCAGTATTGGATTCAATCAGTGGCCGAGGCATACGTTAGATCCATGACTTCCGCCTACCTCTACGCCGCGGCCCGTACGCCGTTCGGCCGGTTCGGTGGCGCCCTCGCCGAGTGGCGTCCCGACGATCTGGCCGCGATCGCGCTCAAGGGCGTACTGGAGAAAGCAGACGGCCTGGACCCGGCCACGATCGGTGACGTCGTCTGGGGTTGCGCGAACCAGGCGGGTGAGGACAACCGCAACGTCGGCCGGATGGCGGTGCTGCTCGCCGGGCTGCCGGTGGAGGTTCCGGCGACCACGGTGAACCGGCTCTGCGGCTCGTCGCTGGACGCCGCGATGATCGCCTCGCGGACGATCGAGACCGGCGACGCGGACGTGGTGATCGCGGGCGGCGTCGAGTCGATGACGCGCGCGCCGTGGGTGCTGCCGAAGCCGTCGAAGGCGTTCCCGGCCGGGAACGTGACGGCCGTGTCGACCACGCTGGGCTGGCGGCTGATCAACGAGAACATGCCGAAGGAGTGGACCGTCTCACTGGGCGAGGCGAACGAGCTGCTCGGCGACCGGTTCGGGATCGGGCGGGATCGGCAGGACGAGTTCGCCGCGCGGTCCCACCAGCTCGCCGCCAAAGCATGGGATGACGGGTTTTATCGTGATTTAACCGTGCCGGTCGGCGACCACACCCGTGACGAGGGAATCCGCCCGGACAGCAGCGCGGAGAAGCTCGCCAAGCTGAAGCCGTCCTTCCGCAAGGAGGGCACGATCACTCCTGGTAACGCTTCGCCGCTGAACGACGGAGCCGCCGCACTGATGATCGGCAATGAAGGCGCAAATATCGGACTCGCTCCGCTTGCTCGATTCGCCGGGCGCGGCACGCACGCCGTCACCCCCCAGGACTTCGGGTACGCCCCCGTCGAGGCGGCGAACAAGGCACTCAAGCAGGCGGGGATCGGCTGGGATTCCGTTGACGCCGTCGAGCTCAACGAGGCCTTCGCGGTCCAGTCCCTCGCCTGCGTCGACGCCTGGAGGATCGACCCCACGATCGTCAACGCCAAGGGCGGCGCGATCGCGATCGGTCACCCGCTGGGCGCGTCGGGCGCGCGGATCATCGGCACCCTGGCGAAGCGCCTGCAGGAGTCGAAGGGCCGCTACGGCGTCGCCGCGATCTGCATCGGCGTCGGCCAGGCTCTCGCGGTGGTATTGGAGAACGTGGCATGAGCCTGACCAGGATCTGTGACAGCGCCGCCGCGGCGGTCGACGGGATCGCGGACGGCTCGACCGTCCTGGTCGGCGGCTTCGGGATGGCCGGCATGCCGGTCCAGCTGATCGACGCGCTGATCGAGCAGGGCGCCACCGACCTCACCGTGGTCTCGAACAACGCCGGCAACGGCGACACCGGTCTCGCCGCGCTGCTCGCCAAGGGCCGGGTCCGCAAGGTGATCTGCTCCTTCCCCCGCCAGTCGGACTCCTGGGTCTTCGACGGCCTCTACCGGGCCGGGAAGATCGAGCTGGAGGTCGTGCCGCAGGGCAACCTCGCCGAGCGGATGCGGGCGGCCGGCGCGGGCATCGGCGCGTTCTACGGGCGTACGGCGGTCGGCACCCCGCTCGCCGAGGGCCGGGAGACCCGGGAGATCGACGGGCGGACCTACCTGCTGGAGTACCCGATCAAGGGCGACGTGGCGCTGATCGGCGCGTACCGGTCGGACCGGATGGGCAACCTGGTCTACCGCAAGACCGCCCGCAACTTCGGCCCGGTCATGGCGACCGCGGCCACCGTGACGATCGCCCAGGTCAGCGAGGTCGTGGAGACCGGCGCCCTGGACCCCGAGGCGATCGTGACGCCGAGCATCTACGTCGACCGGGTGGTGGCAGTCTGATGGGCCTGAACAAGCACGAGATGGCGGCGCTGATCGCCAAGGACATCGCGCCCGGGTCGTACGTCAACCTCGGTATCGGCCAGCCCACCCTGGTCGCCGACCACCTGCCGGACGGCGCGGGGATCGTGCTGCACACCGAGAACGGCATGCTCAACATGGGCCCGGCCGCCACCGGCGACCGGATCGACCCGGATCTGATCAACGCGGGCAAGATCCCGGTGACCGAGCTGCCCGGGTCGGCGTACTTCCACCACGCGGACTCGTTCGCGATGATGCGCGGCGGTCACCTGGACGTCTGCGTGCTCGGCGCGTTCCAGGTGGCGGCGAACGGCGACCTGGCGAACTGGCACACCGGCGAGCCGGACGCGATCCCGGCGGTCGGTGGCGCGATGGACCTGGCGGTCGGCGCGAAGAGCGTCTTCGTGATGATGACGCTGTTCACCAAGGACGGGACCCCGAAGCTGGTGCCGCGGTGCTCGTACCCGCTGACCGGGGTGGGCTGTGTGAACCGGGTCTACACCGATCTGGCGACGTTCCTGATCACCCCGGACGGCGTACTGGTCCGGGAGACGTTCGGCATCACGTTCGACGAGCTCAGCGACCGTCTGCCGGATCTCACGCTCCGAGCAGCCTGACCCAGCTGGCGATCAGCTCGGCGAGCATCGTCTCGTCGGAGATCTGCCAGTCCGCGTCCGCCCCGTTCCGGGCGACGTGATCCAGTTCGGCCATCGCCAGCACGCCCCGGAAGCGCCGAACCTCCGGGGCGAAACGCCCGGCGCGCTCCAGCCCGTCCTCGATCGCCCGCACGCCCTCGCCGAACCAGCGTTCGACGAGGGCGCGCAGGTCGGGTTCGATGGCGGCGGCGTCCCGGCCGATGCGCAGGATCGGGCGTTTCTCGGCCCAGCTCGCGAAGGACTGCCGCATCCAGGCGCCTATCGCGGCGGGTGTCCCGTCGGCCACCACGGTCACCAGATCGCTCTCGGCGTGGAACCGCCCGTCGAGTCTCTCCTCGATCAGCGTCCTCATCAATTCGGCGCGAGTCGGGAAATACGCGTAGAAGGTCACCCGGGTGGTGCCGGCCGCCGTCGCGATCTCGTCGACGGTCGTCCCGGCGTACCCCTTCGTGGTGAACAGGTGGAGCCCGGCCTCGAGCAGCAGGCGCCGGGTCATCGCCTTCTGCGCTTCGCGGAGTTTCGCCACGGCTTATACCTTAAAGCACCTGGTCAGAGAAGTAAGATCGCGTACTCTTCGGGAGAATTCTTGACACTAAGGAAAGCTTCTAAACTACGTTAATGATCAAGGCAGTGATCGTGGACGTGGACGACACGCTATGCATGACCGAGGCCGCGTCGTTCGATCTGGAGAACGACGTCCTCGCCGAGATGGGCCGCCCGCCGATGTCCCGCGCCGTGCACCTCGCCACCTGGGGTGAGATCCTGCTCGACGCCATGCCGCACCGCTCTCCCGGCATCGATCTGACCCATTTCTCAACCCTTTTTCCGGTACGACACCAGCGGTACCTCGCCGAGGGACGCCTCGACGTGATCCCACCCGAGAATCTGGCCGCTCTCGACCGGCTGGTCCTGGAGGGCCGCACCGTGCTGCTGCTGACCTCCCGCGCCGAGCAGGAGGTCCGTCACCTGTTGGAGCCCGACCACGTCCTCGCCGCCCGGGTGACCGGCGCATACCACCAGGGCAACACCCGCTTCCGCAAGCCCGACCCGCGCGCCTTCGACGAGCTGCTCGCCGAGCGGCGCCTGGCCCCGCACGAGTGCGTCTACGTCGGCGACTCCCCCGGCGACGCGCTGGCCGCCGGCGGCGCGGGCATCCCGTTCATCGCCTGCCTGCAGAGCGGCGTCCGCCGTCTGCCCGATTTCGACCCGCGTTTCGTGACCGCGGCGGTCGACGTCTTCCCGGAGATCCCGCAGGTGATCAACGGGTTGTGACCCGTGATCTACATTCGGCCCATGGTCGAAGACACGGGGTGGCTGCCGCTGTTCGTCAGGTTCTTCCTGGTGGGCATGCCGGCGTTGGTGGGCGCCGGGATAATAGTCGCGTCCCTGCGGCGCTGGTTCAGAATCCGCACGCTGGCGACGTCCGGCCAGCGCACGACGGCCACGGTCGTCGACAACCAGATGGAATCCTCCTCCGAGGGCCGCATGCGTTTCCTCCCGGTCGTCACGTTCCACACGGCGATGGGCCAGGAGATCAAGACCGCCCTGCCGGACATGATGGAGTTCCGCTCCCACGTGACCGGCACCACCGTCGAGGTCATCTACGACGCGGACAGCCCCTCCCAGGCCGTCGCCGCGAACCGCCCCACACGCGGCATCAGCGTCGCCATCGTCTTCGGCCTGATCTTCCTGGCCTTCGCCGCTTTCGCCTACAAACTCACCGGCGCCATGTTCGATACGACCTCGGAATTCGGCGACCCCTGGGGCTGACGGATATCCCTATAATGCCCACCGTCGACCTGACGGTTGACCGCAGCCCTATCCGGTGGGACCGGATAGGGCTGCCATCCCGGAGGTCACCCTGCGGGCCGTACCCATATATCGTGATAAATTACCCCAAGAGGTCGTCGAACTCGCCGTGCTTGATGCCGTCGATAAAAGCGTCGAACTCAGCGGGCGTGTAGGCGATCATCGCATCGTCGGGCTTCCGGGAGTTACGGAAGTAAATCGTCCCGGACGCGTCCCTGGCGACCTGAACACAGTTTGCATTCGCACTCTTCTTTGCAATCCGCCAGCTCAGGGCCGCGCGGTCAACGCCTTCGATACTCATACGACATTCCTTTGTTCAGCAGAATCACGCAACAAGGCCTCGATGAAGGCCAGGCTCGCGTCTTCACCATCGGCAGCCGACTCGATTTCCGAGAAAAGATCCTTGCAACGATCGACCTCGCTCTCCTTTCTTTCGAACTTCGAACCAAGAACCGTCTCGACCTGAACGACGTCCTTGGCAAGATCATCAGCAAACTCCAGGACCGCGAAAGATCCGAGAAGACCCACCGCGGAGTCCGCATTGAATCGGAGCACCTGTAGAGTGACGTTCGGCAGAGCGGAACACTCGAGCAGATATTCGAGCTGCCGACGCCGCATGCCAGGATCGTTGAAGTCGACACGGAGAACGGCTTCGTGGAGGATGGCGTGAAGCCGCAGAGGGTCGTCGCCACGCAATATCCGCTGCCGGTTGATCCTGAATTCGACCTTCCGCCGAATCTGCTCCTCGGTCACGCCGAACTTCAGCGACAGCGCGATACGCCTGGCGTACTCCGCGGTCTGCAGTAGACCGGGAACGAGGCCGGGTTCGTAGGTGAGCACGGCCTTGGCCCCGGCCTCGAAGCCGACGAACTCCGTGGGCTCCTCGTCCAGGTTCCACTGTTCCCACCACCCATCGGCGTGGGCGCCCTGGGCGATCCTCCGCAAGGCGTCGGCAGTGTCATGGTCGAGCCCGTAGTAGTCACAGAGGGCGGTGACGTAGAGGAGGACCGGGCGGCGCTGGCCGTTCTCGAGACGGCTGAGGACGGACGGGTTGATGCCCAGGTCCTTGGCGACATCGCCGGCCTTCTGCCCACGAGCTTCGCGGTGTCTGCGCAGCTCCTCGCCGAGTCGGCGACGCAACAGCATCGGGCTGGTACGACGCTGCACAGCGTTCACCCCCTTCGGGACCACCATATGGCAAGCGGATGGCAAGCATCGCGCTGTCAAGCCGCTACCTAGCAAGCAACGTGGTGTCAATTCATAAGCTGGCAAAAGCCAGCGTGTCAAGTTCGCGCTGGCAATTGCCAGCCCCCATGTTGCAGGCCAACCATGGAGCATGCCATCCGCTCGAAGTACCACGTAGCAAGACGCCTCCGGCGGGCACCGAAGGCGTCTCGATGGTGAACCGGGCTTCCCGCTGACGAGTGATCATCGAAAGGAACGGCTCATGGACAGGTTAGTACCCCTCGCGCTCCAGGCTCACGACACCGGCGCGACCGTCAACACCCTGGTGTTGATCGTTTCGGCGTTCCTGATCTTCTCCGCACTGCGGATGGTGGGCCACGCGCTGGTGCCGCTCGGGGCGATCCTGCGGTCCCTCGCGGCGGCGGGCGCGGTCGTGTTGCTGCTCCTGGTGGCGCTGGCGCTGATCCTCCTGTCGCTGGTCACCTGGCCCTGATCGAGACACTGAGGGTATGTCGCATCGATCCCCCGGCGGGGTCTCGCATCGGCCGCGCGGTGGGTAGAGTCGGGCGGTGCCCGAGCTGGAACAGCTGGATGCCCGTCACGCCGCCGCGGTGCTCGACTTCGAGACCGCGAACCGTGCCTACTTCGCCGCGTCGATCTCGGACCGTGGCGATGCCTTCTTCGAGCGGTTCGACGAGCTGTTCACCGCCTCGCTGGTCGAGCAGAAGACCGGCACCTGCGCCTTCTACGTGCTCCCCGGCGAGGAGGGCGCGGTGCTCGGCCGGTTCAACCTGTACGACATCCACCGCCGCGCCGCGGTCCTCGGCTACCGGGTCGCCGAGCACGTCACGGGGCGCGGCGTGGCGACCGCGGCCGTCCGGGAGCTGTGCCGCCGCGTGACCGGCGAGCACGGCCTGCGCACCCTGCGGGCGGCCACCGCCGAGCAGAACGCCGCGTCCCGCAAGGTGCTACTGAACAGTGGTTTCGTCGCCATCGGGCCGGCCGATCCGGCCCAGCTCGGCGGCAAGCCGGGCACCTGGTTCGAGCGCGATCTCCGCGCCTGAACGACGCCGCCTTTTGAGCGGGGCGCCGAGCCGTTCTCGGGCGTACCCGGAAAGGGCCCGGACCGGGAAAGGGACGGCCCGGGCCCACGACGGGTTTCAGTGGTGGAAGCAGGCCGGCAGGCCGCGCTGCGTGAGCCTCGTCAGGGAACAGGTGGAGACGCGCGGGTAATAGTCGCCCATCACTGCGGCGGCGGCCTCCGGGGAACTGTCCATGGCGACACGCTGGGTGGCGAAACGGAACTCGTCGGTCGGCAGGAGCGTGCGCATGATGACCATGTGGGACGCGGTGGACTGGTCGGTGGAGAACGGCAGGAATGTGGCACCGTGAATGGATTCGATGGCGGCGCGCTGGGATTCGGTGCCGAGGACATAGGTGTAGTAGCCGTCGCGGTCGATGGCCGTGTCGGCGTCGTAGCGGCAGCCGTAGTCGATGGATCCGTCCTCGAGGACGTTCGCCACCACCGGGTTGTTGGGCTCCAGAAGGTTCGTGCAGAAGGACCAGTATCGGACATCGGCGCCGAAGACCGGCCAGGCCCGGGGACGGGTCCCGGAGACCGCGCGGGGCGCCTTGGCACGAATCATGATCACGTCGTCCGCGTCGGCCGCCGGCGGGTCGACCCAGGTGATCAGGTAGGCGTTGTCGTTGTTGGGCGCCTTCTGGGAGAGTTCTGACGTGCGGGCGAACGCGAGCCCGGTGGTCGGGTCGATGTCCCGGCGGCGGCGGTCCCGCCACCGGAGCAGGGATTCGGTCAGCGTGGCGGAGTCCGTGGTGATCTTCGCGTTGCCCTCGCCCGCGGTCTGGCAGGTGTTGAGGACCGTCCCGGTGTCACCGTGATAAGCGGTCACGGTCGGGAGCACGACGTTGGCCAGATCGGTGGCCAGGTAGACGCGGAAGATCACCGAACCCTTGCTGCCGGCCACCGTTCCCTCCGGCGCGAGCGGCAGCGTGTTCACCTCGCCCGGGTCCGGGTTCATCTTCAGATGCAGGGTGTAGGTGCCGCCCGGGTCGGCGTCGGTCTGCCACGGGTTGACGCTGCCCTCGTCCGGCGTGATCTCGTAGTCGGAGAGGCTGGACTCGACGCCGTTGCTGCTGAACGAGGAGGGATAGAGGTCGTAGACATTGAATGACATGTACCTCGCATCGGGGAACCGGCCCTGGATGTCGAAGGAGAGGTCGTCGCTGTACTGGTACCACATCGACCAGTACACGGCCGCAGTGTCCGGATAGTAGGCATTGACGTCGACCGCACTCACTCGCCAGCCCCACGAGCAGACCGGGGTGACGATCCCGGACGCCGCGGTCGGTGGCATACCGAGCAGAATCAGGAGGACGGTGACGAAAAGCCCCCGGATCACGGGCGGCGAAACACTTGTAAACGACATGCCCTCCACACGATCAGCCCTGCGTTACATAGATGCACATAAATTCCTGTGAGTTTCGCAAGAATCCTCGCCCCGGCAGGGCACATCACCGTGCCTACGCCCTGCCGGGATGATCAGTCGGCGCTGAAGTCGCGGCGCAGGGTCAGGGCGGCCATGCCGAGCAGGACGAAGGCCCAGACGGCGAAGACCTCCAGGCCCCAGGCGTCGCCCCGGGACGCGTCGATGTACATGGTGATCGGCAGGGGCTGCTCCAGGCGGCCGATGATGCCCTCGACCAGGATGAACCAGACCGCGAAGCCGTACATCAGCCAGGACGCGCGGCGGACGATCGCCGCGGTGGCCGCGCCGAAGACCGCCATGACCGGAATGACCCAGAGGGTGTGCCGGTACACCGCGCCGTTGCCGTCCTTGAGCCGGGCCGGCAGGCCGGTGACCGCGGCGAAGACCCAGGAGACCAGGACCGTGGTCAGTACCTGCGCGAACAGCACCGGATAGCGCTTCGGGCGGGCCAGGTAGAGCAGCGCGGCCGTCCGGTGCTGGTGGTGCTGGGCGACGGTGAAGGCCGCGATGCCGAGCGTGCCGATGCCCGCGAAGAGCGCCCAGACGTATGCGTTCCACATCCCGAACGAGGCCGCCAGCACCCCGAACAGGCCGATCAGCAGCCAGCTCGACCGGATCGTGGCCATCCGGTACAACTCCGCGCGGATCAGAGCGATCATCAGGCACCCGCCAGGTCGAGGAAGATCTGTTCGAGGTTCGGGGTGTGCACGGTCAGCTCGTAGATCGGCACCCCCGCGGCGAACGCGGCCTCCCCCGCCTCCTCCGCGGTCAGCCCGTCGACCTCCAGCAGCTGCTCGTCGCCGGCGACCTGCCCACCCACTTCTTCAAAAACCTTCCGCAGCCGTACGGTGTCACGACCGCGAACCCGCAGGCGTCCCCCGGCGCCGCCGTAGAGCTCGGCCAGCGGAACCGCCGACCGCACCCGCCCGTTCGCGATGATCACCACGTCGTCGATGAGCTGGGCGAGCTCGGCCAGCAGATGGCTGGAGATCAGCACGGTGCCGCCGGCCTGCGCGTGATCCCGCAGCAGTTGCCGCAGCCACGCGATGCCCTCCGGGTCCAGCCCGTTCGCCGGCTCGTCGAGGATCAGCACCCTCGGGTCGCCGAGCAGCGCGGTCGCCACCGCGAGCCGCTGCCCCATCCCGAGCGAGTAGTCCCCGGTCCGCCGGTGCGCGTCCGCGGCGAGCCCGACCCGCTCCAGCAGCGCCTCGACCCGGTCCCGCCCCGCACCCGCGAGGAACGCGTGCGCGGTCAGGTGCGCCCGGCCGCTCTGCCCCGGATGGCTGATCCCCTGCTCGAGGACCGCCCCGACCTGCTGAAGCGGCCGATCGAGGGCGGCGTACGGCTGACCGTTGATCAGCGCCTCCCCCGCCGTGGGCCGGGTGAGGCCGAGCAGCATCCGCAGCGTGGTGGTCTTCCCCGAACCGTTCAGCCCGAGGAAACCGGTGACGCGGCCGGGCTGCGCGGTGAAGGACAACCCGTCCACCACGGAGACGTTCCCGTACGCCTTGGTGAGATTGATGGTCTCGATCATCGCGGGCCACTATGCCACTCGTGTCAAGGCTCTGTGCGCACCACCACTTTGCCCACCACACCGGACTCGACCGCGCGGTGGGCGTCCGCGGTGTCCCCCTCTCCCCCCTCAATGGAGAGCGGCCGGCTTTGCGCCATATAGTTCCGTCATCGGCGAAATGCACGGTTGCCCGCTCGACGCGGGCGACCCCACCCGAGTGACCACCGACCGTGAGCCGGGCACGGTGAGCTGGGTGATCATCAAGATCGCGGGCGTAGGGTCGGGGGATGCCGACGATCATCAGCAGCGACGGGGTACGCCTGAACTACACCGATGAGGGGGACGGCGCGCCGGTCGTGCTGATCGCCGGGTTCTGTGCGCCGCTGGAGAGCTGGGAGCTGCAACGGTCGGCACTGGCCGCCGAGGGTCACCGGGTGATCGGGTTCGACCGGCGTTCGCACGGCGCCTCGGAGTCCCCGCCGTACGGTCAACGGCTCTCCCGGCACGGCGCCGACCTGCACGAACTGCTCGGCGCGCTGGAACTGGACGCCGTGACGCTGGTCGGCGGCTCGATGGGTGCCAGCACGATCTGGGCGTACTACGACATCTTCGGCGGCGCCCGGCTGCGCTCGGTGATCACCGTCGACCAGACCCCGAAGATGATCAACGACGATACCTGGGAGTACGGCTTCTACGGCCTGACCAGGGAGAACGTCGGGACGTACTTCGACGGCGGCATCCCGGACACCGGGCACGGGCCGCGCGGCGACCGGAGTGCCGGCATCGCCCGGCTGGTCGCGGCGCTCGGCGGGCCGCCCGCCTTCGCCGACCCGGGCACCCCGGAGCGCCGGGCGCTCCTGCACGACCACGCCGGGCAGGACTGGCGGGATGTGATCGCCCGGATCAGCGTGCCCAGCCTCTTCCTCGCCGGGCGGGACAGCCAGTTCTGGCCCTGCGAACACGCCACCGCGATGGCCGCCACCAATCCGCTGGCCCGCGCCACGATCCTTCAGGACTGCGGGCACGCCGCCAACCTCGACCAGCCCGACCTGGTCAACGCCGCGATCCTCAAGTTCCTCACTTAACGATCCCCACGGATGAATCCGGGGGATTTCCCTCCGGGGCAAGGCCCTGGATTCCCAGCTCGGACCGCATCTGATCCACGCTCCCGGAAG
>NZ_JBFAYF010000103.1:0-20952 GCF_040681165.1 Actinoplanes sp. NPDC051851 | reverse complement strand
GGTGGGCATGCAGGGCATAAACGCTCCACCGCCCTGCATGCCCACCCACGGCCCCAACCGTCCCAGGGTGAGTAAAAGCCGCTCAGGCCCCCGAGGTCACGCGGTAGGCATCGAACACACCGTCGACCTTTCGGACCGCCGCGACCAAATGCCCGAGGTGCTTCGGGTCGGCCATCTCGAAGGTGAACCGGCTGACGGCGACGCGGTCGCGGGTCGTGGTGACCGTCGCGGAGAGGATGTTGACGCGCTCCTCGGAGAGCACCCGGGTGACGTCGGCCAGCAGCTTGTGCCGGTCGAGGGCCTCGACCTGGATGGCGACCAGGAACGTGGAGGCGGAGGTGGGCTTCCAGCTCACCTCGACGACGCGTTCCTGCTGCTCGCGCAGGTCCTCGGCGTTGGCGCAGTCCTCGCGGTGCACGCTGACGCCGCCCGAGCGGGTGACGAAGCCGAAGACCGCGTCGCCGGGTACCGGGGTGCAGCAGCGGGCGAGTTTCACCCAGACGTCGGAGACGCCCTTGACCACGACGCCCGGGTCCTGGGCGGTGCTGCGGTTACGCGGCGGGCGGGTCGCGACGGCGGTCTCGGCGATGTCCTCGACCGCGCCCTCCTCGCCGCCGAAGCCGGCGACCAGTTTCTGCACGACGGACTGGGCGGAGACGGTGTTCTCGCCGACCGCGGCGTAGAGCGAGGCGACGTCGGCCAGGTGCAGGTCGCGCGCGATCGTCGTGAGGTTCTCGCTGGTCAGCATGCGCTGCAGGGGCAGGCCCTGCTTGCGCATCGCCTTGACGATCGCCTCCTTGCCGACCTCGATCGCTTCCTCGCGGCGCTCCTTGTTGAAGAACTGCCGGATCTTCGTACGCGCCCGCGGGCTCTTCACGAAGCCGAGCCAGTCCTGCGTCGGGCCGGCCGTGCTCGACTTCGACGTGAAGATCTCGATCACGTCGCCGTTGGAGAGCGTCGACTCCAGGGGCACCAGCTTGCCGTTGACCCGGGCGCCGATGCACTTGTGGCCGACCTCGGTGTGCACCGCGTACGCGAAGTCGACCGGCGTGGACCCGGTGGGCAGCGGGATGACGTCACCCTTGGGGGTGAAGACGTACACCTCCTGGCTGGAGAGGTCGAACCGCAGCGCGTCCAGGAACTCGGACGGGTCGCTCGCCTCACGCTGCCAGTCGAGCAGCTGCCGCAGCCAGGTCATCTCGTCGATGTGCGCCGGCGGGCCGACGATCGTCGCGCCCTTCTGCTCCTTGTACTTCCAGTGCGCGGCGATGCCGAACTCCGCCGTCCGGTGCATGGCGAAGGTACGGATCTGCATCTCGACCGGCTTGCCGGTCGGGCCGATCACCGTCGTGTGCAGCGACTGGTACATGTTGAACTTCGGCATCGCGATGTAGTCCTTGAACCGGCCCGGCACCGGCTGCCAGTTCGCGTGGATGACGCCCAGCGCGGCGTAGCAGTCGCGGACCGTGTCGACCAGGATACGGACGCCGACCAGGTCGTAGATGTCGTTGAAGTCCCGGCCCCGCACGATCATCTTCTGGTAGATCGAGTACAGGTGCTTCGGGCGGCCGGTGGTCTCGGCCTTGATCTTCGCCGACTTGAGGTCGAGGCTGACCCGGTTCGTCACCTGGCGCAGCAGCGCCTCCCGCTGCGGCTGGTGCTCCCCGATCAGGCGGTTGATCTCCTCGAACCGCTTGGGGAAGAGGGTCCCGAAGGCGAGGTCCTCCAGCTCCCACTTGATCGTGTTCATACCGAGGCGGTGGGCCAGCGGGGCCAGGATCTCGAGGGTCTCCTTGGCCTTCTGCTCCTGCTTGGCGCGGGGCAGGAAGGTCAGGGTACGCATGTTGTGCAGCCGGTCGGCCAGCTTGATCACCAGGACGCGCGGGTCCTTGGCCATCGCGACGACCATCTTGCGGATCGTCTCCGCCTTCGCCGCGTCGCCGAGTTTCACCCGGTCGAGCTTGGTCACGCCGTCGACCAGCAGCGCCACCTCGGCGCCGAAGTCGGTGCGCATCTGCTCCAGGCCGTAGTCGGTGTCCTCGATCGTGTCGTGCAGCAGCGCCGCCACCAGCGTCGTGGTGTCCATGCCCAGGTTGGCCAGGATGGTCGCCACGGCGAGCGGATGCGTGATGTACGGATCCCCGGACTTGCGGTACTGCCCCGAGTGCCAGCGGGCCGCGACGTCGAACGCCTTCTGCAGCTGGCGCACGTCACCCTTGGGGTGACTCGCCCGGTGCGTGGCGATCAGCGGCTCGAGCACCTCGCTGACCTGGGTGCTCTGCCACGGCGCGTTGAACCGGGCCAGCCGGGCCCGGACCCGCCGCCCGGTGGGCGCACCGGCCAGGCCGCCGAAGGGCCCCGGCTCGTCGGCGGGCGAGAGTGGCTGGGTGGTCTCGATGTCGGTACCGGGGACCGCCGGACGTGGGCCCGAGCCGTTCGGGCCGACGCCGTTGGAACCGGACTTGTCGTCAGAGCGCGGCTGGTCAGCGGGGGTAGCCCCACCCGAGCCGGTCCGCGAGTTCTGGGTCGGTTGCACCGTGCCCTCCGCCGGAGGGGCGACGTCGCTGGACACCGGCCTCCTCATTCACCGTCGCGTCGAGATCCCTGCTATTGCCCGGGACCGCTGCCGGTGGATCCCGGCCCGCTCCCTATGGAACGCCCATCCTACCCGCACCGATACCCGGATTGGCCCGGCCGAACCTCCGAATACGTCGGCCCGACCGGGCGAAGAACATCGAAGCCGGATCAAACGGTCAGCAGCGCGTGCACCGTACGGGGCGCCAGCTTCTCCCGGCCCGGAAGAAAGCCCAGCTCCATCAGCACGGTGAAGCCCGCGATGGTGCCGCCGGCCCGCTCGACCAGGTCCATCGCGGCACCCGCCGTACCACCGGTGGCGAGCACGTCGTCGACCACCAGGACCCGCTGTCCGGCGACGAACGCGTCCTCGTGCACCTCCAGGGTGGCCTCGCCGTACTCCAGCGCGTACGACGCCGACAGGGCCTTGCGCGGCAGCTTGCCCGCCTTGCGGATCGGCACCACGCCGGTGCCCGTCGCGTACGCGATCGCGGCCGCCACCACGAACCCGCGCGCCTCCACCCCGGCCACCACGTCGAACGAGCCGGGCCCGTGGTGGGCGACGATCCCGTCGATCACGTTCTTGAAGACGGCGCCGTCCGCGAAGAGCGGCATCAGGTCCTTGAAGACGATGCCCGGCTGGGGGAAGTCCGGCACGTCGATGGTGGCGCCGGCGACCAGGGCGGCCAGGTCGGGGCCGCTGTCGCCGGTAGGGGTTTCGTCAGTCACGGCGGACAGCGTAACGGCCCGCTGCTCGAGGAGCAGCGGGCCGTCGCGGGTGATCGGTGCGGATCAGTTGCGCTTGCCGCCCTGGGGCCGGCTGCCGGCGCCGCCGCCACGGTTGGTGTTGCGCTTGCCGGCCGGGCGGGCGCCCGGGCGCGGGGTGGTTCCCGCGTACGCCGGCTCGTCCGACTCGGTGGCGTTCGCCGAGCGGACCCGCTCGCCGCGCGCCACGTCGTCGGAGCGGTTCGCCCGGCGGTTGAGCACCCGGGCGTTGTGCGCCTTGATCTTCGGCTCCTGGTCCTTCAGCGCGCTGAGCACCGGGGCCGCGAACATGATCGAGGAGATGACGCCGAAGCCCATGCCGACGAAGAGCACCAGGCCGAGGTCCTTCAGGGTGCCGGCACCGAGCAGGCCGGCGCCGATGAAGAGCAGGCCGCCGACCGGCAGGAGCGCGACCAGGCCGGTGTTGAGCGAGCGCATCAGGGTCTGGTTCACCGCGAGGTTGGTGGCCTCGCTGTAGGTACGGGAGCTGCCGGCGGTGATCCCCCGGGTGTTCTCCTGCACCTTGTCGAAGACCACGACCACGTCGTACAGCGAGTAACCGAGGATCGTCAGGAAGCCGATCACCGTGGAGGGCGTGACCTCGAAGCCGACCAGCGAGTACACGCCGGCGGTGAGCACCAGGTCGAGCAGGAGCGAGGCCAGCGCGGCGACCGCCATCCGCCACTCGAACCGGATCACCAGGTACCCGGTGACCAGCACCAGGAAGATGACCAGACCGAGGATCGCCTGCTGGGTGACCGCACCGCCCCAGGCCGCCGAGACCTGGCTGTCGCTGACGTCCTCGGCCTTGACGCCGAGGTCCGCGACGAGAGCCGCCTTCGCCTTCTCCGACTCGGCCGCGGTCAGCGCCGACGCCCGCACGGTGTAGGTGGCGTCGTCGCCGTCGCCGACCTTCTGCGTGGTGGTGACCTCGGCGTCCGGAGCCGCCCCGAGGACCGCCTTGGTGACCGCGGTCTGGATCTGGTCCTGGGTGAGCGTCTTACCGTCGGCCGAGGCCGGCACGCTGAACGAGGTGCCACCGGCGAACTCGATGCCCAGGTCGAACTTCTTGAAGGTGAAGCTGCCGATCGAGATCAGCACGAGCACGGCGGCGACGATGAACCACGTCTTCCGGCGGCCCACGATGTTGATGTTCGCCTCGCCCTGGTAGAGGCGGGTGGCGAGACCGGGACGGGCCATGTCAGGCCTCCTTCACACGCGAGGAGACGGGCTCCTCGGTCGGGGTGCGGCGCAGGACGCGGCCGAGACCGCTGACCCGCGGCGACAGGAACGCCTTGGTGCTGGCGAACATGGTCATGATCGGGTGCCGGAAGAGGAACACCACGAGGAGGTCGAGGACGGTCGAGAGGCCCATCGCGAACGCGAACCCCTGCACCGCGCCGATCGACACGATGTAGAGGACCACCGCACACATGATCGTGATGGTGTTCGCCGAGATGATCGTCCGCCGGGCCCGGAGCCAGGCACGCTGGACACCGCTCCGCGGCGAGCGACCCTCGTGGATCTCGTCCTTGAGCCGCTCGAAGTAGATGACGAACGAGTCCGCCGCCACACCGAGTGACACGATGAAGCCGGCGATACCCGCCAGGGTCAGTGTGTACCCCATCGTGCGGCCGAGGAAGACCAGGGCGCCGAAGGTGAGCAGACCGGAGAGCAGCAGGCTCAGGAAGATGACCGAGCCGAGCAGGCGGTAGTAGAAGAACGCGTAGACCGCCACCAGGGCCATGCCGATCGCGGCGGCGAGCAGGCCCGCCTCCAGCTGCTGCAGGCCGAGGGTCGCGGAGATGGTCTGCGCCGGGCCGGAGTCGAAGGTGACCGGGATGGCACCGAAGTTGAGCTGGTCGGCGAGCTGCTTCGCGCTGGTCGCGGTGAAGCTGCCGGTGATCTGCGAGGAGCCGGTCAGCACGCCCTGGATCTGCGGCGCGGAGAGGATCTCCTTGTCCAGCACGACCGCCACCGCACAGTGCTCGGCGGAGCCGTACAGGTTGGTGAGCGCGACGTAGCAGGCGTCGGAGGAGGTCGCCTCGTACGCCTCACGCGTCAGGTCGGCCCACTTCTTCTGGCCGTCCGAGGTGAAGTCCAGCGAGACCACCCACTGGTTGGTGGTCTGGTCGAGCTGCTGAGCGGCCTGCTTGATGTCGTCGCCGACCACCTTGGCCTTGTCCATCATCACCTTCATGGTGCCGCCGTAGCAGGCCACCACCGAGGAGTCGACGGCGTCGATCGCGCCGTTCGGCCGCTCGTCCAGCTGCTGGCAGCTGATCGTGGGGATGTTGAACTGCATGTCCGGGGTGAGCGCGTTGACCTCGGCGCCGGAGAGCGTGCCGAACGCCTTGTACGGCAGGCCCGCCTCGGTGTCGGTGCTGACGTCGACCGGGGCGGTCAGCTTCTCGGCCTGCTCCCAGATCTTGGTGCCGACCTTCTTCTCGATCGCGGCACGCTGCGCCTCGACGTCCGCGGTGACCGGGGCGTCGGACGCGGCCGGAGCCGGCGTCGAGGCGGCCGCGGACGGCTCCGCGGAGGCGGACGCGCTCGGCACGGCCTCGCCGCCACCCTGACCGCCGGTCGAGGAGGTCGGGCTCGCGGTCACGGCCGGCGCGCTGCCACTGGCGGCCGGGGCCGCCGAGGAGGACGCGGACGGGGCCGCGCCGCTGGCCGACGCGCTCGGCGAGGCGGTCGGCGGGTTCATCGCCGTCGAGGCGACGTCCCCGGTCGCGCCGGTGACCAGGCGGAACCGCATGTTGGCGGCCTGCGACAGGTCCTTCAGCTGGTCCTTCGCCTCGCCGGCCAGGGAGACGACGATGGTGTTGTTACCCTGGATGACCACCTCGGCCTCGGAGACGCCGAGGGCGTTCACCCGGTTCTCGATGATCTGCTTGGCCGTGTTCATCGCCTCGGTCGTCGGCGTCTGGCCGTTCTGCGTGGCGATGTAGGTGGCCGTGGTGCCACCGACGAGGTCGAGGCCGAGCTTGGGCTGGAGGCGGTCGGTGAAGCTGCCCTTCGCACCGGCGGCGAAGAACACGAGCAGATACAGGACGACGAAGACCAGACCGAGCACGCCTAGCTGGCGTCCAGGATGCATCTGTCCCTGTGGTGGTCGTGCCACGGCTTTAGGTCTCCCTGTGCTTCGGCCGCGTGATCGGCGCGGCGCTGTCGATCGGTGACCGGCCACCGATGGGCGAACGATGGCCGGGACGAATCAGCCCGCAGGCGAGGTGCCGCGGGCCGGTTCCGTATGGCGAGTCTGTCAGTCCTGCTTGCGGGTCTCGACGACCGGGCTCTGCGGCTCTTCCACCGCGGGCTCCACGATCTCCGGCTCGGCTTCCGTCTCCTCGGTCTCGTCGGCCGCGGCGGTCTCGTCTGCCCGGCTGACCACCCGCGCGATCGCCTGGCGGGCGAAGCGGACCGGGCCGACACCGGGCGCGATCTCCAGGGCGACGACCTCGTCGTCCACCGTGACGACCGTGCCGTGCAGGCCGCCGATGGTGACGATCTCGTCCCCCGGGCCGAGCTTGTTCTGCATCTCCATCGCCTCACGGCGCCGCTTCTGCTGCGGCCGGATCATCAGGAAATACATCACACCGATGATCAGAACGAAGGGCAGGAACAGGCTCAGTGGATTACCGCTGCCGCTGTCAGCCGCCTCAAACACGAGAAATAGCCTTCCGTAGGCCGCTGATACCTCGATGGAGGTCGATCCGCGGCGTCAAAACTCTCAGGTCGAACCGGCGGCGAGTCTAATAGGTCAACCTGGAGACTACGAATGCGGCACACGTCACGTTCACATCACGAGCGATATTTACGTGTCTCGGGCGAACAGGTCACCTTGAAATACGCCGGAACGGCCGTCGGCCGGCGGCGTCTTTCCGAGATGGGCCCAGCCGGCCTCGGTGGCGACCCGGCCCCGGGGCGTCCGCGCCAGCAGCCCGGCCCGGACCAGGAACGGCTCGCAGACCTCCTCCACCGTGTCGGACTGCTCGCCCACCGCGACGGCGAGCGTGGACAGACCGACCGGGCCGCCCTTGAACGACTCGATCAGCGCGCGCAGCACCGCCCGGTCCAGCCGGTCCAGGCCGAGGGCGTCGACGTCGTACACCGCAAGCGCCGCCCGGGCGACCTCCTCGGTGACCACGCCGTCCGCACGGACCTCGGCGAAGTCCCGGACCCGGCGCAGCAGCCGGTTCGCGATACGCGGCGTGCCCCGCGACCGGCGGGCGATCTCGGCGGCGCCCTCCGGGGTGATCGGCACGCCGAGGATCCGGGCCGACCGGTGCAGCAGCGCGTCCAGGTCGGCCGGTGAGTAGAAGTCCAGGTGCGCGACGAACCCGAACCGGTCCCGCATCGGCCCGGTCAGCAACCCGGCCCGGGTGGTCGCCCCGACCAGCGTGAACGGCTCCACGTCCAGCGGGATCGCGGTGGCGCCCGGCCCCTTGCCGACCACCACGTCGACCCGGAAGTCCTCCATGGCGCTGTAGAGCAGCTCCTCGGCGGGCTTGGCGATCCGGTGGATCTCGTCGATGAAGAGCACGTCGCCGGGGGCGAGCCCGGTGAGGATCGCGGCCAGGTCACCGGAGCGCTCGATCACCGGCCCGCTGGTGGTCCGGATCCCGGTCCCGAGCTCCGCCGCCACGATGTTCGCCAGCGTCGTGTTGTGGACGACGAGGTCGTTCACCGTGAACGTGTGATCGTCCGCCACGGTCAGGCAGCGGCACTCGGTCAGCCCGGCCGGCTCGACCGAGGCCACCCGGTCCGGAGCGAGCTGCTCGTCGAAGCGGTCCCGGCGCGGGGCCCACTCCCGGAGACGCTCTCCCCGCGCACCGATCGGGGTGACCCGTTCGACGAACCGGGCCGCGTCGTCCTGGCTGATGATGCTCAGACGCCACGACTCGGGGAGACGTCCCTGGTAACGACCGCGCTTGAGCTTGAGCCGGGACTGGATGCCAAGGCGCAGCAACAGGTGCTGAACGTCCTGCAGAAGCCCGTAGGAGACGCTGCAGAACTCGATGACCACGTCGTAGCGGTCCCGGCCACGACGGCTCACCGTTCCGTCACAGGCGAAATACGCGGCCAAGAACGTACCGATCTGCCGGCTGTCGCCGCGATAGACGAACGCGGGGACCCGCTTGTGCCAGGCCGTCTTGTCGATCAGGTCGTGCTCCCGTAGCCACGGTTTCAGGCCCGAGATCCGGATCAGTGAGCTCTTGGCCGAGTTGGGCCGGGTGTTGTGCGGTCGGCGCATCCGGTCGCAGAGCGCCCGGAAGTCGTCGAGGACGTCCTGGTCGCCGCTGGTGAAGGTCACCTGGTTGCTGGTGCACCCATCACCGATGAGGTAACCGGCGAGACTGAACTCGTCGGTCGTCTCGGTGCCGTCCGCCACCACTCCGGGGGTGAGCACGTTGGCCAGGACGTCGTCCGGCGTCAGGTCACCCGCCTTGACCCAGCCCTCCGTGGTCCAGAACGGGTGATCCGGGGCAGCGACCACTTCCCGGCCGGAGGTGGTACGGATCCGGACGGTGTCCAGCTCGCCCTGCTCGTGGACGGCCTCGACGAGCGCGGGCTCACCCGTCCTGGTGATCACCGCATCGCCGACGGCGATGTCGCCGAGCCGTTTGCGCTCGCCGCCCGACATCAGCACGAGGGCGTCGACCGAGACCGGCTTACCGAGGCCGGGCGGGCCCGAGAGCAGGATGTGGTCGGGCGGGGTGCCACGGCCGAGGGAGGCCTTGAGCAGCAGCTCCAGCTGGTCGCGGACCCGGTGCTGGGCGATGAAGTCGGCCAGCCGCTTCGGCCGGACACTGGTCTCCTCGTCCCGCTCCTCCTCGAAGGCCTCCGCGGAGAGATCGCCGTCGAACGAGGTCATCGCGTCTTGCCCAGCAGCCGGATCGCCTGGCGCAGCAGCACCGGCACCGGCGGCACCTCGCCGTCGATCGTCTCGCCGATCGCGGCGACGGCCTGGTCGGCCTGGGCCGCGGACCAGCCGAGCGCGAGCACGCCCTGCCGGACCTGCTCCTGCCACGCGCCGGCCAGCACCCCGCCACCGCCGTCGCCGAGCCCGACCGGGCCGATCTTGCCCTTGAGCTCGACGATCATCTTCTCGGCGCCGCGCTTGCCGATGCCCGGCACCTGGGTCAGGGCCGCGATGTCGCCACCGCTGATCGCCCGGCGCACCGCGTCCGGCTGGTGGACCGCGAGCACCGCCTGGGCGATCCGCGGGCCCACCCCGTTCGCGGTCAGCAGCAGGTCGAAGAGCTGCCGTTCACCGTCGTCGGCGAAGCCGTACAGGGTGAGCGAGTCCTCCCGCACGATCAGCGTGGTGGCGAGCCGCGCCTCGGCCCCGGTCCGCAGCCCGGCGAGCGTGTTCGGCGTGCAGAACACCCGCATCCCGACACCACCCACCTCGACCACGGCGCTGTCCGGGAGGATCGCGGTGACCTCACCGCGCACACTGGCGATCATCGGCTGCTCCTGCGGGCGGCGGCGACCGCCGCGGCTTGGATCCTGGCGCGGGTGCCCCCGCGCCAGATGTGACAGATGGCGATGGCGATGGCGTCCGCCGCGTCGGCCGGCTTCGGCGGCGCGTCGAGCTTCAGCAGCCGGGTGACCATGGCGGTCACCTGTGCCTTGTCGGCGACCCCGGAGCCGGTGACGGCCGCCTTGACCTCGCTCGGCGTGTACGTCTGCACCGGCAGCCCGGCCCGTGCGCCGGCCAGGATCGCCACCGCGCTGGCCTGCGCGGTGCCCATCACGGTCCGCGCGTTGTGCTGGGAGAACACCCGCTCGACGGCGACCTGCTCCGGCCGGTGCCGCTCGACCAGCTCGGCCAGGCTCCGGTCCAGATGCAGCAGGCGCAGCGCGATGTCCTCGTCCGGTTCGCTGCGGACCACCTGGTACGCCACCAGCGTGCCGGGCCGCCCGGGAACCCCGTCGACGACGCCGACCCCGCACCGGGTGAGACCCGGATCGATGCCGAGCACGCGCACCGTGGCCTCCCCTCACGTACGTGTGTTCGACACCCTAATACGGTCACCCCTTGTGCTCGCCGTTGACACGCCTCGACGATGGGTGAGGAGGTAGCGATGGACGACGAACCGCCACCGGGCTTCCTCGACGCGGTCGCGCTCCACGAGCGTTTCCTGCGCGCCGAGTCCGTGCGGCTGACCGGCACCGATGAGGTCTACCTGACCCTGCTCGACGACCTGGCCGCCCACTGGCGCCGGCTGTCCTGGTGGTCCCGGCTGACCCGCACCGACGCGGTCGGCGCCTACCTCCACCGCCGCCTGGCGAAGCGCGCCACGGCCTGGCGGGAGGACCGGATCCACCGGGTCGAGGTACGCGTGCTCCGGCCGCCGGCCCGGGCCGTCAGGACGCACGGCAGCCTCGCGCTCGACAAGGCCACGGTGCTGGACACGACGACCCGGGCCGGCCTGGTCACGCTCGCCGACGCCGGGGTGGCCTGGGTGCACGCGTGGCGCCGGGCCGAGCACCGGCGTGTCGCGTGGTTGATCGCCGGCGGCACCCTGCTGGTGATCGCCATGATCCAGTCGATGAGCTGGCTCGCCACCCCGTGAGACGGCGAGCCGGCCTCGCCGTCACTCCTCGATCGCGGCCGCGACCTCGTCGGAGATGTCGAAGTTGGCGTAGATGTTCTGCACGTCGTCGCAGTCCTCGAGCACGTCGATCAGCTTGAAGACCTTGCGGGCCGGCTCCTCGTCCAGCGGCACCGTCATGGTCGGGAGCAGCGGCGACTCGGCCGAGTCGTAGTCGATCCCGGCGCTCTGCAGGGCGGTGCGCACCGCGACCAGGTCGGTCGGCTCGCTGACCACCTCGAACGCGTCACCGAGGTCGTTGATCTCCTCGGCGCCGGCGTCGAGCACGGCGAGCATGACGTCGTCCTCGCTGAGCTCACCCTTGGGGACGATCACCACGCCCTTGCGGTGGAACAGGTACGACACGCTGCCCGCGTCGGCGAACGTGCCGTTGTTGCGGGTCAGCCGGGTCCGGACCTCGGTGGCGGCGCGGTTCCGGTTGTCGGTGAGGCACTCGATCAGCAGGGCCACGCCGTTCGGGCCGTACCCCTCATACATGATCGTCTGCCAGTCGGCGCCGCCGGCCTCCAGGCCGGAACCGCGCTTGACCGCGTTGTTGATGTTGTCATTCGGGACCGAGCTCTTCTTCGCCTTCTGAATGGCGTCGTAGAGCGTAGGGTTACCGGACGGGTCGCCGCCACCAGTCCGGGCCGCGACCTCGATGTTCTTGATCAGCTTGGCGAACATCTTGCCGCGCTTGGCGTCGACGACGGCCTTCTTGTGCTTGGTCGTCGCCCACTTGGAGTGGCCGGACATGCGTAACCTCCGTGTCTACCGTGCGGGTGCGGCCTGGCGGACCATCTCGACGAAGTACCGATGGACGCGAAGGTCACCGGTCAGCTCCGGGTGGAATGCCGTGGCGAGCAGGTTCCCCTGCCGAACCGCGACAATCCTACCGGCGGCGTCACCGTCAGCAACGCGCCCCAGCACCCGCACGTCGGGGCCGACCTCCTCGACCCACGGCGCCCGGATGAAGATCGCGTGGAAATCACCCCCCGCGATGCCCTCGATCGGCACCGTCGCCTCGAACGAGTCGATCTGCCGGCCGAAGGCGTTGCGCCGGACGGTCATCTCGATGCCCTGGAAGGATTCCTGGTCGGAACGCCCGTCCAGCACCGTCGTGGCCAGCATGATCATGCCAGCGCAGGAACCGTACACCGGCATGCCGTCCGCGATCCGCTTCCGAATCGGGTCGAGCAGTCCGAAAGTGATCGCCAGATTGCTGATCGCGGTGGACTCGCCACCCGGAAGCACCAGCCCGTCGACCTCGGCGAGCTCCTCGGGCCGCCGGATCGGCCGGGCCAGCACGTCCGACTCCGCCAGGGCGGCCAGGTGTTCTCGCACGTCGCCCTGCAGGGCCAGCACTCCGATGTTCACGCAGCCCACTCTAGGTGGCACCCGGCTCGCAGAGGTAAAGCAGGCCACCGGGGGGTCGATTGGCTATCGGAGCCGCTGTCGCGGCTTCGTAGCATCCCGTTTACCGACCATCCCGCCCCTGTCGTACGCCCTCGAGGAGCCGATTCCCCATGTCCGAGACCCAGCCCGCCATCGGAACCGCCCGCGTCAAGCGCGGCATGGCAGAGATGCTCAAGGGCGGCGTGATCATGGACGTCGTCAACGCCGAGCAGGCGAGGATCGCCGAGGACGCCGGCGCGGTCGCCGTGATGGCGCTGGAGCGCGTGCCGGCCGACATCCGGGCCCAGGGCGGCGTCTCCCGGATGTCCGACCCCGACATGATCGACGGCATCATCGCCGCGGTCTCCATCCCGGTGATGGCGAAGGCCCGGATCGGCCACTTCGTCGAGGCTCAGGTGCTGCAGTCGCTCGGCGTGGACTACGTCGACGAGTCCGAGGTGCTGACCCCGGCCGACTTCGCCAACCACATCGACAAGTGGCAGTTCACCGTGCCGTTCGTCTGCGGCGCCACCAACCTGGGCGAGGCGCTGCGCCGGATCACCGAGGGCGCCGCGATGATCCGTTCCAAGGGCGAGGCCGGCACCGGCGACGTCTCGAACGCCACCACCCACATGCGGAGGATCCGCGCCGAGATCCGCCGCCTGCAGACGCTGCCCGAGGACGAGCTCTTCGTCGCCGCCAAGGAGCTCCAGGCCCCGTACGACCTGGTCAAGGAGGTCGCCGAGGCCGGCAAGCTCCCGGTGGTCCTCTTCACCGCCGGCGGCATCGCCACCCCCGCCGACGCCGCCATGATGATGCAGCTCGGCGCCGAGGGCGTCTTCGTCGGCTCCGGCATCTTCAAGTCCGGCAACCCGGCCCAGCGCGCCGCCGCCATCGTCAAGGCCACCACGTTCCACGACGACCCCGACGTGATCGCCAAGGTCTCCCGCGGCCTGGGCGAGGCCATGGTCGGCATCAACGTCGACGAGATCCCCCAGCCGCACCGCCTCGCCGAGCGTGGCTGGTAACCCCGCTTCGCTCACTCTCCCGGATCAGGCCCTGCTTCCCGCGGGGCCTTTTCCCGTACGCCGTCCGTGCTCCCGCCGCGCTCAAGAGGCGGCCTCCACCGCCTGGGCGGGCAGCGGGCTCTCCGGTGGCATGCCCGGGGCCGGGGCCGGGGGCAGCTCCGGCATCACCGGCTCCACGATGTCGAAGTACGCCGGCCGCGGGTACCGCCCCGGCAACCGCAGCACCCGGACGAGCTTGCGGCGCCGCGCGGTCAGCGCGTCCCGGACGAGATCGGTGTGCACCTGCCGGGCCAGCACCACCCGCCGGCTGCTGGCGATCAGCGTCCGCGCCGCCGGGTCCGCCGGGTCCAGTTCGATCCGCTGGAGCTGGCGGGTCAGGTCGTTCTCCGCGGACTCGCGCTCGTCCGACTCGGCGTCGAGCGCCAGCCGCGCCGCCGCGTACAGCTCGACCGACTCGGTCTGCTCCGCGACCACGGCCGCCGCCGCCGCGCGCCGCAGCAGATGCGCATCCAGCGCGCGCTCGGCCGACTGGGCGCGGGCGTGCACACGTTCCACGCGCTGAGCGGTCCAGCCGAGGTACGCCGAGAAGATCGCGGCCAGCACGACGACTCCCACCACCCACCACATGCCGGGCATCGTAGTGCTCCCTGTGTAACAGGACGTCACAGGCCCGGGGCCGTGATGAAAAAGACGGATCAGGCCGGATCGTCGTCGAAGACGCGGCCGTCGATCGCCTCGATCGCCGAGGAGTACACCTCGAGCACCCGCCCGGCCACGCTCGGCCAGTCGAAGGTCCCGACCACGGTACGCGCACACGACGACAGTTCGGCCCGTCGCGCCGGATCGTCGAGGAGCTCGCCGAGCAGGGTGATGAGCGCCGCCGCGTCGCCGGTCGGGAAGAGCGCACCGGCCCGCCCGCCGTCGAGGACACGGCGGAACGCGTCCAGGTCGCTGGCGGCGATCGTGGCCCCGGCGGCCATCGCCTCGGTGAGGATCATGCCGAAGCTCTCGCCGCCGGTGTTCGGGGCCACGTAGACGTCGACGCTGCGCAGCATCCGGGCCTTGTCGGCCTCGCTGACCAGGCCGAGGAGTTCGACGCGGCCGTGGAGTTCGGCGGGGATGTCCTCGAAGAGCTCGTCCCGGTCGCCCGGCCCCGCGACCAGCAGCCGCAGCCCGGGGCGTTCCCGGGCGAGCGCGACGAACGCCGTACGCAGGAGCGGGAAGCCCTTGCGCGGCTCGGTGAAGCGGCCCAGGAAGCCCAGGGCGCCCCCCTCGCCGGGCCATCCCGCCATCGGCTCGGCGGTGGCGAACTTCCGGACCGCGACGCCGTTGGGGATCTCGACCGCTCCCCCGCCGAGGTGCTCGACCTGGACCTTGCGGGCGAGTTCGCTGACCGCGATCCGGGCGGTGATCTTCTCCAGGGCCGGCTGCAGGAAGCTCTGCGCGGCGGAGAGCGCCCGGGACCGGGTCATCGCGGTGTGGAAGGTGGCCACCACCGGCCCGCGGGCGGAGAGCACCGCCAGGAACGACAGGCTGGGCGTGAACGGCTCGTGCACGTGCAGCACGTCGAACTCGCCGTTCTTCAGCCAGCGCCGGACCCGGGCGGTGGAGACCGGGCCGAAGGCGATCCGGGCGACCGAGCCGTTGTAGGGCAGCGGCACCGCCCGCCCGGCCGCGACCACGTACCCGGGCAGTTCGGCGTCCTCGTCGGCGGGTGCGAGCACGCTGACGTGGTGACCGAGCCCGATCAGTGCCTCGGACAGGTCCATGATGTGGTTCTGCACGCCGCCGGGCACGTCGAACGAGTAGGGCGAGACGATCCCGATCCGCACTGCCGACGACCTCCTAGAGCCAGAGCTTCTGGAGCATGTGCCAGTCCTGCGGGTGGTCGGCGATACCGGCCGCGTACGCGTCGGCGAGAAGCTGCGTGGTCCGTTTGACACGCTCGTCCAACGGGCCGTCGGCCGGTGGGGTGACCCGGCGCATGACCGATTCGACCCGGGATTCGGTGTACCAGCAGTCGACCGCGTAGAGCGGCGCGCCGGTCCGGATCGCCAGGATCGCCGGTCCGGCGGGCATCCGTGCCTTACCGCCGAAGAAGTCGACCTCGACGCCGGCGCGGGAGAGGTCCCGGTCGGCGAGGAGCGGGACGATCCAGCCCTGCGACAGGTGCTCGGCGAGCACGTCGAGCGGGGGCCGCTCGCCGCCGGTGAGCGGGAGCACCCGCATGCCGAGGCGCTCCCGGTAGTCGAGGAACTGCTGGTAGACGGCCTCCGGCTTGAGCCGCTCGGCGACCGTGATCAGCTGCCAGTCCTGGGAGACCACCCAGACGGCGGCCGCGTCCCAGTTCGCCACGTGCGGCAGGGCGAGGACCACCCCGTTGCCCTCGGCGACGCCCTGTTTGAGGGCGTCGTGGCTCTCCGGGTGCATGAAGAAGCCCGGGTAGGTCTGCCCGGGGGTCGCCCCCGTCAGCCGGAACGCCTCCATCCAGTACCGGGCGTACGAGCGGAGGCCGTCGCGGACCAGGGTCTCCGGCATCTCCGGTCCCACCACCTGCTGGAGGTTGCGGCGCAGCCGCTGGGTGCCCTTGCCGTTGGACTTCCACGCCCGGTCGGCGGCGGCCCGGAAGAGGGTGCGCGCCACCGGGAGCGGCAGCGCCCGCACCAGACTCCACCCGGCCGAGTAGCCGAGCGTGGTCAGCCGGTCCTTCACGCGACCGGGGTTTCGGTGCGGCCCGCGTGGATCAGCCGCTGGAAGGCGGTGAACACGGCGAGCGCGGCGAGCACCCAGAGCGCGGCGGGCAGGCCCCAGTCGAGGCCCGCGGCGCCGAGCAGTCCGCCGACACCGACGATGAGCAGGCGTTCCAGGCGTTCGGCGATGCCGACGTCGGCGTTCAGGCCGAGCGACTGCGCCCGCGCCTTCACGTACGACACGACCTGGCCGAACACGAGGCAGACCAGCGCGGCGACGACCCCGCCGTACGGATTGCCCTCGGTCGCGAGGTAGTAGACGACGGCTCCGAAGACCGCACCGTCGGCGATGCGGTCCATCGACGAGTCGAGGAGTGCCCCGAATCTGCCGGTTCCGCCCCGCATCCGGGCCATTGTGCCGTCGAGTGCGTCGGTGAGAGCGCAGGCGGTTACGATCACGGTGCCCCAGAAAAGCTCACCTTGGGCGCCGAAATACGAACCGATGAGGACACCAACGGTGCCCGCGATGGTGACGGCGTTGGGTGTCACGCCGATCCGGAGCAGGAAACGTGCGGCCGGGTTGACGACGTACGAGACGACGGTACGGGCCGTTACTTGGACGATCTTTGCCATGGCCGTCCCACCATATCGGCGGGCGGTGCGGGACGGTACGCCTCGCCCCGCACGTGGCCGGATCGTCACCATCCGGTAGGGGCCGGTGTCTCCAGGTCCTTGCGGGCCGACAGCACCGGGTGTGGGATTTGCAGAACAGCGTCGTAACAAATCGGAAACGACAGGAGCGCTCGGCATGGCGCAGAAGACTTCGGAGAAGGGGCTTGCCGGCGCGACCGCGCCGGTGGTGACAGATCCCGGCAACGTACGCAACGTGGTGCTGGTCGGCCACTCCGGCTCGGGGAAGACCACGCTGGTGGAGGCGCTGCTCGCGGCCACCGGCACGATCCCCCGGGCCGGCACGGTGACCGACGGCACCACGGTCACCGACAATGATCCGGCGGCGATCCGGCAGCAGCGCTCGGTCGCGCTCTCCTGCGCGCCGCTGGTCCACGACGGCGTGAAGATCAACCTGCTGGACACCCCGGGCTACGCCGACTTCGTCGGTGAGCTGCGGGCAGGGCTGCGCGCCGCGGACGCCGCGCTCTTCGTCGTCTCCGCGGTCGACGGTGTGGACGACTCCACCGTCGCCCTCTGGGAGGAGTGCGCCGCGGTCGGCATGCCGCGCGCCGTGGCGATCACCCGGCTGGACCACCCCCGCGCCGACTACGAGCAGACGCTGCAGGACTGCCAGGACTGTTTCGGCGACAACGTGATGCCGATCTACCAGCCGATGCTCGGCGACGACGGCACCTCGGTCGTCGGCCTGCTCGGGCTGGTCACGCTCCGGCTGCTCGACTACTCCCAGGGGTATCCGCCACGGATCGGCGAGGCGGAGAAGGAACACCTGAACCCGATCGCCGACGACCGGAACCTGCTCATCGAGGGGATCATCGCCGAGAGCGAGGACGAGACCCTGATGGACCGGTACGTCGCCGGCGAGCTGATCAGCACCGACGCCCTGGTCCCGGACCTGGAGAAGGCGGTGGCCCGGGGCCACTTCCACCCGGTCGTCCCGGTCTGCGCGGCGACCGGCGTCGGCCTGGACGCGCTGCTCGACGGCCTGGTCAACGGCGCGCCGACCCCGTTGGAGCACGACCTGCCGGTGGCCACCGGGGTGGACGGCTCGCCGCGCCCGCCGCTGGCCTGCGACCCGAACGGCCCGCTGGTGGCCGAGGTGGTCCGCACCACGATCGACCGGCACGTCGGACGGGTGTCCCTCGTCCGGGTGTTCTCCGGCACCCTGCGGCCGGACCAGACGCTGCACGTCTCCGGGCACGGGCTGGCCGAGCGCGGCCACCCCGACCACGACGCGGACGAGCGGGTCGCACACGTCTACTCCCCGCTCGGCGCCCAGCTGCGCGAGGTGGGCCAGGCCGTCGCCGGCGACATCTGCGCGATCACCAAGTCCGGCTCGGCGGAGACCGGGGACACCCTCTCCACCAAGGACGACCCCCGGCTGATGGAGCCCTGGTCGATGCCGGAGCCGCTGCTGCCGATCGCGGTGGTGGCGAAGACCCGGTCCGACGAGGACGCGCTCGCCAAGAACCTGGGCCGTCTGGTGGCCGGCGATCCGACGCTGCGCCTGGAGCGCAACCCGGAGACCCACCAGCTGGTGCTCTGGACGATGGGCGAGTCGCACGCCGACGTCGTCCTGGACCGGCTCCGCTCGGGCGGTGTGGAGCTGGACACCGAGCCGGTCAAGGTGGCGCTGCGGGAGACGTTCGGCAACACCGCCAAGGGGCACGGCCGGCACGTCAAGCAGTCCGGCGGGCACGGCCAGTACGCGGTCTGCGACATCGAGGTGGAGCCGCTGCCCCGGGGCGAGGGCTTCGTCTTCGTGGACAGGGTGGTCGGTGGCGCGGTGCCGCACAACTACATCCCCTCGGTGGAGAAGGGCGTCCGGGCCCAGCTGGAGAAGGGTCTCGCGGCCGGCTATCCGATGGTCGACCTGCGGGTCACGCTCTACGACGGCAAGGCGCACAGCGTGGACTCCTCGGACGCGGCGTTCCAGACGGCGGGTGCGCTGGCGCTGCGGGCGGCGGCCGAGTCCGGGCACATCACGCTGCTGGAGCCGGTGGACGAGATCGTGGTCAAGGTGCCGGAGACGTACGTCGGCGCGGTGATGAGCGATCTCTCCGGCCGTCGCGGGCGCCCGCTCGGCAGTGAGTCGGGCGGCGACGGCGAGGCCAGCCTGGTCCGGGCCGAGGTGCCGGCCACCGAGCTGGTCCGGTACGCGGTGGAGCTGCGCGCGCTGACCTCGGGCACGGGCACCTTCACCCGGCAGTACCTCCGGCACGAGCCGATGCCCCCGCAGCTGGCCGACTCGGTCCGCAGGGAGCACGCCCCGGCTAGATAGTGATCGCGTTGGCTGCCTCGTGCAGCGGGGCCAGCACCCTCTCGATCACCTGTTCCTTCCTCGGGTGGAACCGGAGCGTCCGCATGCCGTAGTTGCGGACGGCGATCGCGAACCGCCCACCCGGCACCATGTCCCCGACCATCTTCCGACCGAAGATCACATTCTTCTCCACGTACGACCGGAGCGCGCCCTCATAGGCGGCGAAGGCGGTGGCGTACGCGCCACCCGCCTTCGCCAGCTCCTCCGCGAGCACGTAGGCGCCGACCAGCGCGAGGCTCGTGCCCTGGCCGGAGGCGGGCGAGGGGCAGTAGCCCGCGTCCCCGAGCAGCACGACCCGGCCGCTGGACCAGCGCGGCATCTCCACCTGGCTGATCGCGTCGAAGTAGAAGTCCGGCGCGTCGTCGAGCGCGGCCAGGAAGTCCGCGGTCCGCCAGCCGAGCCCGGCCATCGCCTCGCGGACCAGCCGCTTCTGGGCGGCGACGTCGCGACGGTCGTAGGAGAGCTCGGGCGCGGCGAAGACGATGCCGACCGTGGCGGGCTGGTCCGCGCCGAGCGCGTAGGCGAAGGTCAGCCGCCCCGGCTCGGCGTAGTTCATCTCCTCCCGGTCGATGCCGAGCACGTTCGGCGCCGAGAAGATCGAGATGTAGGCACCCAGGTGGTGGGGCTCCACCTCACCGAATGCCAGTCTGCGGGTCGCCGAGTGCAGGCCGTCGGCGCCGACCACGAACGCGTACCGCCCGGTGCGTCCGCTCGCGAAGGTGACGTCCACCCCGTCCGCGTCCTCGGTCATCGCCGCGATCGCGTCGCCGAACACGTAGGTCGCGTCGCCCGCGGTGGCGTCGTACAGGATCCGCCCGAGGTCGCCCCGCATGATCTCCAGGTCGTCACCGCGCCGGCCCATCAGCAGACTCGCCGGCAGCGAGGCGATCACCCGGCCGTCCCGCTTCACGTACGTCGTGGTGCGCATCCCGGTCTCCTCGGCCTTCGCCGCGTCGTGCAGACCCATCCGCTGGAGCACCGTGGTCGCGGCGCCGCGCACGTCCACCTTGTAACCCCCGGCCCTCAGTTCCGGCGCCCGTTCCACGACGGTGACGTCGTACCCCTGCTCGACCAGCCAGAACGCCAGCGCAGGACCCGCCACACCACTGCCTGAGATCAACACCCGTGAGTTCGCCATAGCCGTACTATACAAATGTCTTATACGTTTGTATAGAAGTTAGGATGCCGACCATGGGCCACCGTGAGGATCTGCTGGACGGCGCGAAGCGCGCGCTCTACGAGAAGGGCTACGCGCGCATCACGGCGCGGGACATCGTGGCCGCCTCGGGCACCAACCTGGCCTCCATCGGCTACCACTACGGCTCGACGAAGGCCCTGCTCACCGCCGCGATGCTGAGCGCCATGGACGACTGGGGCCAGGCCTTCGCCGTGGCGCTGGCCGAGGAGCACGACGACCCGGACGAGGACCCGATGCTGCGCTTCTGGCGACGGGTGGTCGGCTCGATCCAGAAGGACCGGCCACTCTGGCTGGCCAGCGTCGAGGCGCTGACCCAGAGCGAGCACGACCCGGAGCTGCGCGCTCAGCTGGCCGGCGGCGTGCACCAGGGCCGCCGGGGCATGGCCGCCCTGGTCACCGGCCGCCCCGAGGAGGAGATCGACGAGGCGACGGTACGCACGGTCGGCGCCGCCCAGATGGCCCTGCTCTCCGGCGTCGTCACCCAGTGGCTCACCGACCCCACCACGGCACCCACCCCGGAGGAGATCGTCACCGGCGTCCGCGCCCTGGCCGGTCCCGCGACCACGGGGACCGGGTCGGAGCCGTAGCGCGGGTCACGCTCGTGGCGGGTGGTCAGGGGGGGGGGAAACGGGGGGCGATCCCCCCGGGCCCCCGCCCCGCCCCGGGAGGGCGCGGCCGGGGGGTA
>NZ_JBFAYF010000102.1:0-21086 GCF_040681165.1 Actinoplanes sp. NPDC051851 | reverse complement strand
CCCTGACCGGGACCCGCGCACTCGAGCTCTTCGACGCCCAGTTGACCAGCCGCCACCTCGATCTCGCCGCCCGCTGGCTGCGCAGTTTCAACGAATCCCCGCTCTGCCCCGCCCCGCTCTGCCCCGCCCCGCTCTGCCCGCCGCGCTGCCATTGCGTGCCGCGTGCTGCGTCGATGCCGGGTGCCGTCGTCGCTGCCGCGCGCTGTCGGGTGCCGCGTGGTGCCCGCGTCGGTCGTGCTCTGTCCGTCGTCCGTCGTCCGTCGACTGAAACTCACGCTTCGCCGCTCTGCCCGGCGCGGGCCGGGCGACGCGGACACGCGAACGGCGCTGGTGGGGCGGTGGGTGCACGCGAACGGCGCTGGTGGGGCGGTGGGTGTGCACGATCAGCCGGGTTCAGGGGCGACGGACGCACACGATCCGTGATCGTGTGCGCGTGCAGCCGCCAGAGGGGCGCCGCAAGGACGCGGGCGGCGAACATGGATCCCCGGCGCCCCCGCAGAGCATGATCGCGAACCCGGACCGCCCCCGGCCCACCTGCACGCACCCATGTCAAGCTGGGAGGGTGGGCGTCAGGCGAAGAGGGAGCGGCCCCAGTAGTCGTCGGCGGCGAGCAGGCCGGGGGGACAGGCGAAGAGGGCGCTCGACGTGTGGCGGATGTACTCGTTGAGGGCGTCCTGGCGGGCGAGTGCGGTCTGGACCGGGACGAACTGCTTGCGGGGGTCGCGCTGGTACGCCATGAAGAAGAGGCCGGCGTTCAGGCGGCCCAGGCCGTCGGAGCCGTCGACGAAGTTGTAGCCGCGGCGCAGGAGGCGGGCGCCGCTGTTCAGGGTGGGGTGGGCGAGCCGCACGTGGGAGTCGACGGCGATCTTCGGGAGGTCGTCGTCGCCCTTGACCGTGAAGTCGGGCTCGTCGAACTCGGCGGTGCCGCTCAGCGGGGCGCCGACGCCCTTCGTGCGGCCGATGATGGTCTCCTGCTCGATCAGCGGGGAGCGGTCCCAGGTCTCGACCAGCATGCGGATCTTGCGGGTGACCAGGTAGGAGCCGCCGGTCATCCAGGACGGGCCGTCGCCGGACTGGACCCAGAGGTGCTCGTCGAGCAGGGCGGTCTCCTCGGCCTTCAGGTTGGCGGTGCCGTCCTTGAAGCCGAACAGGTTGCGCGGGGTGGCCTGCGAGGTCGAGGTCGAGGAGGTGCGGCCGAAGCCGAGCTGGGACCAGCGGACGCTGACCTTGCCGAAGCCGATCCGCGCCAGGTTGCGGATGGCGTGCACGGCGACCTGTGGATCGTGGGCGCACGCCTGGATGCCGATGTCGCCGTCGGAGATCGCGGCGTCGAGCGTGTCGCGCGGGAAGGTGGGCAGGTCGGCCAGGGCCGCGGGGCGCTTGGCGGCGAGGCCGAAGCGGTCCTTTCCGGCGGACGTACGGAAGAGGGTCGGACCGAAACCGATCGTCAGGGTGAGTCCGGAGGGCGGGAGTCCGAGCGCTTCGCCGGTGTCGTCCGGGGGAGCCTCGGGTTGGCCGCCGACCGCGCCGTAGACGCCCGCGTCCTTACCCTGGGTCATGCGGGCGGCCGCCGCGGTCCAGTCCTGGAGCATGTCGACCAGCTCGTCGCGGCTGTCGGTGATCACGTCGAAGGCGACGAAGTGCAGCCGGTCCTGGGCGGGCGTGACGATCCCGGCCTGTCGTTCTCCGTAGAAGGCGACCGCTCCGGCGGCGCTCTCCGGCGCGGTCCCGGCCGCCGTCTCGTCGCGGGTCATGGCCAGGGAGGCGGCCCCGGCGGCGGCGAGGCCCGCCGCTCCGGCGCCGGCGATGCCGAGGATCTTGCGCCGCTGCATGCGCTTGCGCCTTTCTTGCGTACGGTCCCCGCCGGCTCTATGCGCGCCGACAAGGGTATGAAAGGTAATATGAGGTTAATAATATGAAAAAAGGGACAGTGTTCCCGGGGTGAGCGGCGACCCCTCGGGGAGGAGGGGCCGCCGCGCGTGGGTGGCTACTTGCCGGCGACCAGGGCCGCGACCTGGCTGATCGGCTCGGCGAGGGCGTTGACCGCGTCGCTGAGCTCCTTCAGGTCGGCCTGGGAGAGCTCGTTGTAGAGCTTCCAGCCGTCGCCGTCGCGGTGCTTCTCCAGGGCCGTGTCGACCGCGGCGAACTTCGCGTCGATGGTCGTGACCAGGGTGGCGTCCTTCTCCTCCAGGGCCGGGCGGAGCGCCGCGATGGCGCCCTTCGAGCCCTCGACGTTGGCGTTGAAGTCCCACAGGTCGGTGTGCGAGTAGCGGTCCTCCTCGCCGGTGATCTTGCCGGTGGCGACCTCGTCGAGCAGGCCCTTGGCGCCGTTGGCGAGCTGGATCGGGGAGAGGGTGATGCTGTTCGCCTTGTCCACGATCGTCTGCACGTCGGTGAGGAGCTGGTCGGCGACCGCGCCGTCCTTGCTCACGTCCTTGGTGACCCAGAGGTCCTTCTCGATCTTGTGGAAGCCGGTCCACTCCTGGCCCTCTTCCAGGTCGCCCTCGCGGGCGTCGATCGCCGGGTCGAGATCGCCGAAGCTCTCCGCGACCGGTTCGATGCGCTCCCAGTACGTCCGGGCGATCGGGAAGAGCGACTTGGCCTGCTCGATGTCGTTGCCCTTGACGGCGGTGACGAACGCGGTGGTCTGCTCGATCAGCGCGCTGGTCTGGCTCTTCACGTACCGCTGGTAGTCCGCGGTGGCCTGGGCCAGCTTGGCGTCCTCGGTGAGCGCGGGTGCACTGCCGGAGACGGTGAACGCGTTGCGGATGCCCTTGCCGAGCATGCCCGGCTTGCAGGCGGTCTCGTACGTGCCGGCGGTGAGCTCGACGATCAGCTCACGGGAGAGGGCCGGCGCGATGTTCTCCACCTCGCCCATGATCCGGTCGCCCTCGGCGTACACGTAAAATTCGTTGATCTTGCTGCCCTTGTTGGTGATCTTGAAGGTCACCGTGCCGGCCGCGGCGGTGCTGGCGGCGACGTTGCACTCCGTGTCCGAGGCGGCGACCGCGATGGTGTCGTCGGTGGTCGCGCTTCCGGCCTTCTCGGAGCCGCAGGCGGTCAGCGCCAGGGCCGCCGCGGTGCCGAAGACGATCAGGCGTGGGGTGTGCATGGTTCTCCTATGCGGCTGGTGCGGGGGTGGGCGCCGGCTTGCGGGCCGGCCAGAGGAAGAGAACGAGCACGGGGATCCCGTACGCGAGCCAGGCGATCGTCTCGGCGACCGTCGGCGCGGGAGTGAAGTTGACCATGCCGCGGAGCAGTTCGGCGTACCAGGCGTCGGGCGGGAACGCGCTGCTCACGTCGAACGCGTACCGGTCCAGGCCGGGCAGCAGGTTGGACTCCTGGAGGTCGTGGACGCCGTACTTGAAGATGCCGGCGGCGACCAGCACGAGCAGCGCGCCGGTCCAGGTGAAGAAGCGGGTCAGGTTGATCCGCACCGCGCTGGCGTAGAGCAGCCAGCCGAGCACCACCGCGGTGAGCAGGCCGAGCGTGACCCCGATCAGCGGCTGGGCGCTGTCGGCGGCACCCTGCGCGGCGGCGTAGAAGAGGACCGAGGTCTCCAGGCCCTCCCGGACCACCGCGAGGAACGCCACGCCGGCGATCGCGAGCGGGCCGGTACCGATCGCCTCCTCCATCCTCCCGCGCAGCTCGCGGCCCATGTGGCGGGCCATCCGGCGCATCCAGAAGATCATCCAGGTGACGAAGACGACCGCGCAGATCGAGGCGATCGCCTCGAAGAGCTCCTGGTGCGCGGAGCTGAGCTCGGCGATGCCGAACTGGAGCAGGGCGGCGAAGCCGATCGAGAGCGCGGCGGCCAGTGCGACGCCGGCCCAGACGTGTTTGAGCAGCGGCCTGCGGTCGCTCTTGACCAGGAACGCCACGAGGATCGAGACCACCAGCGTGATCTCCAGGCCCTCGCGGAGGCCGATCAGGTAGATGGCGGTCATCGAGCTCCCAAAGGTTAGCCAAACCTAACTTCCGTGCTCCCGCATCATTCTTCTATTCAGCTGTAGATGTCAAACATCGCGCCATTCAGAAGGCGACATAAACGGAAAATTACCCCACCGGGTCGCCTATCGCGGGGAAGGGCCGGGATGATGGCGGGCGTTAACCGGGCGTTGACCGCTCGTGTGGGAGTAGTGGCGCATGCGGATTCTGCTGGCGGAGGACGAGCGGTTCCTCGCCGAGATGGTGGCCGAGGGCCTGCGGGGCCAGGCGATGGCGGTCGATGTGGCGTACGACGGTGCGGCCGCGCTGGAACGGCTCGCCGTCAACGACTACGACGTGCTGGTGCTCGACCGGGACCTGCCCGGGGTGCACGGCGACGACGTCTGCCGGGAGGTGGCGCAGCGCGGCGAGCGGGTCCGCGTGCTGATGCTCACCGCGTTCGGCGGCCTGTACGACCGGATCGACGGCCTCAACCTCGGCGCCGACGACTACCTGGCCAAGCCGTTCGCCTTCGAGGAGCTGGTGGCCCGGGTCCGCGCGCTCGCCCGGCGCGGCGCCGCACCCCTGCCGCCGGTGCTGGAACGTGCCGGGATCAGCCTGGACACCGCCCGCCGTCAGGTGCACCGGGACGGCCGCCCGATCCGGCTCTCCCGCAAGGAGTACGCCGTACTGGAGGTCCTGATGCAGGCCCGCGGCACCGTGGTCAGCACCGAGGACCTGCTGGAACGCGCCTGGGACGAGCACGCCGACCCGTTCACCACCGTGGTCAAGGTGACGATGAGCAAGCTCCGGGCCAAGCTCGGCGGCCCGCCGGTGATCGTCACCGTGCCGGGAAGCGGGTACCGGCTGTGAGCCTGCGCCTGCGGATGACCCTGCTCTACGGCGGGCTGTTCACGCTGCTCACCTCGGGGATCCTGGTCATCGTCGAGCAGTTGCAGATCCGCGTGCTCACCCAGCACCTGGGGGACGCGCCCGCGACCGGCGGCCCGGAACCGCCGCGGGTCACCGCCGAGCGGCTACAGCAGGAGATCCTCAAGGCGGAGGAGGACCTCACCCAGCAGCAGCGCCGCCTCACCGTGATCGCGGTGGTGGTGCTCGCCGTGCTGGCCTTCGCGGTCTGCTGGTGGCTCACCGGCCGCCTGTTGCACCCGCTGCAGCACATCACCGGCACCGCCCGGCGGCTCTCGCTGACCAACCTCGACGAACGGATCGCGCTGACCGGCCCGGCCGACGAGGTCAGGGAGCTGGCCGACACCTTCGACGCCATGCTGGATCGCCTGGAGAAGGCCGTGGTCAGCCAGCGTCGCTTCGTCGCTCACGCCTCCCACGAGTTGCGTACGCCGTTGGCGGTGCAGCGAACGGCGCTCGAGATAGGTCTCGCCGATCCCACCCGGGAGAGGCTGGAGGTGATCCGCCGGGAGCTGCTGCGCAACACCGAGCGCTCCGAGCGCCTGATCGACGGCCTGCTCACCCTCGCGCAGGGCGAGCGCGCTCTCGACGCCCGCGACCCGGTCGATCTGGCCGCCGTGGTCGACCAGGTCGTCGAGGACCACCTCACGGCCGGCGTCGAGCTCACCGTGACCACGGCGCCGCTCCTGGTCGCGGGCGAGGAGGTGCTGCTGGCCCGGCTCGCCGCGAACCTGGTGCAGAACGCCGTACGCCACAACGTCCCCGGCGGCGGCGCCACGGTGGACCTCGCCGCCGCCGGGGTGCTGACCGTCCGGAACACCGGCCCGCACGTCGATCCGGACGCGGTCGACGGGCTGTTCGCGCCGTTCGAGCGGCTCGGCGAGAAGGAGGGCGCGGGACTCGGGCTCTCCATCGTGGCCGCGATCGCCGAGCAGCACGACGCGACGGTGGAGGCGGCGGCGAACCCGGACGGCGGCCTGACCGTCCGGGTGACCTTCACGCCGTTGCCGGCGCCTCCGCCGGGGTGAGCCGGGCCGCCCGCCGGGGTGAGCCGGGCCGCCCGCCGGGCCGGGTGGACCCCGGCGTCCTACGGCAGCCGTCGGCGCCCGGCGAAGCCCAGGTCGGCGCGGTGGTACCACTCCAGGACGGTCTCGCCCTCCACCCAGCACAGCAGGATCGGCTCGCCGTCCAGGTCGGCCGGGAAGTCGAGCAGCAGCGGTGCGACGCCCTTCAACTCGGCGCCGGTCTCCTGGATGGTCGTCATCAGCTCGTCCAGGCGGGCCTCGGTCGCCTTGCGCTCGGGCATCCCGCCGAGGTCGGTGGGCCGCCCACCCGGGGTGAGCGCGGCGGAGAGCTCGACCATGTCGGCGCGGAGCCCGATCACCTCGTCGATGATCGGCCGCAGTCGTGCCAGCTCGGCACGCGCCTCGTCAAGAGTGAACAGCCCCATGCGCGCCAGTCTGTCACCCCACGTCGCGCGGCCAGTCGGTGAGGCGGCGCCGCAGGTCCGCGGCCGCCGCGGCGTCCAGGCCGTAGAGGGCGAACCGGGCGTCGTCGAGGCGGTCCAGGTAGCGGCCCGCGTCGGCGATGTCCTCCGGGTCGAGGGCCGGGTCCGCCGCGTGGGCCAGCTCCAGGACCCGGGCCAGCGGGTAGCGTTCCAGGGCGGCGGCCACGTCGATGTAGTCGCGGACCTCCCGCCGGTTGACCAGGGCCGCGACCTTGGTGGCGACCAGGTCGTCGAGGTGCATCACCGGGCCGACGTCCATCACCACCGGCGCGCGGTGCCGGTCCAGGCGGCAGAGCGTGAGGCGCAGCGCGCGGTTCTCCCCGGCGACCAGGAACTCCTGGATGTCGGCGGACATCCCCTCGAAGAGGTCGTCGCCCTCCTCACGGACCACCCGGTACCCGGCGTCGCGCAGCGCCGACACCACCTCGACCGCGGCGAGCTCGACCGCCCCGGCGGTGTCGGTGAAGAGGTCGACGTCCTCGGTGGGGCGGGCGACCAGGCCGTTGACCAGCCAGGCGACGCCACCACCGAGCACGAAGCGGTGCTTGTCGGCGACCGCGAGCGCGATCCGCGCCACGTCCCGGTAGAAGCCGTCGACGCTCACCGGCCGACCCTACGCGGCCGGGCCGCCGGATTCGCCGACGGGGACCGTGCCGCCTGCATAGGGTGAGGCCGACGCCTGGGGGGAGACGTTGTGCCGAGACCCGTTGCCAGCGCACTGCGGCGCCAGTTCGCCTGGCTGGTGCTCGCCCTGGTCGCGGCGGGTGTACTCCAGCTCGTCGCCGGACAGGCCACCGTCGCACGCTACGAACAGAAGATCACCCGGATCCGGACGGCCGAGCTGGCCAACCAGCGGGTGCTGCAGGCGCTGACCGACGCCGAGACCGGGGTCCGGGGATTTCAGCTCACCGGGGACCGGGACTTCCTGGAGCCGTACCGCAGCGGGGTCGCGGCCTTCCCCGCCGCACAGCAACAGGCGACCGCGGCGGCGACCCGCGGCTCCCGGGCGCTCCTCGCCGACCAGCAGACGGCGGCGCGGGCCTGGCTGGACGAGGTCGCCCAGCAGATCATCGCGGCCGGGCCCGGCCGGGCGGACACCCCCGCCGAGATCGCCGATGGCAAGACCATGTTCGATCGCGTCCGGCGCGCCAACGGTGCCGTCGCCGGGGCCCTGCGCGCCGACGAACGGCGGGCCACCGGCGAGTACCGGCGGACCGCGGCCTGGACGCTGGCCGTGATCGCGCTGCTCAGCGTCTTCGCGGTGGCGATGGCACTGTTCACCGCGGGCCGGACCAGCCGCCTGCTGCTGTCACCGCTGACCGGCCTCGGCGAGGTGCTGCGCCGGCTCACCGCCGGTGACCGGACCGCCCGGGCACCCGCCGCCGGCCCGGCCGAGGTCCGGGAGCTCGCCGCCGCCCTCAACGAGGGGCTCGACGCCGCCGACCTGGCCGAGACGGACCTGCGGGCCGCCCGCGACGACCTCGCGCGGCGCAACGAGTACTTCCAGCAGGTGCTCGACACCCTGGACATCGCGGTGATCAGTTGCGACGCCGACGGCGTCCTGACGTTCCGCAACAGGGTCTCCCGCCAGGACGGCACCGGCACCCCGCGGCACGTCGACGACCTGGCCGGGCTGCACGAGGGCGACCCCCGGCACCCGCTGGCCCGGGCGCTCGCCGGCGAGGTGATGGTGCACCGCGAGATGACCCTGTCCGGGGCCGGCGACGGTGAGGGCCGGGCGGTGATGGTCGACGCCGGGCCGCTCACCGCCGCCGACGGCACGGTGATCGGCGCGATCGCCACCGGCTACGACGTCACCGTGCTCCGCGAACGGGAGGCCGAGCTGACCGCGTTCGCCGGGGTGGTCGCGCACGACCTGAAGGCCCCGCTGGCCGCCGTGCACGGCTACGCGGATCTGCTCAACGAGGAGCTGGGAGCCGGCCGGCAACCCGACGTCGGCGAGCTGCGGGCGCTCTCGGCCCGGATCGTCGGCGGGATCGGCCGGATGGGTGAGCTGATCGACGACCTGCTGGCGTACGCCACCGCCCGGGACAAGCCGCTGCGCCCCGAACCGCTCGACCTCAACGCCCTGATCGGCCAGATCACGGCGGACCGCTCCACGGCGACCGCGCAACGACCGCAGATCGAGATCGACCCGCTGCCCGCCCTCAGCGCGGACGCCGTCATGATCCGCCAGCTCCTGGAGAACCTGGTCGGTAACGCGATCAAGTACACCCGCCCGGGAGAGCCGGCCCGGGTGCACGTCTGGGCCGATCCGGTCGGCGCCGACCTGTGCCTGCACATCGACGACCGGGGCATCGGGATCCCGGCCGACCAGCAGGCGGCCGTCTTCACCGCGTTCCACCGGGCGCACGCCGGTCAGCCGTACGCCGGAACCGGCCTGGGACTGGCCATCTGTGAGCGGGTGGTCAGCCGGCACCACGGCACCATCGTCGCGGAGACGAACCCGGCCGGCAGCGGCACCCGGATCACCGTCACCCTGCCCCGCCAGCAGCCGGACGAGCCGCCGCCGGCCCGTGGTGCCTGAGGGCCACCACGCGATATCCCTCTATTCCCACCGTGTCCGGCGACGAACGGGGGCGACCCGGTGCGTGGGCGCGGTGGGCGGGCCTGGCAGGCTTGGCGCGTTTGTTGTGGCGTACGCGAAAAGGAGCGAGCGACCGGATGACTGTCGATGTGCCGGAGTGGGCCGCGGAGACTGCGCAGACGATCGGCCGGCCCCTGATATTCGCGACCGTGAGTGGGGCACATCTTTACGGATTCGCGTCGGTGGATTCGGATCTGGATCTGCGGGCGGCACATCTGCTCGCCGCGGAGGAGGTCGTCGGGCTGCGGACCGGTCCGGAGACGCTGCAGATCGACGGGGTCCGGGACGGCGTCGAGCTGGACGTCGTCTCGCATGACCTGCTCAAATTCGCGCGGCTGCTGCACAGCAGGAACGGGTACGTGCTGGAGCAGCTGCTCTCGCCGCTGGTCGTGGTGACCACGCCGGTGCACGCGGAACTGGTCGCTCTGGCGCCGAGACTGATCACCCGGCACCACGCGCACCACTATCTCGGGTTCGCGACCACGCAGGCACGGCTCTTCGAGAGGACCGGGGAGCTGAAGCCGGCGCTCTATACGCTCCGGGTGCTGCTGACCGGGATTCATCTGATGCGGACCGGGCGGCTGGAGACCGACCTGGGAGTGCTGGGTGGCGGGCTCCGCTACGTACCGGAACTGATCGCGGCGAAGCGGGAAGCGGAGCACGGACCTTTCCCGGACGGGGTCTCCGCGCGTCTCTCGGCGGATGTGGAACGGCTGCGGGAGGAGCTGGAAACGGCGCGTGACGAATCGGCGCTGCCCGAGCACGCCGATCCGGCCGCCGTCGAGGAACTGCACGCGCTCGTGGTCCGCACCCGGCTCGATCCGCCGCTATCGTTGCGGCGGTGAGTTCGCTTCCCGAATGGGAACGGCTGCGGATCCAGCGCGCCGAGATGGAGTACGAGTCGGTCAAGAAGGACCGGCGGACGGCCTATGCGATCTGGTGTGTCGCCGGAATCTTCGGCGGCCACCGGTTCTATCTCGGCGATACCGGCCGGTCGATCGCAATGCTCTTCACCCTCGGCGGGGCGGGTGTGTGGGCGCTGATCGACGGATTGTTCGTGGGGCGGCGGGTGCGCACGGTGAATCGGCGGCGTCGCGCGGCCGTCATGGCCCGATACGGAATCGTCGAGAACGCGCCCGTCATTTAGTCTGAACGCATGACTGCCCCCGCAGCTCCCGTTCTCCACCTGGCCCGGCCGCATCGCCCGGTCGTCGTGGCCGGCACGCTCGCCGAGCTGTCCGGGCCGGTCGGTGGGCTGGTCGAGCTGCCGTTGCGATTGTGGTGGAATCCGCAGCGCGCATTCGATCTGGGTCAGCACACGATGCTGTTGTGGATGTACGAGAACGTGCTGCGCGAGGCTATCCGGGTCGACGAATTGCGCGCGTTCCTCGACGGCGCGACGCTGATCAGGGTCTGGGACGAGCTGAATCTGCCGCGCGGGGTGCGGGCCGCATGGGAGGCCCGGCACCCCCGCCTGCGCACCACGGCGCTGGCCGTCTGAGGAACCCTCCCGCGCTCGGCGATCTTGGTGTGGTGGGCCGCGGCTACACTGCCGTCTCTATATCCCTTGCCCGGCAACGGAGACGGAGGCGCGATGGGTAGTCCGCTGCTGGACGCGGAGGATGCGCGGGAACGCCTGGAGGCGTGGCAGGCCGATGCCGTGCGCCGGGCCGCCGACACACAGGCCGCCGGTGCCGGCCTGCAGGCGCTGCGGGTCACGGCCGCCGACGCCCACGGGCTCGTCGAGGTCACCGTCGACTCCACGGGGGCGATGGCCGGCGTCCGGCTCTCCGCGCGGGTGCAGCGGATGAGCCTGGAGCAGACGGAGCAGGCGATCATGGGCGCCTACCGCAACGCGCGGGTCACGCTCGCCGAGGCCGCCGCCGAGGTCGTGCGGGAGACGGTCGGTGCCGACTCGGCGACCGGCCGGGCCCTGCTGGCCGGATTCCGGACCGCCGACCCCGAAGGCGAAGCCGGCATCGAGGACGACGAGGGGCGGTACTGATGTCCGACGGGTTCGAGGTCGACATCGAGGCCCTGCGCGCGCACGCCACGGCCATGTGGGCCATTCACGACCGCTTCGCCGCCATCAAGGCCGCGAGCGGCACCATCGCCCAGGCCGACGACGCCTACGGGCAGCTCTGCCGGTTCTTCCCGCCGATCCTGGAGGAACGCCACCGGGACCAGGACGAGGGCGTGGGGATGCTCGCCGAGAACATCGATCTGCTCGCTCGGGGGATCAAGAGGACCGCCGACACCTACGAGCAGAACGAGGAGTCGACCACCGACGTCTTCACCTCCATCCGCTCCGCTACCTGAGCCGCCCGCCCCCTCATGAGCAACCCACTGGTCGCCACGACCGCCGACATCTCCTCGACCAGCGCCGCGTATCGCGACGACTGGACCGGCCTTCCGGCCGCCGACGACTACAAGGGCATCAAGGAGGCCATCGACTCCGGTAGCTGGATCGACGGCTCGGTCGCGGGCCTGGGCGCCGCTGTCGACGGGGCGTCCCTCGTCATCGACCCGTTCAGCACGCTCCTGTCGATGGGCATCGAGTGGGCCATCGAGCAGGTCGAGCCGCTGAAGCAGGCCCTCGACTGGCTCGCCGGTGCTCCCGAGATCATCGAGACACACGCCATGACCTGGGACAACATGGCCGATGAGCTGTTCTCCATCGCCGAGGACCTCAAGGCGCGGCTGATCGGCGACCTCGACGGATGGCAGGGCGTCGCCGCCGACGCCTACCGCACCATGCTCGCCGGCAACATCCACGTCGCCGGGATCTTCGCGGGCACGGCCGCCGGCATGGGTGCCGCGACCCGGGGCGCGGGAACCCTGGTGCAGATGGTGCGGGAGGTCGTGCGCGCCTTCATCGCCGACTGCATCGCCAAGGTCGTGGTGTGGCTGGCCGAGGAGGTCCTCACCCTCGGCGTCGCCACACCGCTGGTGGTCTCCCAGCTCGCGATCGCCGTCGTCCGCTGGACCGGCCGCATCTTCGGCTGGCTGATGGGCCTGATCACCAGCCTCTCCTCCCTCCGCGCCCTCCTCGACGTCTAGGCGGCCCTCGATGCGGCGACTCCTGGCGGCTCTGCGGACCACCGCTGTCCTGGTGGTTTTGTTCGCGGTGACGAGCCTCCACAACAAGCACCCCTCGGGCTCTACTCCATCGCACGGTGGTGGCGGCGAGGGCGGCGACGGCCCCAAGCGTCCCAAGTTCAGCCCCGGCATGATGCCCAAGCGCGTGGGACCAGCCCAGCAGCAGGGCCTCAAGGAGGCCAAGGAGTACCACCCGAAGGGCGCCGAGACCCCCGGCGCCTCCGGCACCTCCGAGCCGGAGGCGCCCAAGAACCCCTGGGACGACCCCGACTTCGCCGACGCCATGTACGACATGAACCGCTTCGGCCAGATGGGCGACGGGGCGATGGACAAGATCTGGGACGGCGACGGCAGGGGTAATGGCGGCCACAAGCCTTCGTCCACCGTACCCGACAAGACGCTCTTCCCGCCCGGCACCACCAAGGCGCAGGTAGAGGGCTGGTTCAAGAGCATCGCCATCAACCCCGACAGCCGCCCTTTGCCGCGTCCTCACGGCGACGGCTGGACCGTCACCGGCACCCGTGACGGCATCACCTGCCTCGTTACCCTGGACAAGGACGGCAGCATCGCCGGCGGCCACCCCGAGAGCGGCGAGGGCGTCACCGTCAACCCGCCAGCCTAACCACCGAACCCACGGGAGACCCATGGAAGTCATCGATTACCTCCGGCGCAGCCGCCGGATCACCGACCAGCTCGAACCCAGGATCAGCCCGAAGTACCGGCCGATCGTCCTGTCCGCCAGGGGCGCCGGGGCCTGGGACCTGGCGATCACGACGCTCGTCGGTGCCCTGTCGGAGGAGGACGTCGTGATCACCACGGCGGAGAAGGACGCGCTGCGGGAGCTCATGGAATACCTCCAGAAGCCTCTGACGTACCTGGAGCAGATCCGGACCTCGGACTGAGGTTCCCAAGCGTGGGCAGGGCTTAGAGGTTTCGTTCGCGGATGCTGTGCAGCAGCGTGTCGATCCGGGAGCGGTCGGGGTGCTCGGGCAGGGGCGAGGGCGTCACCACCAACCCACCGGCCTAGCCACCACACCTACGGGAGACCCATGGAAGTCAACGAATACTTCCGGCGCAGCCGCCGGATCATCGACCAGCTCGCGCCCAGGATCGGCCCGAATCACGGGCCGTTCGTCCTGCAGGCCGCTGGCGCCGGGGCCTGGGACCTGGCGATCACGGATCTTGTCGGTGCCCTGTCGGAGGAGGACGTCGTGATCACCACGGCGGAGAAGGACGCGCTGCGGGAGCTCATGGAATACCTCCAGAAGCCTCTGACGTACCTGGAGCAGATCCGGACCTCGGACTGACGGCCGAAGGGCCTAGAGGTTTCGTTCGCGGATGTCGTGCAGCAGGGCGTCGATCCGGGAGCGGTCGGGGTGTTCGGGCAGGTCCGTCGTGGAAGCGGCGGTGGCCAGGTCCGTGAGCAGTGCGGTCGCCCACGCGGTGACCTCGGGCCAGGGGATTTCGCCGTGTTTGATCGCCAGGAGGCGGTCGCGCAGTGGGGTGACGTCGACCAGGATCTCGCCGGTGCGCAGGACGTGGGCGCCCGCGTGCAGCAGGCGGATCATGTGCATGGCCTGCTTGTGGTTGGTCTCGCCGGTGCGCTCGCGGCGGGCGTTCACCCGGGCGAGCTGGTCGCGGGCGTAGTTGCCGTAGGTCTCGGCCACCCGGCGGGAGAGGAACGCCGCGCGCGCGTCGACCAGCGCCGAACCGTCCGCGGTGATCACCTCGACGATCGGCGACCAGAGCACCTCGAGGACGGTCGGGTTGGCCTGGGCGGCGAGCACGCAGAACCGCTCGACCTCCCAGGAGAACTGCTCCTCCAGGGGGCCGTCGACGTGCGTGGGCGGCTTGTCGAGGCTCCAGAACGCCCGGGTCGGCGCCGCGAAGACGCCCCGCCGATCGTGGTCGGAACCCGGGACCTGGAGTCCGTAGGCGCGGGAACCGACCACGACGGAGAGGATCACAGGTCGAGCACCGTGCCGTCGATGTCGTCCAGCTCGGCCTGCGAGAGCGGCAGGTTGTCCAGCGCGGCGATGTTGTCCTCCAGCTGCTCGACGCTGGACGCGCCGATGATCAGGCTGGTCATCCGCGGGTCGCGCAGCGCCCAGGCGAGCGCCATCTGGGCGAGCGACTGGCCGCGCCGCTGGGCGATGTCGTTGAGCGCGTGCAGACGGCCCAGGGTCTTCGCGTCCAGGGCGTCCTCGTTGAGGAAGACGCTGGTCCGGATCCGCGAGTCGTCCGGGATGCCCTGCAGGTAGCGGCCGGTGAGCAGGCCCTGCTGCAGCGGGCTGAACGCGATGCACCCGGCGCCGGCCTGCTCCAGGGTGTCGAGCAGGCCGTCGTGCTCGGTCCAGCGGTTCAGGATCGAGTACGACGGCTGGTGGATCAGCAGCGGCGTACCCAGGTCACGCAGGATCGCGGCGGCCGCGGCGGTCTGCTCCGACCTGTAGTTGGAGAGGCCGACGTAGAGCGCCTTGCCGGAGCGGACGATCGCGTCGAGCGCGCCCATCGTCTCCTCGAGCGGGGTGTCCGGGTCGGGGCGGTGGTGGTAGAAGATGTCCACGTAGTCGACGCCGAGCCGCTTCAGCGACTGGTCCAGCGACGAGATCAGGTACTTGCGGGAGCCGAAGTCGCCGTACGGGCCCGGCCACATGGTGTAGCCGGCCTTGCTGGAGATGACGATCTCGTCCCGGTGGTGCTTGAGGTCGGTCGCGAGGATCCGGCCGAAGTTCTCCTCGGCGCTGCCGGGCGGCGGGCCGTAGTTGTTGGCCAGGTCGAAGTGGGTGACGCCGAGGTCGAAGGCGCGGCGCACGATGGCGGCCTGCCGGTCGATCGGCCGGGTGTCCCCGAAGTTGTGCCACAGCCCGAGCGAGATGGCCGGCAGGTGCAGGCCACTGCGCCCGGCGCGGCGGTAGGTCATCTTCTCGTAGCGTTCATCCGCAGGGAAGTAAGTCACAGCCACAGCCTAGGCATGCCGATCATGGAGGGGTGCGCTGGTAGGTTTGTCGCTGCCGGCAATACCCGCGCGGGAGAGACCAGTTGGCGCCGAAGAGGCAAATCCTCCCCGGAAACTTTCAGGCAAAAGGACCGCGTGGGCAGGCGACTCTGAAATACCCCATCACGGGGTATGACAGAGGGGGAGGTTGCTTTGTCAGCCTTCTGGAGCCTGGAGTCGCCCATGACCTCGCCGTTCACCCATCGCCACATCGGCCCGCAGACCGACGAGCAGATCTCCATGCTCAAGACCGTCGGGTACGCGTCGCTGGACGAGCTGATGGACGCCGCGATCCCCGAGTCGATCCGTTTCCACGGGCGTCTCGACCTGCCCGAGGGCGCCTCGGAGGAGGAGACGATCGCCGAGCTGCGCGCGATCGCCGACCGGAACGTCCTGGCCACCCCGATGATCGGGCTCGGCTACTACGGCACGCACACGCCCGCGGTGATCAAGCGGAACGTGCTGGAGAGCCCGGCCTGGTACACCGCCTACACGCCGTACCAGCCGGAGATCAGCCAGGGCCGCCTCGAGGCGCTGCTCAACTTCCAGACCATGGTCACCGACCTGACCGGCCTGACCACCGCGAACGCGTCGATGCTGGACGAGGCGACCGCCGTCGCCGAGGCGATGACGCTCTCCAGGAGAGCTTCCACGTCGAAATCCTCGGTGTACGCCGTGGACGCCGACACCTTCCCGCAGACGCTCTCGGTCCTCCGGACGCGGGCCGAACCGCTCGGCATCGAGGTCGTCCTCGTCGACCTGGACCGTGGCGACGCCCTGCCGGACGAGTTCTTCGGCCTGCACCTGCAGTACCCGGGCGCCTCCGGCGCGGTCCGTGACCACGCCGCCCTGGTCGAGGCCGCGCACGCGAAGGGCGCCCTGGTCACGGTCGCCGCCGACCTGCTCGCGCTGACCCTGCTGCGCGCGCCGGGCGAGATCGGCGCGGACGTCGCGGCCGGGACCACCCAGCGCTTCGGGGTCCCGCTCGGCTTCGGCGGCCCGCACGCCGGGTACCTCGCGGTCCGGGCCGGTCTGGAGCGCTCGCTGCCCGGCCGCCTGGTCGGTGTCTCCAAGGACGCGGACGGGGCGCCGGCGTACCGTCTGGCCCTGCAGACCCGCGAGCAGCACATCCGCCGGGAGAAGGCGACCAGCAACATCTGCACCGCGCAGGTCCTGCTCGCGGTGATGGCGAGCATGTACGCGGTCTACCACGGCCCGGCCGGCCTGCGCGCGATCGCCAAGCGGGTGCACGGCCACGCGCTCACCCTGGCCGGCAGCCTGACCGCCGCCGGGATCGCGACCACGCACGGCGCGTTCTTCGACACGGTCACCGCGGTCGTACCGGGCCGGGCCGCCGCGATCGTCGACGCCGCCGCCGAGGCCGGTGTCGACCTGCTGCTGGTGGACGCCGACCGGGTGTCGATCTCCACCGACGAGACCACCACGGACGCGCACGTCGCGACGGTGCTCGCCGCGTTCGGCGCGGCCGTCACCGAGCCCGCCGTCTGCGGGGCGAAGCCGCTCGGCCGGACCAGTGGATACCTGACCCACCCGGTCTTCAACACCCACCACTCCGAGACCGGCATGCTGCGGTACCTTCGCCGCCTCTCGGACCGGGACTACGCGCTGGACCGGGGCATGATCCCGCTCGGCTCCTGCACGATGAAGCTGAACGCCACCACCGAGATGGAGGCGGTCACCTGGCCGGAGTTCGCGAACATCCACCCGTTCGCGCCGGCCTCGCAGACCCGGGGCTACGAGGACCTGGTCGCCCAGCTGGAGGGCTGGCTCGCCGAGATCACCGGGTACGACGCGGTCAGCGTCCAGCCGAACGCCGGATCCCAGGGTGAGCTGGCCGGTCTGCTGGCGATCCGCGGCTACCACCGGTCCCGCGGCGAGGCCCACCGCGACGTCTGCCTGATCCCGTCCTCCGCGCACGGCACCAACGCCGCCAGCGCGGTGATGGCCGGCATGCGGGTCGTCGTGGTCGCCTGCGACGCGGACGGCAACGTCGACCTCACCGACCTGGCCGCCAAGATCGAGAAGCACCGCGACGCGCTCTCCGCGATCATGGTCACCTACCCGTCGACGCACGGCGTCTACGAGACCTCGATCGCCGAGCTCTGCGGGCTGGTCCACGAGGCGGGCGGCCAGGTCTACGTCGACGGCGCGAACCTCAACGCGCTGGTCGGCTACGCCCGGCCGGGCAAGTTCGGTGCCGACGTGTCGCACCTCAACCTGCACAAGACGTTCTGCATCCCGCACGGCGGCGGTGGCCCCGGCGTCGGCCCGGTCGCGGTCCGCGCCCACCTCGCCGACTTCCTGCCGGGCGACCCCCGCGAGCCGGGCGACCACCACGCCGTCTCTGCCGCGGCGCACGGTTCGGCCGGCATCCTGCCTATTTCTTGGGCGTACGTACGGATGATGGGCCCCGACGGGCTGGCCGCCGCGACCGCGACGGCGGTGCTCGGGGCGAACTACGTGGCGGCGCGGCTGCGGGAGCACTACCCGGTGCTCTACGCGGGCGAGCACGGCCTGGTGGCGCACGAGTGCATCCTCGATCTGCGGCCGATCACCAAGGCCACCGGCGTCTCGGTGGACGACGTGGCGAAGCGGCTGATCGACTATGGCTTCCACGCGCCGACCATGTCGTTCCCGGTCGCCGGGACGCTGATGGTGGAGCCGACGGAGAGCGAGGACCTCGCGGAGCTGGACCGCTTCATCGCGGCGATGATCGCCATCAAGGGCGAGATCGATCAGGTGGCGGCGGGCGTCTGGCCGAAGGGCGACAACCCGCTGGCGAACGCCCCGCACACGGCGGCGTCGGTGTCGGCGGACGAGTGGCCGCACGCGTACCCGCGGTCGGTGGCCGGATTCCCGGCGGGCGTGGACCGGACGGCGAAGTACTGGCCGCCGGTACGCCGGATCGACGGCGCGTTCGGGGACCGTAACCTGGTCTGCTCGTGCCCCGCACCGGAGGCGTTCGAGGACTGACCGGTTCTCCCCGGCCTGTTGCTCGACCGAGCCGATCACTGGTCCAGCCGATCACTGGTCCGGCCGATCACTGGTCCGGCCGATCGCTCGGCGTGGCCCGAAGCGATTGCGCAGGTCGCGGTCTTTGGATCGCGGCCTGCGCCGTTTTCGTGGCTGGGGATGAGCTTGGGGGGCTCGCGAGTGTGAATCAGGCAACTCTTTTCGATGCCGATTCGTTACTGTCGGTGATTACGCGGCGAGGGCGTGACGCGCCGGGCCGCGATGAGGCTCGATGCACGTCCCGTCCGGTAGTAGCTCTCCGGTGTCCTCGAAGATGATGACGCCGTTGCAGAGCAGGCTCCAACCCTGCTCGCGGAAGGTCGCCACGATCAGGGCGGCCTCCCGGTCGATCGCGTGGGCCGGGGGGCATTGGTTCAAGTGCTGGCACATCTGGGTTTTCTCCGGTTGGGGGCTGTGTGAAGGTTCACAAAGTCGGTGACGAACGTTACCTCACATCGAACGACACCGGTGCACATCGGTGACGGCGTACGAGCGTGTCTCCACACATCGAATAGTCCACGCGCAAGGGCCCGGCGACCACTCTCCGCCACCTCCGTTCGGGGCCCCGCCGGCCGCTCCGACGGCCTGCCACGCCCGTCACCATGCGTTACGTACGTTTCGGTGGTACCGGGGTGATCCCGGTGACCCCGCCGAGCTTCTGGCGGGTTTCCTCGCCGACAACGGACTACCGGTGCGGAATCTTGGCCGAACGGATGACAAAAAACACCCGATCGGCGATGGCAGCATCTGCGGAGCGGCACTCTACGTGTCGGCTGATGCCGGATGCGTGATGGCAGGCGGTGTCCTCGGTGCCCCCAGCCCGGTGCCGGACATACCCGACGTCTACCTGGTCATCTACGCACACGGAGCGGGTCGCCCGCTGTCCGGAAGCGGCAGATTTGATGCGCAAACCGGACAGTCGTGGCCGCCGGGAGGCCGCGATCGTGCGGTCCTACCGGATTCATCGGCTCAGGTGTCGGCCCGGCGGGTGACGCCATCGGCGGCGCCCGGCGCTGTACCGGACGAGCCTGAATGGAAGCTGGGGGAATGGAAGGCGGGGGAATGGAAGCTGGGGGAGTGGCGGGCCTCGTGGACGCCCGGGGAGCACGCGCGGGCCGTGCGGCGGGTGCGGGACGCGATCGGGCGGGGCGACGTCTATCAGGCCAACGTCGTCGGGCACGCGTCGGCGCCGTACACGGGTGATCCGGCCGCGGCGCTGCTCCGGGTCGCGGGACTGCCCGGCGCCCGGTACGGCGGCGTCCTGAACGGTCTCGGTCGCTCCGGCGCCTGGGCCTTGGCGACCGCGTCGCCGGAGACGCTCGTCGAGGTGCGGGGCGGGCGGGTGGTGACCCGGCCGATCAAGGGCACCCGGCCGGCGACCGCGGCGGGACGTCGCGAACTGCTCGCCTCGGCCAAGGAGCGGGCCGAGCACGTGATGATCGTCGACCTGGAGCGCAACGACCTGGCGCGGCTGCCCGGAACCGGCCCCGTGCGTGTCGATGAGCTTTTCGCCGTACGGGAATGGTGTGGTCTTTGGCAGGCGGAATCCGAAGTGTCGGCTTCGCTGGACGGGGACGTCGGGCTGGCGGACCTGCTGCGGGCGGTCTGCCCCGGCGGATCGGTGACGGGTGCGCCGAAGCTGGCCGCGCTCGCCGAGATCGCCGCGCTGGAACCGGTCGGCCGCGGCGTCAGCATGGGCGCGCTCGGCTGGATCGGCCGTGACCATCTCGACCTAGGGCTCACTATCCGTACAGTGGCGACCGACGGCGAACGGGTGCACGCATGGGCCGGTGGCGGCATAACCGCAGACAGTGACCCCGAAGCCGAGGTGGCAGAGGCGGCGTCCAAGGCGGGACCGTTACGAAGCGCGTTGGCGGGGCCGATCACAGCGCGCTCATAGGCACTTCCGAGCCATCTCTACCTATTGCGTGCCAGTGTCACTGTCCGCCCCCACCGCAGGGGGCGGAGCGCGTACTTTGGCCCACGCGCGGAACGGAGACGGTCCACAGTGACACCCGATGTCGCCGTGGCGAGAGAAGGCGACACCCGGTCATGCTTAAGCTCCTCGACCCACCAGCGGGCACCCTCGACTCCTGTTTTGCGGCGCCCTCCACCCCTGACTCCCCTGCCGCGGCCGCCGTCCCGCCGGACTCCTCCGCGGTGCCGGACTCCTCCGCGGTGCCGGACTCCTCCGCGGCGCCGGACTCCTTCGCGGCCGCCGGGCTCGACTCCTACGTGGCGGCGCCCGAGCATCGTGACGACTTCGTGCGCTTCGCCGACGCCACCTCGCCCCGGTTGCACAGCAGCGCGTTCCAGCTCTGCCGCGACTGGCACCTGGCCCAGGACCTGACCCAGACCACGCTCACCAAGCTCTTCCTGAGCTGGGAGAGGGCGACCGACAGCGACAACCTCCCGGCGTACGCCCATAAGGTGCTCCTCCGGACATACCTGGACCACCGCCGTCGCCGCAGCTCCACGGAGTCCACGCCGGGCGAACTGCGCGAGCCGGCATACTCGATGAGCCCCGAACTCCGCATCACCATGTTCGAGGCCCTGGGCCGCCTGCCCGACCGCGACCGCGCGATAGTGGTCCTGCGCTACTTCGCCGACCACAGCGTCGAACAGGTCGCCGCCGAGCTGAACGTCCCGGTAACGGTGGTCAAGAGCCAAACCCGCCGCTCCCTGATCAAGCTCAAGCACATCCTCTCCCGCGACCGCCCCGCCCTCTTCGCCGCCTAACCCGCCCGCCTGCTCGGCCCGCCCGCCCGGCCCTGTCTGGCCCTGTCTGGCTGGCCCCGCCCGGCTGGCCCCGCCCGGCTGGCCCCGCCCGGCCCTGTCTGGCCCTGTCTGGCTGGCCCGCTCGTCCGGCTGGCCCCGGTCGGCCCGCTGGCTGCTGCTCTCGGCCCGCGCTGTTCTCGGCTGGCGGGGGGGGGGGGGGGCCGCCCGGCTCGCCGCGGCCCCCCCCCCCCCCCCCCCCCCCCCGC
>NZ_JBFAYF010000101.1:0-21088 GCF_040681165.1 Actinoplanes sp. NPDC051851 | reverse complement strand
TTCGCTCGAAAGATCACGCGATGGCCGCGTTCTATGCCGGACAGGATGTCCGACGATCACGCCAACCGCGTTACACCACTATCAGGGACTCCACCTCGCTGGGTGTGGCTCGGGGAACGATCCGGCGGTATGTCGAGCCGGCGATCGCGGCGGGGTTCGTGCCGGGTGGGACACCGCCGTTGAGCCAGGCGGACTGGGAACCGCTGGTCAAGTAGTGGTTCCCGCATCTGACCGATACCCAGCTTCGGCAACGCCGCCCTGTTCGCCGACAACATCGAAACCGGCTTCTGGGACGACCAAGGCCGCGTCGCTCCCTGGCCCGACGACATCGACGAATGGACACCGCAACCAAAAAACCACGCACCCCCGAAACCGGACAGCCGCCCTTCTAGCAGGCGAGACGGGGCCGGGCGAACCGGCGGCGATCGACGAGCCGTGGCCATCGACCATGCGATGCAGCTGGCGCCGATCAGCCGATGCCGAGGAAGACAGCGTCGACCCTCCTCGGCATCGGCTTGTCCACCGAGCTATCGCGTCCGGGTTTGGCGGCTGGGGCCGCGTGCTCGATCTCGATCTTGGTATCGCGTTCTACCCTCCTTTCTCGTTCGCCGTGTCGGCCCAAGGGCGCGGTGGGGAGGTGGGATCCGGCTCGGGGACGTGCCGGCCGTTCGGGGGAGCTGACGATGTCCGGGGCGGGGTACTTCCGCCGGGCCGGGCCCTCGCTACTGGGAGGTTCAGGGCGGTGATCGTGGGTTGTTGCCGATGGCGCCGGGCGGGCGCCCGTCGTTTGCCGCTGGTGTCGGCGAGGTGTCCGGTTGCGGCGGGCAGGGTGCCGGCTGGGCGGCGGACGGGGCGGGTGGTGCCGGGGGCGGCGGTTCGTCGAAGCTGGCGCCGATCAGGGCGTCGAACTCGGCGCGGACCAGGTCGGGGTCGCCACAGATGAGTTCGGTGAACGCTTCGTCGAAGCCGCGGTCCCACTCGGGGGACAACGCGGTACCCGCCTGCGCTACGGGATCGTTGGTCATGCCGGTCACCACCCGCCACGTCCGGTTCTTACTGGGGAGGGAGCTGGCCTGGCGAACCGCCAGATCAGCCGGTAATCACCTTCTGTTCGGTGTGGTCGCGGCCGGCCACGCTGATCTTGCGGGGCTTGGCCTTCTCCGCGATCGGGATCCGCACCACCAGCACCCCGTTGTCATAGGCGGCGTCGATGTGGTCGGTGTCCAGCGCGTCGCCGAGGAACAACTGCCGGGAGAACACTCCCAGCGGGCGTTCGCTCAGCTGGACCGTGGCCTGCTCGCCCAGGTCGATCGGGCGGCGCTCGGCGCGGACGGTCAGCACGTTGCGTTCCACGTCGATGTCGATCGCGTCGGCGTCGACCCCGGGCAGGTCGAACGCGAGCACGAACTCGTCGCCGTTGCGATACGCGTCGGCAGGCATCGCCGTCGGACGTGACCAGGTCCCGGTCGACGGCACCCCGAACAGCTGCTGGGCGAGCCGGTTGACCTCGGTGAAGGGTTCGCTGCGCATCAACATGGTTTCCACCTCCTGCGGTCTCGACTTGATGGTCAATGCGCGATACCGTGTTTCTAACACGTCATCGCAGCGATGACAAGCAGTTGGTCATCGAAAAGATGACGCGAGACTGGAAGGGGACGCATGCCCGACACGCCCGCCACCAGCACAGGCCCACCGCCCGAACGCCACGATCTCGCCGACGTCGTCGCCGCGGTCGCCGCCACCGCGCGGGCGGTTGCGCAGCCCGCCGCCGACAACCCGACCAGCAGCGCCGACCTGCTCGACGCCCTGGTCCTGCTGCGCCGAGCCCAGATCGAACTGGCCGGCCTCGAACCCGTGCTGATCGCCGCCGCCCGCGCCGCCGGGATCTCCTGGCAAGCCCTCGCGCCCGCCCTGGGAGTGGCCAGCCGCCAAGCCGCCGAACGCCGCTACCTGCGCAGCACCGCCGGCCCCGCCGGCCAACCGGACGCCACCCGCGACGAGCGCGTGCAAGCCGAACGCGACCGCCGTGCTGGCAACCGCGCCGTCGACCAATGGGCCAACAACAACGCCGCCGACCTACGCCGCCTCGCCGGCCAGATCACCGCCCTGACCGACCTCGACGCCGCCGCCACCACCGACCTCGCCCAGCTACACCACGCCCTCGGCGACACCGACGCGACCGCCCTGCCCGATCTCCTCGCCGCGACCCACCAACACCTGCCCGACCACCCCGAGCTCGCCGCGCAAATCGACACCATCACCGGCCACACCGACCAGATCCGCCGCCAACACCCACGCCGCACAGGGCACACCACATAAACCCAGGCCAGACCAATAACGTGAGCCGACCCCAGATCAATTACGTGAGCGCCCGCACTGTTCCCTCACGTTCGCGGCTACTGCCCATGGTCAAGGACCAGTCTTGATCAACACCAGAATGTCCCACCCGCCGTAGTGCCGGCGCACAGCGCCACCGCTACCCCTATCGAGCGGGTTTACGGCCACCCCGGCACGGGAAACAGTCGTCAACCGGTTTCCCCGGGTGCCGACTCCAGACCCGGGATTACCGCGTCGTCGGATGATTGCCTGCCTGAGCCGGCAGCGAGCGCAGGGAGTGCCATGACCGCCGTTGCTGTCTCCGCCCCGTCCGAGACCACCGCCGACGCCACCACGGGTCCTGACGTGGGGACCGAACTGGTGAACGCCATGGCCGCCCTCCCGGCAGGGCGCCCCTCGAAGACGGATCTGCGCGCTAAGGCGATCGAGGCGTGGCTGCCGCTCGCCGGTCACCTGGCCCGCCGCTATTCGGGCCGCAACGAGCCGTACGACGATCTCCAGCAGGTCGCCGTGATCGGGCTGATCAAAGCCATCGACCGGTACGACGCCGAGCGCGGTGTGGAGTTCGCCGGGTTCGCCATCCCGACCATTATCGGCGAGCTGAAGCGGCACTTCCGCGACCGCACCTGGTCGATCCGGGTCCCGCGCCGGCTGCAGGAGCTACGCCTGGCCATCACCGCGGCCAACAGCACCCTCACTCACACGCTGGACCGTTCCCCCACGGTGGCCGACATCGCCGCCCACCTCGAGATCTCCGAGGAAGAGGTCCTCGAAGGCCTGGAGGGCGCCCGCGCCTACAACTCCACCAGCCTTTCGACTCCGGTCACCGCAGAGAGCAACACCACGCTCGGCGACACCCTGGGCGAGCAGGACACCAGCTTCGAACACGTCGAGTTGCGCGTCTCCCTCGGACCGGCCCTGGCCTGCCTCGACGAGCGCGAGCAGAAGATCATCACACTGCGGTTCTACGGCAACCTCACCCAGACCGAGATCGCCGAGCAGGTCGGCGTCTCCCAGATGCACGTCTCCCGCCTGCTCGCCCGGGCTCTGACCAAGATGCGCCGTCACATCGGCGCGGACGCCGCCTGACCTAGGTGCCGGCCTGACAGGTGTGCCGCGAGGCGCGATGGCCGACGGCGCGGCATCGGCGCACCGTCCGTCCTTTGCCGGGTGCTCCTCGATAGGGGAAACCGGCCTCGGCCGTAACCCGCAGATTGCGGCATACTGGCCCCATCGTCGGATGGTGGAGGCGACGGTGACACGACGCCGATCGAGTGCGGCGGCCCGCTCAGGACCGGAGCGCCGATGACCAGCGTTGACCGCAGAACGAGCGCGGAGCCACAGCGCCGTGGCGTGGCGGCGCCGCATCCGGACGGCACCGACCAGCTCTCGTCCGGGTACACGCTGCTGCTCATCGAGGACGACCCCGGCGATATTCTGCTGGTCCGCGAATACCTGGGTGACAGCGACGTCGCCGCTCATCTCGACGTGGCCACCACCCTGGGCCAGGCGCTCGGCGCGTCGCACGCTCCCGACGCGGTGCTGCTCGATCTGCACCTGCCCGACGCGCAGGGACTCGACGCGCTGCATCAGGTCCTCGACCGGTGGCCGCAGACCGCGGTCCTGGTGCTGACCGGCCTCGACAACGCCGCCATCGCCGCGACCGCGGTCACCGCCGGAGCCCAGGATTACCTGGTCAAAGGTCAGATCGACGACACCGTCCTCGGTCGCACCATCCGGTACGCGATCCACCGCAAACGAGCCCAGAACGCCGAACGCGGCCTGCGCGACAGCCGTCTGCTGGCCAACGAGAACGTCCGCCTCCAGCGCGGCCTGCTCCCCAAACCCATCCTCGCCGACCCCGCCGTACGGCTGGTCAGCCGCTACGTACCGGGCCGGCAACGCTCCCTGCTCGGCGGCGACTTCTACGACGTCGTGCAATCATCCGACGGCGCGGTCCACGCGGTGATCGGCGACGTCTGCGGCAGCGGCCCCGACGAGGCCGCCATGGGCGTCGCCCTGCGCGTCGGCTGGCGCACCCTCACCCTGGCCGGCATCCCCAAAACCGAACGGATGCGGCTACTCGAAGACGTCCTGGTCGCCGAACGCCCCCACGACGGCATGTTCGCCACCGTCTGCGGCGCCCGCATCGAAGCCGACCGCCATCAGATCGTCCTCACCAGCGCCGGACACCCACCACCCCTGATCATCACCCCCGGAGCGGCCCGGCCGGCCGACATCCGCAACGGCCTGAGCCTGGGCATGTTCCCCGGCCGCGGACGCTGGCACGAAAGCACCATCGCGCTACCACCCGGCGCCGGGCTCCTGCTCTACACCGACGGCGCCTTCGAAGGCTTCTCCGCCGACGGCACCCGCCTGGGCGAAGAACGCTTCATCGACCTCGCTGGACACCTCACCGCCATCACCGACCCGGTCGAATACATCGACACCCTCCTCGCCGCCGTCCAACACGACGACGCCAGGAACAACGACGACACCGCACTGCTCTACATCACTCACACCAGCAACATCTGAGCAGACGGTGGGCACAACCCCAGCAGCCGCGCCCGAAGCACGCGTCAGTGCCCCGGCCCTTCGTCGCCACCGGCAGCACAGATGACAGGCCCACTGCCCGGCCGCGGGGCGTGGTAGTGCGACTGGTCCGGGACGCCGCGCAGACCTGATCTGCCCAAGTCCCGGCCGGGCACCTGCACGGCTGCCTACCGTTGACCCGGGGTCCGCCCCGGAGCCCGGCAACCCGTACGGAGAGCACGAAGAACGTCGCAGCGTCGTCGCGGAGGTCAGGGTGCACGCGGAGGTGGTCACCGCGCTCGACGCTCACCTCGTCGAGCTGCACCGGCTACGCGGCCGGTTGACCGACGCCCGCGCGATCGAGCCCGGCGAGCGCCTCGAGGTGATCCTGCAGATCGCGGCCAGCGCGGAACGCCTCGCGAGGGTCGTCCACGCCCACTGCCCGGACCCGGCGAGCGTCACGGTGCCGGGTCCGGTATAGATCATTCAGCGCGATTCGCTCACTCGGGTATTGATACGGCACTCCGGTTGTGGGCGATGGCCGAGCTGGTCACCCTGGAGATGTGCCAGTCCAGCCGGGGCGCAGAGAGCGGGCTCCCCTGGCGGTCGGGTCGACGTATCGGGCAGGTGGTCATAACCTGACCGTCCGCCAAATCGTGGATGACGGAAGGCAGCGCAATGAGCAGCGCGACAGTCACTCTCGAGACCCTCCCCGACGGGACCCTCGTCGTCCACCCCCACGGTGTCCTCGACGCCGGTGACGCCGTCACCCTGCAGCGGACCCTCGTGGACGCGGTCCGTCGCCGGCGGCCGCTGCGTCTGGTCATCGATTTGGACGACCTGCGTGACCTCGACCCGATCAACCTGGGCACCCTCGCCGCCGCCTGCCACCTCGGCGACGACCACCACGTCGCCGTGTTCCTCGACCACTCAACCCCGGCCATCGCCGCGCGACTCAGCGCCGCCGGTGTTCCCGCCCACCGCCTGCGCCACGTCGAACCCGCCGTCTGAACGGGCCGGCCCCTGCGGCAACGGCAGGCACAGCACCGCCGCGACCCCGCCGCCGGCCGTCGGTAGCAGATCGAGCGTGCCGTGATGCAGCTCGGCGATCCGCCGACTGATCGGCAAACCGAGACCTACACCCGGGATCTGCTGCTCGTCGGCCCGGCTACTGCGGTGCAACGGCTCGAACACCAGCGGGAACTCCTCCTCGGGCACCCCGATCCCGGTGTCGGCGATGACGAGCTCGGCGAACGGGCCGACCGTGGTGAGACCGACCGCGATGCTGTCGCCGGGCCGGGTGAACGCGACAGCGTTGTCCCGCAAGGCCGCGAGGACCTGTGCGAGCCGACCAGCATCGGCATCGAGGGGCAGCACAGCGGGCAGGTTCACGCTGACCTGCCGGTCCGCGGGTAGCCCGGCCACCGCCATGCGCACCATGTCGGCCAGATCGAGACGGACCGGCCGCAGCACCGCCACGTCGTGGTCGAGGGCGGCCAGGTCAAGCAACGCGTCGATGACATCGGCCAGCCGGCGGCTGTTGCGGGCGATCACCTCCACGAACCGGCCTGCCTCGGCAGGCAGATCGGCGGACAGCGCCAGGATGCTCGCGGAGGCGACGATCGAGGTCAACGGGGTCCGCAACTCGTGACCGGCCCGCCGTAGATACTGGTCCAGGCCATACCCAGCCGATCCTGCAGGGTGTTCGGCCATCGCGGCCTACGCCCGGAGCCGAGACACGACCGACGTGGCCCCGAGGAGCCAGTCGGCGAGCATCTGAGCCCCGGTGTCGATCGCCGTCAGCTGTCGGGGCGACCAGACGACCGGCCATGGCGCGGCGGCCCCGAGCACCGCGACCACCTCACCGACCCGATCCCGGACCGGAAACGCCGCACACGCGGCCACCCGATCGGAATCGCACCAGAGGAACCGGCCATCGGCGGCGGTGTCCTCCACGATCAACGGCACTCCGGTAGCCGCCAGCTCCTGACACATCAGCGCCGGCAACGGCAGATCATCACCCGGCCGCACCCCGTCCAAGCCCTCACCGGCCAGCACCATGTGCTGACCGGACGTCACCAGCGAGGCGAACCCCACCGGCGCTTCAGCGGCGAAGGTAACCAGCCGCACCAGGCGCTCGATCATCGGCTGCCACCCGCCCTGCGGCGACAACGCCCGCCGTACCTGACTCGCCGCCGCCACCCGGGCCCGGTCCTCATCGTCCACCGGCATGCCCGCCTTTCCGGCGTACCCGAGAAAGTTCTCCTGCACAGGAAATCCTGAAGTTCCGCGGGTTCCGGCGAACCCGGGTGTTCGTGCGGCGAACCCGGGTGTCCGATGGGCTCATCATGCCACCTGGATACCCGGGTTCGAGGCGACCGGGGTGGTCGAGGTAGCGCTCGTGAGGGTGGCCTGGCCGGTTAGCGATCGGCGGGGAAGGGGCGCCATCCGTCGCGTGCGGCGATCCTCGTGAGCGGGTCGAGTCGTACCGGCTAGCGGTCGATCATCTGGGCTTCTAGCTGGTGCGGTGGCTCACGGTCTGGTTGACGATGGCCACGGGCTCGTGCCATCTTCTAGGTTGTCTAGACGACCTGGAGGACTGATGGCTAAGGCGCCGTTGTACGTACGCATCGAACGCGAGTTGCGGACCCGCCTGGCCCGCGCGCGGCCGGGTGACGTGGTGCCTGCGGAGTCGGTGCTGGCTGAGGAGTTCGGGGTCGCCCGGATGACCGTGCGGGCGGCGCTCAACGCCCTGGAGTCCGACGGTCTTATCGAGCGGATCCAGGGGCGTGGCACGTTCGTGCGGCAGCGGCCCGAGCCGCGTGCCGCTGGGACGTTGATGAGCTTCCAGGACCAGGTGCGTAGCTGGGGCCGTATTCCGGCGTCACGCCTGGTGGAAGCGGAGGTGCGGGCGGCGTCTGCCGAGGAGGCTGTGGCGTTGCAGTTGACCGCGGTGGCGCCGCAGGTGGTCTCGATCGTGCGGGTGCGGCTGGCGGATCAGGTTCCGCTTGCCGTCGAGTACGCCTGCTTCCCCTCGCATCTGAGCTCCTTGCTCGACCTCGATCTGGAAGTCGGTTCGCTGCACCGTGCCCTGCATGAGAGGGGTCTTCGGCCGACGCTGGGTTCGTCGCGGCTGACCGCGCAGCGGGCCGGCGCCGATGGAGAGCTGCTGCACGTCCCGGCGGACGAGCCGCTGCTGGTCGAGACCCGTCTCATCGTGGACCAGCACTCGGCCCCGCTGGAGTACACCGTCAGCCGCTACGTCGGCGAACGCTACGACCTGCACGTCACCTTCGACGTGCAGCCACCCCGAACAGGAGAAACCCGATGAAGATCGCCAAGATGATCGACCACTCGCTGCTGCGGCCCGAACTGACCCTCGACGACGTCCGGCGCGGCTGTGAGATCGCCGCTCGGCGCGAGGTCGCCTCGGTCTGCGTCCGCCCGTCTGACGTCGAACTCGCGGCGGGCGCGCTGGCGGGCACCGGGGTCCTGGTCGGGACGGTGGCCGGGTTCCCGCACGGCGACGCCCGCACTGCGATCAAGGCTGCCGAGACTCGCGCGCTGGTCGAGGCCGGTGCGGACGAGATCGACATGGTCCTGCACATCGGTCGGCTGCGCGATGGCGACACCGGCTACGTGCTCGACGACATCGCCGCAGTCGTCGCCGCCGCGGGCGGCCGGGTGGTCAAGGTGATCCTGGAGAACGCCTACCTCACCGACGAGGAGAAGACGCTCGGCTGCCGAGTCACCGAGCAGGCGGGCGCCCACTTCGTCAAGACCAGCACCGGGTTCGCCCCGGGCGGCGCCACTCTGGCCGACATCCAGCTGATGCGCGCCGCCGTGTCCCCGCACGTCCAGGTCAAGGCTGCCGGTGGAGTCCGCAGTCTCGACACGCTGCTCACGTTGCACGAGGCCGGCGCGACCCGGTTCGGCGCGACCGCCACCGAAGCCATCCTCGACGACTTCGCCGCCCGCGAGCGCGGCGAGTTCTCGGCCGCCATGACGTCGGCAGCGGATGGCGGCTACTGACGAGTCAGGCAAGGCGCACAGGCGGCCGGATCACGGGACGCGGGTGGAGGGCTCGTTGAGCAGGTGACGCGCGTTGGTGGCCCACCGGATCGCGGTGCCTTCACTGAAGCCGAAGACGGCGGCCAGGTGCAGCGGGTCGGCGTCGGCGGTGATGGCTTCCTCGAGCTGGCGGTCGATGCGTAATCGTTCGAGGGTGCCCGGTAGGCCCCGCAGGTTCAGGATCCAGGTCGCGCTGACCGGGGCATGGCCCAGCGCGCTCGCTGCGCTGACCAGTAGGTGCGGGTTGGCCGTGCCCGGCCAGCGTTCGCGACGGTGGGTCAGCCAGTCGAGCAGGGCGTGGGTGGTGAGCTCGTCGAGCGGACGGCTGTTTCCGGCGATGGTGATCCGCCGCTTGGCGAGATCGACGTCGTCGAGGTGCAACGCACGGATCTGACCCGGCCTCGCGGCGTGGACGGCCGCGAGGATCACGCAGAGCCTGGCCTGCGGGGTGGTCGCCGCGGTGACGCTGGCGGTGATCTCATCAGCGCGTAACGGCTGCCAGATCGGGTCCGGGACGGCGGGAATCGAGATCGCGTGGGTCGGGTTCCGGAAGATCAGCTTGTGCTGTCTGGCCCACCGGAACAGCGCGCGTAGCGCGGTAACGGCGCTCTCCCTGCGCGTTCCCCGGAGCGTGCCGAGGTAGGTGAGGACATCGTCGCGGATGACTTCGCGCAGGTGGCCGCGTTGCGGCCAGTTCATGGCGGCATCTACCGCGATGCCGAGGTAGGCGCGGACGGTCTGCTGGTCGCGGGGTCGGTGGCGAGGACCTCCGTCACGCAGCAGGCGTGCCCAGGTGAGCAGGTCGTGACGCCAGGCGTCCGGAAGGTCGGCCACCTTGGCGGCCATCAGGTTCTCCAGGGCGGCCGGGCGATCGTCCTGGAGGACATCCATCGCCGCGAGGATCTCGATCACGTGGTCGACGTTGATGAAGTACTGGGCGGTGAGGGGACCGAGGTCGCTGGCCCGGATGCGGTCCGGTTCGCGGTAGTCGGCGAACAGCCGGACAAGGACCCGCTGCATGGCGCGTTGCGCGGTGGGTCGCCAGCCGCGCGCCTCGGCGGTGGTGTGGGCGAGGTGTAGTGCCCAGGCCAGCCACGGGTTGTCCGGCGGCGGCCCGGTGCGCAGGTCGATGACCGCGTTCAGGCAGTCGCGCGGGCCCGGCGGCAGCAGCGCCGGTTGCTGCCAGGTGCTCACCGGTCGGGCTGCGGGAGGCGGGGCCTGCTTGCGCGGGCGGCCTTTGACGCCGTAACGGCGCGGGGCCGTGCGTGGCGGCGGCAACCGGCGGTCGCTGATGCTCAGGAACAGTTGCTGCCAGCGGATGCCGTCGAGGTACGGGGCCAGCACGACCGCTGACCGGGCGTCTTCGGCCAGGTGTTCGCGCTCGTCACGGGCCTGGCACCAACACAGCCGGCAGTAGTCCTTCTTCAGCCTGGTCGTCCGATTGCAGGCCGCGCACGCGCCGACGAGGTGTCCTCTGGACGGGGCGGCGAAGTTGTAGCAGGCCAGGCAGACGCCCTGGGCGTAGGTCAGGCCCCAGGCCAGGCAGCCCACACAACTGGTGATCGTGCGCGGCGTCCAGGTGCCGTCGTGATCGCGGGCGCCCACCGATCAGAGCGGCGGCAACGAGCGGCCGTCGCGCCGCCGCGGGACCACGGCACGGACGTCGGTGGGCGTGGTGGCGTCCGCAGCCGGTCTGGCGGTCTCCTGACCTGGCCGCGCCACCATCTCCGGTTCAGGAATCAGCAGGTCACCGACCCGACAGCCGAGCGCTACGCAGATGACGTCGAGGTCGGCGAGCTTGATCGTGACCGGTTTACCGGACCACAGGCCGGACATCTTCCCGGCCGAGATGACCAAGCCGTGCTCGGCGAACAGCCGCAGCAGGTCGGACGCTTTCCAGATGCCGCGCTGCGCCGCGACCAGGCGCATGTTCCAGCGCATTTCAGGCGAGCCCTTCCAGTCGTCGCGCGGCGCGGCGTTGCCCGTCGAGCCACGCCTGCTCGATGCGGGTCCGGTGCACGTGAACGTACTTCATCGTCGTGGCGACCCAGGCATGGCCCAGCAGCTCCTGGATCGCGATCAGATCGACGCCGTTCAGGTACATCTGTGACGCGCAGTAGTGCCGCAGCACATGGGGTGTCAGCTTCTCCGACCAGGCGGGCAGATATTCAGCAACCGCCGTTGCCAGACCGGCGCGCAGCGGTTCGTAGCCGACTCTGGCGAGCGATCGCCGCTCGGACGGGAACAGCGGGGCCCGCGGCGACCGGTGGTCGCCGCCGAACTGGGCCCACACGTCCTCGATGTACCAGCGCAGCGTGCGTCCCGCGTCGTTGATCAGCGGCACCATGCGTTCGCGCGGGCCGGATCCGTTCGAGCCCTTCCCGATGCGGACGTGGAGTTTGCCGAACGGGCCGAGACCCCACTTGATGTCGTCGAGGTCCAGGTTGCGGGCCTCGTTGACCCGCAACCCGACATCGGCCATCAGCCGTGCGGCCGTGTAGTTGCGGGCCGTCGGCGCGAACTTGCGGCAGGACGCCAGCCCTGCCGCCCAGGCGGAGAACAAGGTCTGGATCTCCGCCTCGTCCGGCGGGATCCGCAGCATGGCGTCCTTGCGCCCGCGCGGCCGGTTGACCTCGTCGATCGGGCAGGTCACCACCCGCCCGGTCAGCGTGTGCATCTGCGCCTGGAACCGCAGCTCCAGGAACGCGAAGTACGTCCGCAGCGCCTGTGACCTCGCGAGCCGCGTGCCGGAGGTCGCGCCGCGGAGCACCCGGCCGAAGTACTCGTCCGCGTCGGTCGGATCCATCTCCCACAGCGGTCGGCCGAACCAGTCCCGGATCTGCTCCAACTGGCTCACGTCGCAGCGCACGGTCCCGTCGGTCAACCCCGCTGAGGCCCGTGCCAACACGAACCCGGCAAGCACATCTACCTCGAAGTCCGCCAGCTCCTCGGCCGTCGCCGGCGCCCGCCGGTCGCGGAGATCCCGGACGACTGCCAGCCCCAACCCGAGACCCCCACCTTCACATCACCCGAAGCCACATCGGACTGTCCGATGTGGCTTCAGCATTTCTGAAGAGGATTCAGTTTGCAATCACAGGCTCGCATCGCGAGATCAACAAGGTCAGGCATCCCTACGACCCCGACAGCCACCCCGAACTCAGGTGATGTCGGACTACAGCGCGCCGTGATCCCGTCGGCCCGAACGGGGAAAGACCCCGGAACCCGGCGGCGACTTCTTTAGCCTCCGTCGTACTGATACACCGCGCACCACCTGCCGTCGTCCGATAGCTGGAAGCTTCGGCCGGCGAGCCCGCGACGACCGGATTTGCGAGCGCCATCGACGCTGTTGAGCGCCCTGCCTGGCTTGTTGCCGCAGGGTCGACGAGCACATGTACGGCCGCCTCGTCCATTTCGTGGTACGGGTGGCAGATCGTCGGCCACGGCCGTTTCAACATCATCATGACGATGGGTAACGGTCACCAGGTCGCGTGTCGAATAGGGACGAAGCTCCGTTAAGACCAGGTCTTGTTCAAGGATCTGTCCCGCCCGGAGCTTCGTCGTGCCGCAGTCTGCCATCCTCATCACCGATCCGTCGCCCGTGCCGCTGTCCGGGGACGCCTCGTTCACGCGTTCGTGTCACGGTTTGCTCGACCTTCTGCTCGCCGTTTCCGACGGCCGCTCCGACCAGGGCCGTGATCATCCGGTCGCGGTCGTGCTCGCGCTGGTCGCAGCGGCCACGGTCGCCGGGCTGAAGGGCTACACCGCGATCAGCGGCTGGATCACCGACGTACCCACCGACGTCCTCGACGACCGGTATCTGCGAGCGGAGGCCCGGCCTGCGGGACGGCCGTCGCGTTCCACATTGTGGCGGGTCTGCACCGACACCGACGGCGACGTCCTGGACGCGGTGATCGCCGAGTGGACCACCACCCAGCACGCCGGCACACAGGCTCCCATCAGCACCGATACACCAGTGCAGGTACGCCTGGACGGCAAAACCCTACGCGGCGCCGTCAACGCCGACGGCGAACAACTGCATCTGCTGTCCGCCCTGACCGGCTCGCCCGGCCCGGACCCGGCCGCAGTCACCATCGCCCAGGCACCGACCGACGGCGCCAAGACCCGCGAACCCGAAACCGCCCGCGCCGTCCTCGAGACCCTCGATCTGCATGACGTGACCGTCACCGCCGACGCGCTGCACACCGTGAAAGCCACCGCGCAACTCATCCACCAGCAAGGCAGGCACTTCGTGCTGCCGGTCAAAGAGAACCGAGCCGCCCTGTTCAACACCCTCGACGCCCTGCCCTGGGCCGGCACCCCGATCGGCTACGAGAACACCGAGACCGGCCACGGCCGCACCACCCACCGGACCATCCGCGTCCTGCCCGCCCCATCCGGCCTGCCGTTTCCCCACGTCAACCAAGTCTGGCTGATCGAACGTTACGTCACCGCAAGTGACGGCAAGCAGTCCGCCGCAGCGCAACCCGGCATCACCAGCCACCCCGCCGAGACCACCGGACCAGCCGAGATCGCCGCGTTCAACCGTGGCCAGTGGGCCATCGAGTCCCTGCACTTCATCAGGGACACCTGCTACCGCGGGGACCACTCCCACATGCGCACCCGCTCCGGCCCCCGCGTCCTGGCCTCACTACGAAACCTCGCGATCAACGCGCTACGCCTGGCCGGCCGAACCGACATCACCGAAGCCACCCGCTGGGCCAACCGGAACATGACCAGGCCATTCACCATCCTCGGCCTCACCGGATGATGTTGAAACGGCCGTGAGTCGTGGGGCGACGAGGATTCGGACGGCGACGTCGAGACCGCTCCATGAACCGTGAGAGGCTCGCGTCGTTGGCAGCCTATGCCGGCGATCGGCTCCATCCTGCCGGGACGGCTGGCCCCTACCCGTTTGATTTAGCGGTTCCGGTCCCTGCGCGAAATGCGGTCTACCTGGTTTGCGCATGGTCGGGCCGTGTCCTCTATGTCGGCTCCACCACGGTTGGCGTCCGTGCACGGTTCGCCCGGCATCTCGCGGACATGTCCAAGACCCTCGACTGGTCAACCGTCTACCTCGTTCCGCTCACGGACGAGACCACGACGCTCGAGGTCCGCCGGATCGAAGGCCGAATCGGGCGGGCCGTCAGCCCGGAGAGGTGCAGGGCACTACCGCGCCTCAGCGGCAGCCGTTGAATCAGGTCCGTCGGCCCGGCTCCTGGCCGGGCCGGCGGAGCGGCGGTAGCGCTCGATGTCGGGGCGCGGATCGTGCCCTTGCGCATGCCGACGACCGTCGGAGATCGTGGAACTGAGATTCAGTTCAGGTGGGCAGCTTCCAAGCGCTCGCCGACGGCAACTTCATCGTGGGGAAGTACGCCCATGCCTCGTCGAATGTCAGAGCGATGGTCCCCAGGCGGTGTGCCGTTGCAAGAACGAGGCCGTCACCGAGCGACAACGTACTGGGGCCGCGCTGGACACCCCGCGAGGTCGTCCAGATGGCCGGGTTGGCCTCCGACTCGGCGATTCGGTCAGCGGCCCAGAGCGCATCAGCTTCGGTGCTGGGCTCGATCCGGATCCCGAAACTCGTCAAAGCCGCGAGAAGCTGTTGGTAGCTGGCACCGTTGCCGTGACGCCGGGCGACGTACATGGCCTCAGCCAGGGCCGGCACCGGCGCAACGAGGCCGGTGGGAGGCGCCTGGAATAGTCGATCGACCCGCTGCCACCGCTGGCTCTGTTGCAGAATCCATGCGGTCATCACTGACGCGTCAAGGACCAGCGGCCCAGCGGCCCTCCGACTCACTTGGTAAACAGCTGCGTCAGCAGCTCATCGCCCGGCATCGACGCCGTGTCCTCATCCTCGTTGTCGAACCAGCGCGCGACACGGGCGGCGTCCGTGCTGCTCTCACGGTCGCGATCGTCATCGTCGACGTCGTCGACCACGCGGGAGTTCTGCGCCCATACGGCCTCTGCCAGCGCGCGCTGAGTGGTCAGGTGAACGGCGCCGCTGTCCTCGACGACAAACTGCACCCGATCACCCTCAGCCAGGCCCAGCGCCTGCCGGATGTCCGCGGGGATGACAACCCGGCCTTCCTTTGAGAGCCGACCTTCCAAAACCTTCGCCATACCGACCTCCTCGCATGCCAGCCTACCGCCATACTGTCACATCCGGCCAGTCATGGCATTCTGTGCCGGGATTGGCAGATGGAAGCAAGTCTGCCATGCGGGTTTGCCTGCGCGGCTCAGCAGGCATGGGGTGTCAGTAAGTGATCACTGGGTCCAAGATTTGGCTGGGTGTTCCGTGCCAGCTGACGGCGAGAACGTCGCGGACTCGGGTCGCGGCTACAAACAGCAATGACCGGGCCTTGCGCTGCTCGTGTTCGTAGCGTTGCGGGTCGGACCGGCGGTAGCGCTCGATGTATGGGCGAGGGATCGCACCCTTGCGTACGCCGATGATCGCCAGCCGCTGGTATTCGAGACCTTTGAACCGGTGCATGGTGCCCATGTGAATCTCGCCGTCGCCGCGCGGTCCGTCCTTGGTGATCCCGGCGCAGGTCAGGCCGACCGGCTTCGCAGCGCCTGCCCGAGGATGACCTGTTCCCACTCGTCGAGCAGGAAACCGAGCCGCCGTGCGGGACTTCATCGACATCGACGCTGCCACGAACTGTGGCCGAAATACCGCGGAGCAGTTATGCATCCTGGCGGCAGAGGCCGATGCCGGATTCGACCGGCAGTTTTCGCGCAGATGCTCGGCGCGATCAGCCCGCTTCGACGATCAGGACCTTAGATGCATGGCTGGCACGGAGTTACCGGACGGGCCAGGTGATGGGCGGCTGTCGGTGTGCGTTGGTCGCCTCTGTACGGCACTTCGCGGCTGCCGTCGGGTCGCCGACCGATTCGTAAGCGGTTGCGACATTGAGAAGAATGTCTGTGCGCGTGGTTCCCGGGCCGAGAGCGGCGATGACGCGCGCTCGAGCGGTATGCAATCGGTGGGCGGCCTGTGCTGAATCGCCGAGATCGTGATGCAGGGCGGCCTCGTTCAGCAGAACATCGACCTCGTCGGTCACCAGTGAGAGCAGGCGGGCCAGTTCGGCGGCGTGTGCCAGCGCGAGCAGCGCCGCTTGAGGGTTCCCGGTGGCGCGTTCAGCGTCGGCTACCGCCTGCCACGCCCGCATCTGCTGGGGCCGCAGCAGGCGGCTGTCGGCGTCTGCGAGGGCGTGCCGGAGCCGCTCGGCGGCCTCCGGTGTGCGGCCGGGAGGAACGATGGCGTCATTCAGTACCAAGGCGGTGCGCAGAACGTTGCCCCGCTCGCGGTGCTCGGTGAAGTAACGCAGGGCAGCCGAGGCCTCGCGCTCGGCCTCGGCGTGACTGTTCATCGCGGCGAGGATGCGCCCGAGATGCATCGACAGCAGGGCATCGGCTCGGGCGCGGCGGTCGGCGGGGTAATCGACCGCCTGGACGACCGCCCGAGCGGCGAGCAGCCAGGTTCGCGCGCCGTCGAAGTCGCCGCGTTCGCCGGCGACGATGCCGTGCCATTCCAGGCCGCTGGCGACGGTGATCAGATCACCCGCCATCCGAGCCAGTTCGACGGATCGGCCGAACGCGTCGACAGCGTCGTCGAACCGTCCGTCCGCCTCGTACGCGGTGCCCAGTTCCTTGTACACCTGGGCGGCGAGGGCAGGGTCGCCGAGGGCCTCGGCGGCCGTCGCCGCCTGATCCATGACCTCGACCAGATCGGCGATCCGGCCGGTCTCGTAGCCCCACTGCTTGACGGCCAGCGCGAGCTGAACGCAGTCGGTCAGCAGTCCATGCCGGAGCGCCGCGGACACGGCAGCCTTGATGTTGTCGTACTCCCGGTCGATCTCGTCGGCGGCACGTTCCCACGCGGCTGGTGGGAAGGCGGGCGGGACCGTGGCGAACACGTCGCCGAACCACGGGCGGTCTGGCCACAGCGCCCGGGCCAGCCCGGCCGTCCAGATGAGGCGTTCGGTGACCATGGCCTGGATCGCAGCTGCCCGCACCGGGTGCAGCAGCTCAGTCTCGGCCCGGTTCTCCAGGAACCAGGCGACGAGCGGCCGGAATCGATATCCGCCGTCCTGTGTCTGCTGTAACAGAGCGGCACGGACCAGATCCCCGAGTACGGCACCAGTGTTGTCCGGCGTATCGCCGAGCATGGCCGCGGCGACCCGTGTCCGCAGCGTCGGGCCCTGGTGCAGCGACAACGTCAGGGCCGCTCGCGCGACATCGGGCGGAAGCGATCGCAGAGCGGAGCTGACCGGGGTGAACAGCGGCGACGACACAGCGCCACCGCGCCGCAGCAGGCCGAGGCCGGATTCCAGGGCGGCCGAGAGGTCGGCCAGCCGACGGTGTGGGTTGCGGCGCAGTTCCGCGCTCACGACCTGGATGCCGAGGGGCAGGTGGCCGCACGCTTCGGTCAGCCGACCGACGGCATCCGGCTCGGCCGCCACCCGGTCGGCGCCGATCTGTCGGGTCAGCATCTCTGCGGAGAAGACGGGATCGAGCCTCTCGGTGCGAAACGGCTCGAAGTCCTCGTTGAGGATTCCGTGGTGGTCCACGGTGCTGGTCGCGATGACCACGGCCTTTGTCGAGTTCGGTAGCAGATCCCGGATGTGGGCGGGCCCGCCGGCGTCGTCCAGTACGAGGATGATGCGTTTGTCCTCGGTGAGCGTGCGGAACAGGGCGGCTCGGCTCGGGGTGGTCTCGGGCAGATCGTCGCGGGCGATACCGAGCTGGCGCAGGAACATGCCGAGGACCTCGAACGCGTCGGCGGCCTCGTGAGCGGAGGAGCCACGCAGGTCGACGTACAGTTCGCCGTCGGTGCCCTGATCGGCTAGCCGGTAGGCGACGGTGAGGGCCAGCGCGGTCTTGCCGACCCCGGCCTCGCCGCTGAACCACATCCGGCAGCCGTACTCCGTGCGTGCTCGGGCCGCGGCGCTCGTCAGCGCGGCGTCGACCTCCGGGCGCCGGTCGACCATCGACGGGCGGGGCGGCAGAGAGTGCGGAACGTGTGTTGCCGCCGAATTGGCCACTGAACCTCCACATGCGAACGCCGACCGCTGTTGCACCATACAAAGTTTCGGTGCGGATCGTAGGTACGGTGCCTGACATGACCTCCGGACAAACGTGGTGGGCCGCGCCTGTGGCCGGTCTCCTCGGTGTGTTGATCACGCTCTTCGGCACCGGCCGCGCCCAGCGGATCCGAATGCGGGACGAGGCGAACATCGCGGCATACCTGGAATTCTGGAACGCCTGCATGGATCTCTATGACCTTGCGGTGTGGTCCTCGGACCGATCCGAGGCGCCGGTGCAGGCCCGGCCGCTCGTCGATCGGATCGGTCGTCTCGGCCGGGCGATCAGCTATCGAGGGACATCCAAGGTGATCCGCGCGGCGCGTCGCGTCGAGAGTGAGGCGACCGGGTTCGCGAGTCTGGTCGAAGACCTGCGCCGCGACACGTTGCGTGGTGTCGGCGGTGAGCTGGACGAGCGTGCCGACAGCCGGTTTCAGGTTGCCAGAGCCGCCTTCGCCGAGGCGATCGAGGCGTTCGGAGCAGCCTCGCGCCGGGACGTCAACCTACGCGGCAGCTGGGACTTTCCCTCGTAGCCTCGGCCGTCAGCAACGCCGCAGCCCGGGCCGGGCCGTCCACACCGGCGAGCTGGTGACGCCAGGCTACGGCGGCTGCCCGTACCGCTGGGTCGGCGGCCAGTTCGGTGATGCCGACGTAGAGCCGGGCCGGGTCGTGACCATCGAGCAGGGCGTATTCGCCGACGCCGAGGCGGACCAGTTGGTCGGCGATGAAGCGCTGCTCGGCTGATCGTGGGATCAGCGCCATCGGCACGCCGGCGGCCAGTCCCTCCATCACCGAGTTCATTCCGGCATGTGTCAGGAAAACAGAGCACCGGCGGAGAATGCTCAGCTGCGGGAGGTCGCGAGCCATTCGTACGTTGGCGGGCATCGGGGGAAGCCGGGCGGGATCGATGGGCCCGGTGGCGACCACGACCTGCCATGGCCGCCCCTCGAACGCTGCGCCGAGGCCCTGGAAGAACGACGGTGCCCGGCTGAAGACGGTGCCCGGCGAAACGTACAGCAGCGGAGTGTCCCTCTCGGCGGGCGGCACTTCCGGTTCGTCGCTCCGGATCAGGGGACCGACCAGGTGCACGGACGCGGGCAGCGTCTCCGCCGCTGGTTGAAGATCGAGCAGGGTGTGGGCCAGCACAAGCCGGCCGGGCCGCGAGTGACGGCGCACGGACGGCAGGTATCGGCCCGATCCGCGGCCGATGGCAGCGCGGACCAATGGCCCGTCGGCGAAGGTGGTATTGAAGAGCGCCGACCGGAATCCGGTTCGCCGGGTCACGCGGTCGGCCCAGCCGAGCATCGGGTCGAGGACCGTCAGATCAGGCCGGTGTGTTCGCAGCTCCCGGGCCAGTTGTCCCGCTGCACGTACGTTGCGTAACGGACGCCGGGACCGGTCGATCAGAAAACGTCCAGCGCCGCTGAATCCGTCCGGTACGAAGACGTCCGGAACCGCCTCCAAAACCGTCACGGCAGCTCCGGTCGCCCGGATCATGGGCGCGAACCGGTCTCCCACCAGTGCCCGCACGGTGACCCCGGCTGCCACCAGTTCGGCCATCACGGGCAGCATCGGATGGACGTGTCCCGGCGTTGAATACGGCACGAACAGCAGGGATGCCGTCATCGGCGGCGGACGCGGAGGCGCACCCGGCGAAGCCCGGCCGCGACCGTGATCGGTTGATCCGGCACCGGCTTGGTGTCCAGCCACGCCAGCATCGCCGACGCGATGATCTCTCCGCCGATGTCCCCATCGGCTTCGGCCTCGATGTCGCCGAAGCGGCGGTGCCGGAGTATGGCGAACCGTTCGGATGTCACTGCGGCGAGTAGATGAGGTTTGCCATCGAGTGACGCGTTCAGCCAGGTGTCGACGTCGCTGATCTCGTCCGCTGGCGCCGTGAGGACCTCCGCGCGTTCGCGCAATCGGCGTCCGGGATGGGTGTGCCGTACGGCGAGGTGCGACCGAACGCCCGATCGGGCCGTTCCCGGTGATCTCGGTTCGGCAGCGAAACGTTCCAGCGTGATCAGTTGGGCTGCGGTATCTGTCACGCAGTGGACCAGCGCAGCCGTTAGGCGCGGCCTTTCCGCCGGGGCGAGTCCGGTACCGGAGTACGGCGGGGTGAGCGCTTCACCACAAGGTTCACTGCGCCCGAGGACGTTGTAGAACAGCGTGCGGATCCGATCGGCTGCTTCGCCCGGACTGGAACTTGCCAGGCGAGCCACTTCGGCGTACCTGAACGGCTGGTGCTCGTTCCAAGCCTTTTCAATCTGCGGGCGCAAGGGCGTCTCGCGATCAAGCCGATCGGCGAGTCGCCCGAGTTCGTGTACGGCGGTTCCCGGTGCAACCTCGTCATCCGGAAAAGCGCCTAACAGGACGGCTTTACCCAGTGCCGAGGCGTACGCGGTGACCGAACCGTGGTCGCCGATCACCATGTCGGCCGCGATCAGCCCGGCTTGCCAGCCGTGTTCCGGCGGGATCAGGATCAATCCGGCGCGCAGGGCACCGGCTAGCCAGGCACGGACCTGATACCCGCCATGGCCCTGTACGACGTTGGGGTGCAGTACCGCCATCAGTTGATACGTGTCGGCCGGCAACTCGGCGCCGAGCCGTTCGATCAGCTCGGGCCACGATCCCCAGAGTGAACTGGCCGACCACGTCGACGAGACGAGCACCACCATCCGGTTGTCCGTGATGCCCAGCCGACGCCGGTAGGCGGCCCGGAAGGGGCGGCTGGCGATCAGTCGGTCGTAGCAGGGATCACCGGCCACGACGGCGGCGGGGACAGCTTCCGGCGCGACGACCCGCATCCTCCGGAGTTGTTCGTCGTGCCCCAGGACGAAGGCGGCCGCGACAGGTTGACCGTCATAGACCAGCCAATGCCGGGAAAGACCGAAGACCTCCCGGCTCCCGGCTCCCGGCTCCCGGCTCCCGGCTCCCGGCTCCCGGCTCCCGGCTCCCGGCTCCCGGCTCCCGGCTCCCGGCTCCCGGCTCCCGGCTCCCGGCTCCCGGCTCCCGGCTCCCGGCTCCCGGCTCCCGGCTCCCGGCTCCCGGCTCCCGGCTCACGG